>NZ_JASPJP010000001.1:0-309876 GCF_030232615.1 Corynebacterium sp. MSK035
CAACCTCGGCATCCAAAAAGGCTGGATCAAATAACCGCAACACGCCCGGAAAAGACACACTTTTCTTTACTTAACCCCTCTTGGCGCGGGGGTTTTTGCATTGGAGCGACGAAAAAGGACCCAAAAAGGACGCGAGCACCCTTTAAACCAAAGAACCCCAGGCCGGAAAACTTCCTGACCTGGGGTTTTGGAGCCGGAAACGGGACTCGAACCCGTAACCTACTGATTACAAATCAGTTGCGCTACCAATTGCGCCATCCCGGCAACTTTAAAGCGACCTTTTGGCGTTAGCCGTCGCTGGCTCGAAAGAATCAGAGTCAACCTGAGAATCGAACTCAGCTGTGCCGCTGACAGGCGATTGTACAGGTTGGCAAGCAGAAGTTAAAAACGACACCACAGGAAAACTGCAACCGCACTTCTTGAACACTTTTCCACACGCTAAAAGCCCCGCTCAGATAGGCAAATTCACCGCCTCAAAAACGAATTAAGATTCTCGGTCACTGACGGGGTAGTGTGACTATCGCTAAATCACTGGGGCTATGTTTCTGCAACGTCTCCGCATCGCGTCTTTGCAGCATCACTGCAATGCACCCCAGGCAGTATCGGGGAAAGGAAGTGTCGACATGTCATTCGCTGGTGACAGCAATTCCAACGCCGGAGAAAACTCCGCTGCGAAGAATGATCTCTACGACGCTGAAGCCACTGTCTCTTACGACGACACTCCGCAGACCCAGTTTCCTGCAATCGAAGGTCAGTCCACCTTCAAGCAGCGCGTGATTGATTTCGTTTCCGGCCCAACGGCAACTGTCGACCTAGTGCACTCGACTACTACCCCGCTGCCGCTGGCACCGATCGATTATTCCGACCCGAGTCAGGTCACGGCCGTACTCGATCTCGCTGCTCGCATCGGCGGGCTATTGCTGGCATGTGGCTCGGGCAACCGCGATACCGAGCTACAAATTAAGGCCGTGACCTCAGCCTATGGCCTCACCCAAATCCAAGTCGATATCACGTTGACCTCCGTGACGGTCTACCACCTCATCGGCGCGCGCCGTACCCCTATTACCGCGATGCGCGTTGTCACCGCACCAGTGCCCGACTTCGAGCGCTTGCGTCACACCGACCGTGTCATCCGCCGAATTCGCGCGGGCCACCTGAGCTTGGAGGAGGCTATTGAGGCTATCGACAAGGTCGAGCGTGAGCCCGCAAAATACCGCCTCCGCGTCATCTACACTGGCTGGGCATTGCTGGCTTCATCTGTGACAGTGCTGCTCGGCTCGAGTTTCGAGGTCGCCCTTATCGCGGCTGCGGTCACACTGGCCATCGTCATCGTGATTGGTGAACTCGCTGCCCGCGAGTTGCCCACATTCTTTCAGAATGCAGTCGGCGGTCTCATTGCCACGCTCTCCGCTGCTGTGCTCAATGCGGCGCAGGCGTATCTCCCCTTTGAGATGCAGCCATCCAGGCTGATCGCCTCGGGAATTATCGTGATGCTCGCCGGCCTAACCCTCGTGCAAGCACTGCAAGACGGCATCACCGGCGCACCTGTGACTGGCTCCGCGCGCTTCTTCGACACCATGTTGTTGACCGGCGGAATCGTCGCTGGCATCGCAATGGGCATCGAGTTTTCCGGAATGCTGGGCATTCCGCTTCCCGACGTCATCGCGGGTTCTGACCTCAACCTGGCACAGGCGACAGTGAGGGTGATAGCGGGAACTACCGCCTCAATCGCATTTGCGTTGGCCTCGAATGCTGGGTTCACCGCGTTGTCAGTGTCCGGAACGGTCGCTCTGCTGGGGTCGATGACCTACTACTACGTGTTGACTCCACTGGGAGTTCATCCGGTGACCAGCGCAGGCGCGGCAGCAACGCTGATTGGTCTCATCGGTGGCCTGCTGGCACGACGTTGGTCCATCCCGCCGCTGATTACGGCAGTGGCAGGCGTAACCCCGCTGCTTCCGGGTATGACGATCTACCGCGGTATGCACGCACTGCTGCACGACCACCCGACCAAGGGGTTTACGGCGCTAGCCTCAGCGCTAGGCATTGCGACGGCACTAGCTGCGGGTATTGTCCTCGGTGAATGGATGGCGCGCAGGCTCCGTCGCCCTCGCGCACTGCGCGAAGACAGTGGCCTGACCCGTCCAATCCGGGCCGGTATGCGTCGCATCCGTCCTGTGAATCCGCGGAACAAGCCTCGCCGTCCACGCAACTACCGCTTCAAGGGCGGTATGAACCCGCGTGTGGACTAGCCATTCCGCGGGGCAGCCACTGCTCAATCCGCGGGACAGCCGCTGCGTGGACTAGCCGTATCCATGGGAGCATTATCCACACCGCGCGACCTATCAACAACGTGGTAGAATAAGGTTTTTGAATTGTAAGTAGCGCTTAAAGCTGAAACTGCGTCATCACAATCCCATTCCTTCTTCACTGAACTCGGTTGAGCTCAGTGCCGGGAGCATGTGGCGAGATGGCTGGCAGAAGTAGGTGTATGGGGCGCAATTAAGGCCATGCTTGCCAGGAGGATTCGTGCCACCGAAGGTCACAGACACTCGCACTGCTCAGAACGAGGCTCTTCACAAGGTCGAAGAAAAGACCGCTGCTGGCGCACGGCGAATTGTTGCTACCTTCGCCGAGGATTTCTACGATGCCGTCACTCTGATGTGCATGCTCGGAGTGGAGAAGGAAGGCCTGAGCTTCAAGAAGGTTCACGAGGAATACGAGAAGGAAAACGCTCCGAAGACCGCAAAGCGCACACGCAAGTCCACTAAGAAGACTGCGAAGAAGTCGACCAAGAAGGCCGCAAAGAAGACCACTCGTAAGACGGCGAAGAAGGCTGCCAAGAAGGCCGCTAAGAAGACGACGAAGAAGGCTGCTAAGAAGACCACCAAGAAGGCAGCTAACTAACGGGGTCACGCAGCATGGGTCGGAGCGGGAAAAAAGCGGTTGCCGCAGTAGCTGTCGTTGCGGCAGTGTCCATGACGGCTACCGCATGCCAGGCAAAGCCGGCAGCGGAGATCGTCGGCAAGCAATGGCAGATAACCGCGATCTTTGATGACCCAAACCTGCCCCACGGTGTGCCGGACGGAACTCAGGCGCCGACTATTACGTTGGGGCAGACAACATATACCTTCGCTGATTCCTGTGGCAACGGCTCTGGTTCGCTGCAGTGGAAGGGCGAGGCGGTCGAATTCGGTACCCCGGAGCAGACTCGCAGTTTGGACTGCTCAGACCAGGCGCAGACCTATTCGGAGCGTTTCCACAAGATTGTGGCGGGCGAATTCGTCTACACGCAGGACAACAATGGTCTGCGCATGCGAGAGATGAAAGACCCCAAGCCAGGCGAGGATCGCCGTGGCTGGACTGCGACAACTTCGGGTTACACCGAGGGGCGCTGACGCCACTTCTGATCGACAGGCGCATCGGTGCCGGGGTGAGAAACCCGTGCGTAAGAACCGCGGTGGTAAATGAGCGGATTGATTTCTTCACGCTTGCCGATAGCCACAATATCCGCCGTCACAATCCAGTGATCGCCGCCTTCGTAAACATCGACGACGGTGCAATCAATCCACACGGAGCAGCCGTGCAATAAAGGGTTGCCCAGCTCAGAGCGGGTCCACTTCCCCGTCTTGAACTTTTCGCCATTACTGCGGCCGAAGGCTGCCGAGATATCCTCCTGATCCTCGGCCAACACATTGACGGAGAAGCGTCCAGCGTTCCGTATATGCGGCCAGGACCGCGAGGTCTTCATGACAGTAAACAGAACCATCGGTGGAGTGAGACTCAGCGAGGAAAA
The DNA here is from genome assembly GCF_030232615.1 of Corynebacterium sp. MSK035. Classification (NCBI taxonomy): domain Bacteria; kingdom Bacillati; phylum Actinomycetota; class Actinomycetes; order Mycobacteriales; family Corynebacteriaceae; genus Corynebacterium; species Corynebacterium sp. MSK035. Next base: position 3,797 of record NZ_JASPJP010000001.1, read on the forward strand.
AGACTGGCAGGCGAAACCGTACGCTTCGCCTTCATCCTCGGTGGCGATAATGGTCACGCCAGTGGTGAACTCACTCATCGCGCCACGGATAGACATTTCATCCAATTCGACGGGGCCGCCAAGTTCGACATGGTCGTCGCGGGTAGCTTCCGGACTATTGAGAGCCGCAGCTGATCGGTCGGTGCTCGAATTTGTTGAATCTGTCATGTAATAGACCTTAATCTGAATCCGAACACAGTAAAGACGAGGTGGGGTTTACCACCCCAAGAGCCCCCGATAGCGCCACGATGTTGTTACCCTCGTCGGCCCGCTACCCGGCTGACGGTGCCGACGGCGCTGCGGTTGTCGATCCAACGACAAACTCAGTCTCCAACAAGACGCGAGGAGCGCGACCGCTGTCCTCGCGTGCGGCCTCAAGCTCCTCGGCCAGCGCGCGGCCGACGGCAATGCCCTTCTGCCTATTCGGCTGAATTACAGTGGTCAGCTTGTGGAAGAGGGCGCGCTCGATTCCGTCAAAGCCTGTGATGGACAGGTCCTCCGGAACACGAATTCCGTTCTCCTTGGCATATTCCAAGACCGCAATTGCCTGAGTATCCGTGGTACAGACCACCGCCGTGAGATCCGGGTTGTCGGTCAGCAGCTGGCGAGCCGCATCGCGGTTATTCTCGCGGTCATTGAGGTGGCGCTCGATGATAGGCACATCCACCTGCTGAATACCAGCCTCGGCAAGCGCTTCCAGCGCACCTTCGACGCGGTTCTTCTGCACCTGGTGATGAGCTTCTGCCAGCCGCTTCTCCGTGACATATCCCGAGTTCGGGGTACGCGACAATCGCACTGACAAGATTCCCACCTTGCGATGTCCCAGTTCAGTCAGGTGTCGCACCGCGGGCTTGATGGCCTCACGGTCATCGATGCCCACAAACGGTAGAGCCACCGCATCTGCAGGCTGGTCGCACACGACCGTCGGCAAGCCACGGGCGCGCACGGCAGCGAGGAACGGGTCGTTGTCCGCGACGGAGTAGACCACGAAACCGTCGACCACCGCTTGCCGAATCAGATTGAGATCTACGTCCCCGCCCTCCTCGGAGGAAGCTGGAATGACCAACATGGAGTCGCCCATTTCGCCGAGCTCCTCTGCGAGGCCGGCGAGAAAATCCACCGACGCAGGGTCTTCAAAAGCGAACGGGAGGTGCTCGGTGAACAGCACGCCGATGGCGCCAACCCGGCGCATGCGCAGACCGCGAGCCATTGGGTCCGGCCCGGGATAGCCAAGCCGCTCCGCAGTTTCCAAGATGTGCTCCCGCAACTTCTCCGAGAGCTGGTCAGGGCGGTTGTACGCGTTGGACACAGTCGTGCGCGAGACCCCAAGTTCTGCAGCGATGGAAGCCAAGGTGCCACGACGACGCCGACTTTGCACGGAATACCGACCCTTCTTGAAAAACCAACAGCGACTGCCCGCTCAGATATCTTCGTCCAGCTACCTCAGGTAGAAAACCTCGATTTTATGGAAAAGAACTACAACGAGCATCACACGCATCTAATCGCGGACAACTTTACCCAACGAATGTGCGCGACTGTCATTTCGGCCACTCCGGCAGAGGCCCGCCTTGTGACTGGGTCTCCGCAGCCCCTACTATGTTCTTTGAACTAAAAGACAACTGTTTTCAATAGCGGTTGATGCTCAGGAGCTGAATAAAAGGAATAATTCAGCCCGCAACAGGATTGGATACATATATGAAGGCACGCTTTTCCACGCGCATCGCGGCGCTAGTCGCCAGCGCCGGCCTCGTCGCAGGTCTCGGCGCATGCTCCAGCAATGATGACAGCGCTACGTCCGCGGGCAAGTCCGAAGACACCATTAAGGTGGTCACCTCCACCAAGGTCTGGGCAGACGTCGCCGACGCAGTCACCGACGACGAGAAGGTCTCCATCGACCCGATTATCGCGTCCAACGACATCGACCCTCACTCCTACGAACCGGCCGCAGCCGACATGGCAAAGGTAGAGGACGCCGATATTCTCGTCGCAGGTGGCGGGCATTACGACGCATGGCTGACCTCCTCTCTGCGTGACGCAAAGGACAAGGTCATCATCTCTGCGCTGCCGCAGGAAGAAGGCCATGACCACGAACATGACCATGATCACGAGGGCCACGACGACCATGATCACGAGGGCCACGAGCACGACCATGAAGGCCACGAGCATGATGGCGAAGGTCACGACGACCACGAAGGCCACGAGCACCACCACCATGACGGCGAAGCCAACGAACACGTCTGGTACGACACCGATGCGGTTGAAGAAACTGCAGAGCAGCTCGCCGAAGCTCTGACCAAGCTGGGCGCCAAGGCCGACACCAAGGCCGTCGATAAGGAAATCAAGGACATCGAAGAGGCCAAGAGCAAGCTCAAGGCCGCTAAGGTTGCTCAGGTTCACCCGCTGGCCGATGACATCCTGAAGGACACGAAGGTCGAGGACATCACCCCGAAGGGCTACCGTCAGTCCACACTGAATGAGTCCGAGCCGTCGGCAAGCGATGTCAATGAAATGCTGAAGCTGATTGAGTCCGGCGAGTTGGACTACCTCATCGACGCACCGCAGACCCACGACCAGGTCTCGCAGCGACTCGTCGAGGCTGCCAAGGCAAAGGGCGTTAAAATCGTCGATGTTTTTGAGTCGCCGAGCGCTGACCAGTCGTTCTTTGACCTCTACAAGAAAACCCTTTCCGATATGGAGTCCGCATAACTTTGCCCTCACTGACTTTTACTGACGCAGCCGTCGAGCCGCTGTGGTCCGGTCTCAATTTGAATATCGAGCCCGGCGAGTTCTTGGCCATCCTGGGCCCCAATGGCGTCGGCAAATCCACGCTGCTGACCGCTGCCCTTGGCATGCGCCAGCTGACTCACGGTTCAGTAAAAGTCGACGGGAACCTCGGCTACATTCCACAGCAGCGGATGTTCGAGCCCTCACTGCCCATTCGGGTTCGCGACCTCGTCGAGTTGGCGGCCGGCAAGAACCGCTCCGCCACCGACGAAATGCTGGACTTTGTCGGCGCGGGCGGTATTGCAGGCCGTCGCGTCGGCACGCTCTCTGGCGGTCAGCAGCAGCTTGTCCGTCAGGCGCAGGCGCTCGTTTCGGCACCAGATTTTTTGCTTTGCGACGAGCCTCTGCTCTCCCTCGACCCTGCGGCGCAACGGACCACGGTCGAGCGCCTGGACCGGCATCGGAGGGAAAACGACACGGCAGTCGTCTTTGTCACCCACGACATCAACCCCATCCTGGGCGTCTGTGACCGGGTGCTCTACCTGACGCCGCACGGACATGCGGTCGGGTCAGTCGAGGAAATTATCACTTCAGAGACGCTCTCGGAGCTCTACCAAACCAACATTGCGGTTGCCCGTGTCGAGGGAAAGCTGGTTATCGTCTAATGACCCTACTGACTCAGTATTTCTCCGACACCGCTGCTCTGCTCCAAGTCGGGTTCGTCCACAATGCTCTCATCGCGGCAGCTCTACTCGGGCTAATCTCCGGCATCATTTCGCCCCTGATCGTCATGCGACAGATGAGTTTCACGGTCCACGGCACCAGCGAGCTGGCACTTATGGGTGCATCCGCGGCCCTACTACTTGGTGTCAGTGTCAGCAGCGGTGCCATTATCGGTTCGGTGCTCATCGCAATAGTCCTGGCGGCACTGTCGCTTCGAGGGCGCCAAGATGCGGTCGTGGGCGTGGTCTTGAGCTTCGGCATGGGCTTATCGGTGCTGTTTATCCACCTCTACCCCGGCCGGACAAGTACCGCGTTTTCACTTCTCACCGGCCAAATCATTGGTCTGACTGACACTTCTCTATGGACGATGGCCATCGTCGCGGTCATCGTCGTCGGCGGCGTTACCTGGAAATGGCGCCCGCTGCTATTCGCCTCCGCCGACCCCATCATGGCCGCCGCCTGTGGTGTCAACGTGAAGGCGCTATCGATTTACTTCGCGATTCTCACCGGTCTCGTGGCCGCCCAGGGCGTGCAAATCGTCGGCTCTCTGCTCGTCATCGCCCTGATTATCACCCCGGGTGCCGCAGCCGCATTCGTTACTGCCTCGCCGGTGAAGGCCATCATCCTCTCGACCATCTTCGCTGAGGTCGCGGCTGTCGGCGGCATCGTTCTCTCGCTCGCACCGGGTATCCCGGTCAGCGTTCTAGTGACGACAATCGCGTTTGTCATCTACCTCATCTGCTACGCCATCGGAACGGTGCAGTCGCGTAAGGCAACGCGTGACGACGTTCAGGCTGCCAAGTGGAGAAAATAGACACATACGCTTTTCGGAGTAGCTGTTAAAACAACAAAAATATCGGGCAGCTCCTCGAGTGACGATTGCGGAGAAGGTGCGTCCACCTTCCCTCTCGCCACCGAGGGGCTGCCCGTATTTTTACTGGATTCTCTAAAAGCAGACTCCAATACCCCCAGCTCTTTTTAAGACTGCGAGGCTGCCGAAATGGGGTGACCCGGCAGACAGAAAAACTAACGCTGAGGATGTCGTGGTCTGACATCTCAGTGACCCAAAAGCTAGCTGTACAAGCCACCGCTAGGTCCGTGAGCATCCCTAAATTACGGCCAATTACGCCCCCATTTCTAGGAGCATGATATGCCCGCCCTCCCCTTCAGGAAACTACGGATAATTTTCTGTTGGAAGTGATAATAACGCCGTCATTTCTGCAGCGCACGCCGGAAATAGAATTATCTTTAAAGCGCTGAACTACTGGGGGTAGCCATAAGTACCGGCCGCCATTTAGAACGCAAAATACCCCACGTAAACGCCATTACTATAACGAATTGATAATGGCGCCTACGGGGGGTATCAAATGCGCTACTGACTACTCTTAGCCCGGCGCTGGCGGGCAAACTCACTCAGGGTCACACCGGCAGCAACGGAAGCATTGAGAGACTCAACCCAGCCAGTCATCGGAATGGACATGATGGTGTCACAGGTATCGCGCACCAGGCGCGAAAGCCCCTTGCCCTCAGAGCCGACGACCACAACCACCGGGGTGGTGCCGTCGTACGTGTCCAGCGTGTGGTCGCCACCGGCATCCAAGCCAACGACCTGATAGCCAGCCTTCTGGAACTGCTTGAGCGAGCGCACCATGTTGGTCGCACGCGCAACTGGCAGACGCGCAGCAGTACCAGCTGAGGTACGCCAGGCGACGCCCGTAATGGCAGCCGAGCGACGCTCCGGAATCACCACACCGTGACCGCCAAAGGCCGCCACCGAGCGAATGACCGCGCCCAGATTACGGGGGTCGGTGATGTTATCCAGGCAGACGATAAGGCCCGGCTCCCCGGTCTTGGCCACCGAATCAATCAGATCTTCGACAGATGCGTACTTGTACGGCGGAATCTGCAGGCCGATACCCTGGTGCATAGTGTTGCCGGTCATGGCGTCCAACTCGTGGCGGGGCACCTCGCGAATCGGGATACCACGGGAGTTAGCGATACGCACTGACTCCTGCAGGCGCTCGTCATTGTCGGTACCCAGCGCCACAATCAGCGCTGCCGCTGGCACCTTTGCATGCAGGCACTCCACGACCGGGTTACGGCCAACTACCAGCTCGGTGCCATCCCCCTTGCGCTCATGACGCCCCGAGTCACGGCGGCGCTTCTCTTTCGCCCGCTTATGAGCTGCGTGATAAACGCGGTCCTCTGCTTTCGGGGTCGGCCCCTTGCCACGCAAGCCACGCTTTTGGCCACCGGAGCCGCCAACGTTCTTCTTGCTTGCCTTGCGCACTGCACCACGACGACCGTTGCCTGCCATAGCTACCTGCTTCCTGTTGTTAATAGTTTTCTTTAGCCTAAAGCCAGCTTTTCAGCCCTAGTCAGCGACAGACCATGCTGGACCATCCGCGGTATCAGTTACCTCGATACCCGCTTCCTTCAGACGGTCGCGCACAGCATCAGCCGTAGCCCAGTCCTTCTCTGCACGAGCCCGGGTGCGTTCCTCCAACTGGTGCTCAACCAGCACACCGAGCGCATGCATTGCCGCATCGGAACCGGAATCGGAGGTTGCCCACTGCTCATTCAGCGGATCGAACCCAAGGACTGCGGCCATAGCGCGGACAGCACCGGCAATCTCCTTGGCCTTGGTCTCGTCGCCGTCGGCAAGCGCCTGATTACCTCCGCGAACAGCGTTGTGGATTTCCGCGAGCGCGCGTGGGACGGCGAGGTCGTCGTCGAGCGCTGCTTCGAACGCCGGCGTCCACTCACCGATTTCTATATCGCCGAGCTTATCGACGGCACGGTGCATAAACGCCTCGATACGACGGTAGCCCGCTGCCGCTTCCTGCAGAGCCTCCTCGGAGTACTCCAGCACGGAGCGGTAGTGCGCACTACCGAGGTAGTAACGCAGCTCAACCGGACGAACCATGGTCAGGATATGCGGCACGGACAACACGTTACCGAGCGACTTCGACATTTTTTCGCCGGCCATTGTGACCCAGTGGTTGTGCATCCAGTAGCGAGCAAAGCCGTCGCCGGCTGCGTGCGACTGCGCAATCTCGTTTTCATGATGCGGGAACTGCAGGTCGAGGCCGCCACAGTGGATGTCGAACTCCGAGCCCAAGTAGTAGGTGGCCATGGCGGAGCACTCCAGGTGCCAGCCCGGCCGGCCATTGCCCCACGGCGTCGGCCACGAGGGCTCGCCCGGCTTGGCAGCCTTCCACAGTGCGAAATCGTGCGCACCGCGCTTGCCCGGAGTATTGGTCTCGCCCTGCTCCATCTCGTCGACGCGGTTGCCGGACAGGCTGCCGTAGTCGCTGCCTTCAGCCTTGGACCAGGCATCCACGTCGAAATAGACGCTGCCATCGACAGCGTAGGCGAAGCCGTTATCCATCAGACGCTGCATATACTCCACCATCTGAGTGACATGCCCGGTAGCGCGCGGCTCAACGCTCGGCGGGAGAACACCGAGCTGGTTGTAAGCCCAGGTAAATTCGCGCTCAAAGCGAGAGACCCACTCCCACCAAGGACGGCCGTGCTCGGCGGCCTTGTTCAAAATCTTGTCATCGATATCGGTGACGTTGCGCACAAAGGCGACGTCATACCCCTTGGCGATCAGCCAACGGCGCAAGATATCAAAGGCCACGCCGGAGCGAACATGGCCAATGTGCGGCTGAGCCTGCGGGGTCGCACCGCACAGGTAAATGGAGGCATGCCCCTCGCGGAGAGGCTCAAAATCCTTCAGTTGGCGGGTTGCGGTATCGAAGATTTGAAAAGTCACAGCCCCGAGCATAGCGGGGAAATAGATACGGGTGAAAAAGAGAAAACGGCTAGCGCACACGGGCAATGTATGTGCGCTAGCCGTTAACCGGAAAAGTGCAGAAAATCCCTACTGGAAGGAACCGAGGAAGGGAAACGACTTATGCGTCTGCGTCCAGGTCCACCGGCTTATCGTCGGCCTCGTCCTTCTTCTCACCGGCGGTACCTTCCTGTGCCAGCGCGCGGTGACGCTCGATAGTGGCATCGACGCGGGCAAAAACTTCCTCGACCTTGGCCTCATCAACGCCGTCGGCAAGCGCGAGCTCACCGACGAGAACCTGGCGAGCCTTGCTCAACATACGCTTTTCGCCGGCGGACAGACCGCGATCCTGATCGCGGCGCCACAGGTCACGAACTACCTCAGCGACCTTGTTAATGTCGCCCGAACCCAGGCGCTCCTGGTTGGCCTTGTAGCGACGGGACCAGTTGCCGGCCTCTTCTACGTCGGTCTCACGCAGAACGGAGAAGACCTTCAGCAGCCCCTCTTCACCGACAACATCGCGGACACCGACCAGCTCGGCATTCTTGGCGGGCACCTGGATATTCAGATCACTCTGCAGAATCTGCAGTACGAGGTACTGAACGGTCTCACCGTTAAGCTCTCGTTCAATGATGTTTTCGATTTTCGCAGCTCCGTGGTGCGGATAAACTACGGTATCCCCAATGCTGAATTCCATGTAATGCACACGCCCTTTCCAACGGCCTTCCACCCTATCATGTCCCCCCCCATGATTTTACGGGTAGTATGAGAACATCTTAGGAAGACACTAAGGTGTTCTTTAAATACTGAAAATCCTATCGCCCATCCTCAAGCTACTGGAGGAAATCTAGTCATGGCCTTCAAGTCCGTACTTCGCCGCAGCGCCCTCATCACCGTCTCCGCAGCATCCGCAGTTGCACTTGCTGCTTGTGGCGCCGGTCAGATTTCGCAGACCGCAAATCAGCACCCGGCTGTAGACGGTGCGATGAACGGCGGCGAAGATGCTGCCGGCAAGGGTGCTGAGAACACCAACTCGGCTCTTGGCTTCGTCAACATCCGCGACGCTCATATCCTGGTTGACCCGGAGGCTGGTACCGCTGGTCTGAAGTTCTCCGCCAGCAACCAGCAGCGCGCTACCGAGTCGGTCTACAAGCTGAAGTCCGTCACCGTTGAAGGTATCGGCGAGGTTGAGCTGAAGAAGGTCGCTGAGACACCTTCCTTCGCTAAGGCTGCAAAGGGCGAGGACTCCCTGCCGCGTGAGTGCCAGATTGTTGCCGGCCCGAAGTCCGTCATCGATCCGCTGGCTAAGACCGCCAAGGACAACACCGGCTGCATCGCGTACTACACCAATGAGCTGGACCCGAGCACCCTGGTTGGCGACAAGAGCAGCGCTGCTGGCCAGAACCGCGAGGCCACCTTCGAGTTCACTGACCCGCAGGGCCAGACCAACACCTACGACCTGGACATCACCATCTCTGCTGACATTCTGGAAGCTGGCGCACCGAACCGCGGTGCTGACGGCATGATTGAATCCAAGTAATCGCAGCACAGTGGTGTTCCTGCGCTGTTCGCGCGCAGCGCACTTTTAGGCGCTGGTACAGCGCAGTCCTGTCCCGCAAATAACGCGAGGCGCTTCATCGAGCGGGCATGGGCGATTGGTCGCTTGATACGGGTCACGGCAGTACAGTCATCCTTGACACAAGTCATTGACACTGCCCTGGCCCGCTCTCGCGTATCTGGGGTAAATTTTCTCGCGACATTCACCGCATACCGCACAACACACGTTGTGGAGTCTGTCGTGTCCCCTCTCTTGAAGCAAAGGTGGTTGCACCGTGGCCAAGACCAAAGACGAAGCCTACGAATGCTCAGCATGCGGCTGGCAGGTGTCGAAATGGGTCGGCCAATGTCCCAACTGCAAAGAGTGGGGCACGCTAGAGAAGGTCACTATCCGCTCCAGCGGTGGGAAGTCCGCCTCCACGCTGGAGGACAAAATTGCCGCGCGGGCAGCCAAGCAACGTCGCCGTAGCGCTGCCGCGACGGAACCCGGCGCGCGGGGTGGTCGTCGTAAAGCATCTTCCACTTCCGTCGCGGCTGAAAGCCAGCGTCTAGCACAGCGCGCGCTTGACGACGAGGCGGAGGAACGTTTCCTCGCCGAGACCTCCGCAACAGATCGAATCCCCACTTCATCTTCCGAGTTGACCGCGATCACGGGGATTTCCGCCAAGGCTGCGCACGCGGTGCGCACGGGCATCGGCGAGCTGGATCGAGTGCTCGGTTCCGGTATTGTGCCGGGTTCGTTGGTGCTCTTGGCAGGCGAACCGGGGGTTGGTAAGTCGACGCTGCTACTTGAAGTGGCCTACCGCTGCGCGGACGGCGATTTGGGGCCGACGCTTTACGTCACCGGTGAGGAATCGGTCGGTCAGGTGCGGCTGCGTGCCGAGCGCACTGGCGCACTGTCGGACTCGCTGTACCTGTCGGCAGTGTCGAATATCGAGGACGTCATCGATCTGACGCTGGAGCTCTCCCCCGGTCTGCTCATTGTGGACTCTGTGCAGACGATGCGTGCCGACGTCGCAGGTGCTCGCGGTGGCGTTGCCCAGGCTCGCGCCGTAACCTCTGCGCTGGCGGCGCTGGCAAAGGAGACCGGAACTGCGATTTTCCTGGTAGGACACGTGACCAAGGACGGCAATGTGGCCGGCCCGCGCACAATGGAACACCTGGTTGATGTGGTGCTCAACTTCGAGGGTGATAGGCATTCGGGGCTACGCTTCTTGCGCGGCCTGAAAAACCGTTTCGGAAGCACCGATGAAGTGGGCTGCTTCGAGCAGACGGCGGGCGGCATTGCGGAAGTTGAGGATCCCTCGGGGCTGTTTTTGCATCACCGAACGCCGACCTCGGGAACTGCAATTACCGTGGCCATGGATGGCCGCAGACCGCTGCTGGCGGAGGTGCAGGGCCTGGTAATCAATACCGAGGCGCACAACCCGCGACGCAATGTCTCTGGCCTCGACCCTCGCCGCGTGCCGATGGTCGCGGCCGTGCTGACTGAACATGGAAACTTCAAGCAGTTGGCCCGCATGGAGATGTACGTGTCCACCGTCGGCGGTATGACGCTGTCGGAGCCTGCCGCGGACCTGGCAATCGCGCTGGCACTGGCCTCATCCATGACTAAGCGGACCTTCCAGGACAAAACCATTGCACTCGGCGAACTGGGGTTGGCCGGCGAAGTGCGCCGAGTGACCGATTTGGAGTGGCGGCTTAAGGAAGCTCATCGAATGGGCTTCGACACGGCAATTGTGCCCAGAGGCGCAAAAGGCCCGGCGGGGATGCGGCTGCTGGAAGCAGGCACCGTTGCCGAGGCCATTGAGCTTGGGTTGGGAACTAAGCGCTAGCGCATGTTGAACGTGTAGGCGTCAGAGTTGTTGTCACCAATCACGCCGTAGAAGATGTACGACCCGGAGGGCGCTGGGACGCGGTCTTCTTCGGAGCACTTGTTCGGCGCCGAGGTCAGACGCGACCAGGTGGCGGCATAGTTGACTTCCTCGCCCGGTGCCAATACCAGTTCACCGTGGCCTTCGGAGTCATTGCAGTCCACATCCGACCAGACGCGCTCGTACGTTGCCAGGTCGTACACCTCGAAGCGCAACTGCTGCTCATCGAGGTTCACGCGGCATTCACCGCCGGTGGGATTGTGGACGGTAATTGCCAGAGTCGGCTGCTCATCGCCGTAGTTCGGCTGATCCGAGGTGGCTGTCACCTGCAGGTCTGCAAGGCTACAGTCCTTTTTGTTCGCAAGCGCCGCCTGAGCGTCATCCTTCGCGGAATCTTCGCCTTCCTTAGCGTCCGTCTTGGCATCCTTGTCAGACTTGTCCTTCGTCGAGTCCTTGTCAGACTTAGGCGCGTAAGGTTCCTTGGGCTGTTCCGGAGGGGTCACCTCTTTCCCGTCATCCCTGGTGACATTCACCGGTTCAGAATCCTCGCTGTCCCGGTTTACCAGTGCGGAAATACCCCAGCCCAGGAGAACGAGGATGATAACGAGCAACACCGCCGCGGCGATACGCCGACGCCGGTAGATTTCTGGAGGCAGCTTATTGGTCACACATTTAGGTTAGCGGGTTCTCGCTGACTCCATGGGTAACGACGGTCTCAGCGCGTCCGTCCTCCAAGCGGTACCGCATACCGACAACGCCCACCTCGCCGGTCACCAAGCGCGATGAAATCTCTGGCGAGCGATCAATAATGTGATTAACAATCTCGCGCACGTGGCGCCGCTCAAATTCGTCGATTTCCGTCTCGCCATCTTTGCGAGCCGCCAACAGCGACGGGGTGACTTTCTCAATCAGCACACGCTGGAAACCACCCGGCAGTTCGCCACCGTCCAGTGCATTCTTCGCCGCAGCCACAGCGCCGCAGGACTCGTGGCCGAGAACAATCACCAGCGGAACTCCCAGACCATCAACTGCGAATTCCAGCGAAGCCAGCACCGACAGGTCGGTGATCTCACCGGCAGTACGAATCACGAATACATCGCCCAGGCCCTGATCGAAGATAATCTCCACCGGTGCACGGGAATCCGAGCAAGCCAGCACAACGGCCTTCGGCTTCTGCCCCTGCGTCAGCTGCTTACGACGAACCAAGTCCTGGCGAGGATGCGCCGTCTTGCTCTCGCAGAAGCGGAGGTTTCCGCGCACCATCGATTGCCATACACTCTCAGGAGTCCTCTCAGAATTGCTCATAGTTATATTGTGCAACGACTCCGCTGTTTATGGGAAAGCGAGAATGTAGATTGACCTCTGCAATTAACCAATCCGACGACTTCGACGAACACGTCGATGCCGCCTTACGCGATTGGTATCGCGCCAATATGCGGCCACTTCCCTGGCGTGAAAAAGGCACTTCACCATGGGCTGTGCTCGTCAGCGAAGTGATGAGTCAACAGACTCCCGTCGCCCGCGTCATCCCCTCGTGGCGCGCCTGGCTGGAAAAATGGCCCACCCCAGCCGATCTGGCAGTCGCCCCCAAAGATGAAGTCCTGCGTATGTGGGGAAAACTCGGCTATCCCCGACGTGCACTCCGGCTGCGTGAATGCGCAGAAAAGATCGTCGAAAAGCACGACGGCGAAGTACCAAGCGACGTGAACACACTGTTAGCCCTTCCGGGGGTAGGAGACTACACAGCTCGGGCGGTAGCGGCGTTTGCTTTTGGCGCGCGCACGCCGGTGGTGGACATCAACGTGCGCCGCGTACTCCGGCGACACCGCCAGGGCACGTACCTACCCGGCATCGCCAAACGCACAGACATGACGCTCGTCGAAGAGTTCCTACCACTCAACCCGACGACTGCGGCCGAGACCTCTGTCGCACTCATGGAACTCGGCGCTACTGTCTGTCGAACGACACCCGAGTGCGAGGCCTGCCCCATCGCCACCAGTTGCGCCTGGATTGCCGCCGGTCGCCCCGAACCCGAGGACCATGAAATCGCCGCTGCGAAACGGCGTGTGCAGAAGTTCGAAGGCACCGACCGTCAAGTCCGGGGCTTGCTTCTCGACGTGCTCCGCGCCGCCGACTCCCCCGTCGAACAGACCGCTCTGGATGCGGTCTGGGATGATACGCATCAGCGTTCCCGCGCATTGTTTTCCCTGCTTGACGACGGACTTGCGGAGCAAACCTCCGATGGCCGCTTCCAGTTGCCCCGTTAAAGCCGAGGCAATGCTCCGGTAAAGACCAGATTCGAACAAGTGCGTTGCCTAGAATTAGACACATGAATGCCACGCCCCATCGACCTCAGCGCCAGCGCTGTCTCTTTGGGGCTAGTAAGCGCAGAATTGCGCTGAGCACAGTGCTTGGAGTTGCTCTTCTGGGCTCTAGCGTGGGAACGCTCGGTGGCTGCTCAGCAGTGGATGAATTAGGTGCGATTGGCTTCAGTTCCTCGGACTCTGACTCTTCTACGGTGAAGCGATTACCTCCGGGGCAGGTAATTACGAAGACGCCATTTCCGGTCAATGCGCCCGCACGTGCACAGCGGGTCGTGTTTTCCTCCACAGGTGCACGCGACCACCGCCAGACAGCCGTGTCCGGCACAATTTTGCAGCCCTACGCCCGATGGTCAGAGAAATCCCCGCGCCCACTGGCAGTAATTGCACCTGGAACTCTCGGTATGGCTGATAACTGTGCCAGTTCGGTCGCCCTGCGTTACGAAGCGCCTCCGACGCCTCCGGCACCTCAGCTGCTGGCACAGGGATGGAATGTTGCCATTGTGGATTACCAGGGGCTCGGCACGCCTGGGGTACATCCGTATCTCAACCGTGAGATTGCCGGGAATAACACGCTCGATATGGCGCGAGCGGCTATTGAGACTTTACAACTACCTGCAGATACTCCCATTGCGCTGTTCGGCTACTCACAGGGCGGAGGCGCCACCGCTGCAGCCGCCGAGCTAGCCGATGAGTACGCCTCGGAGCTGAACATCCGCGCTGTCTACGCCGGGGCTATTCCGGCCGATCTCACCGACACTGCGCTACATATTCGCGGCTCGGCGCTGGCGGGACTCGTCGGTTACTTCATGAACGGCTTGATTGCAGAGTACCCAGAGACCAAAGAACCAATCGAGCGCATGCTGAGCCCGCTGGGGCAGGACTTCCTGAAGCTCACCGCCGATGAATGCATTGGCGCCACTGTCGAACGTTGGCCTCGCAATGACACCAAGGCATTTACGGCCAACGACTTGGGGATAGCGGAAAATCTGCGCTCGCCGGAGCTCTCCCCCGTCGTTCGACGCCACGTGGACGAGCAGGCTCTGGGCACAAAGACTCCCAGTATGCCCGTGTTCGTTACCCATAACGCATTGGATGATGTGTTACCAGTGACGTCGGCACGCGAGCTTGTGCAGAAGTGGCAAAAGGCCGGCGCCGACATCACCTACATGGAGGTCGACACTGACCTCGGTGATGGGACGCACGGCCTTGCCTACGTGCTCACCCACGAAGAGATGCTTGCGTGGGTGAATCAGAAAATGGGGTACTAGCGGCGACATTCGCCACTTTCCTCCATCTAGCAAATACAGCTACTTTTTCTTCCAGCGACCACGGAAGGTCAAGCCTTTGCCCAGTCGGACGGTGTAACCGCCACGGCTGTTAATGGTCACTGGACCGATACGCTTAGAACCAGAGACTCCCGAACCCGAGTAGTTCAGCCACGTGTCCTTGTCCAGGTTCTGCTTCTTGCGAAATTGAATCCCCATTTAGTTCTCTCCCTCGGAGTTATCAGATTCGGTCTCTGCCTCGGCAGTATCTTGATTGGCAGTACCTTTGATGTCGCCAGATACAAACGCTCAGGATACCGTCAGCACTGCCGAGAACGCCCGTCATCTTCCTCAGAATCGGCCAAGGCACCGCTCATCGGCATCAACGTTACCGACCTTGCCTCATATTGGTGAAGATAACTTCGCCTTGCAGATGTCATTGAACTCGCCGTCCCTGCGCCATAGATGCCTCAATCCGTTATTTGTGACCGCCCCTAGTGAGCTCATGAAACCGGCCACCGCCACAGCGTGCCGAACAATGACGACAGCTAGTTAGTGCAAACCACCCAAGGATGCGAATGGCTCCTCGGCCTGGATGTCGTGCAAGGGCACGCGCACCCAAGGCGAATCACTGTGTGCGAGCAGCTCGGTGAGCCGTTGCGATTGATCCTTCATCGCAGCGGTGACGTCGGGCTCACCATCACTCGCCCAAATCATTCGACCCCACCAGAAACTTGCGGCTACGTCAGCCCACGACACGAAGTAGCGCTGCAGCGCCGCCACGGCCTTGTCTGAAATCTGAAGGAACTCTTCTGGAGAGATCCACCCCAGCTCCGTTGCCGGGCCACCAACGTTGTGAACACGGATTATGTCCCATGCGCGAGTAGTGGCGGGCAGTGCCGGGGCCGCTGCTTTGGCAAAGCCCTCCGAGCGCAACATCCTTACGAGGTAGCGGAACTTACGTTCTCCACGACGCGGATCCGCGCCTTGGGCAATAAAGAAGTCTTTGAGGAACTCGACCTTTTCCTCCACTTCCACATCTAGCTCGCGCTCGGGGACGTCCTTCACGGCGTATGCGAGGGGTAAAACCAGGTCATCTTCCACGTGCTGGCCACCTTCGAGCAGAGCATCAATAACCTGATACGCTTCCTGTGCACCAGTGACCCCCCAGTTTTGCTCGAGAGAAGTTTTGTAGTACTTGGCCGCCCTTGCGTTGATGGCCTCAACCCCTAGCGGGGTCGCAAACGCCTTATTGCTCTTGTACACCATTGCCCAAGAGTGGCGGCGCACCTCATCTTTGCTCGGCGCCGGTTCCGGCCATGGGAACTTTGTAAGGCGGTAAATCCAAGTATCATCAAACTTTGCTGGCGTGAACGTTGAGCTCATATCCACACAACGTACCGAGGTTTCTGGCGCGGTTCCGCGGTGCCCCATCCATCACCCCTATGCTGGGGAATGATCTACGCCATAATTCAGCACACCCAGTCACAGTTTTTGATGTGTTGTTAGTCTCGTGTGCATGACAGGATCCCAAATTGCATTGACAGACCGGCCAGATCTCGGTGCTGCGCTTAAGCGTGCTGGCGATTCCGAGATTGTGCACGCTGCCGCCGAAGCCGTTATAGAAGGCCTTGGTGTCGACGAGATTGTGCTGGAAGCCGCCGCCACGAAAGCTAGCGGGGTGGACGGTGCCGCGTTTGTCACCAACCGCAGGATCCTCGTGACCGCCGATAAGAAGGATCCATCCCATTTTGAGTTCCTTGAACTTGACAACCTGGGCAACGTCACAGTTCTGCCTTACAAGGGTGGCTGGGCCGTCGTGGCCCAGCTCTACAACACATATAAAGTGTGGAGCGGTTTCACAGAAAAAGCTGCGAAACGTGTGCAATTTGCCGCCCAGTGGGCCCTGACCGCAGGCCGAGAGGCACGAACGGAGGCCTCGCGTGCAGTGTCGTCGACGGAGCTTTTTGAGCGATGGAAAGAAAACAAGCACCGTCTCAATCGCAATAGTTTGGAAGAGCTTGCAGAGTCGATGCGCTCCCTGTACTCCGACATTGATTCACGGTGGTGGACTGAATAATGATTCGACTTGCATACCCGGGTTCGCCCGACCGCTTAAATGGGCCAGAAGACACATCACACATCGAGCAAAACCTGGCTATTGCGGAAAATGGCTATCGCCATTACATCAAGCATGGCTCGTTACTAGAAACTGGAGCATCTCCGGCAAATACGACTGCTACCTCCAGGTCAAACTCCAGTGCGGGCACGACAGGTGTTCAGGCCAGCGGCGCATCGAAAGGTCTCAGTGTAAAGAAGCAGCTATTACTCCTCCCCTTAGTGATAGCGGGCATCGTGGTGCTAGCGATTGCCTACGTTGCGGCTAAAGACGCGCTCTTTAGTGACAAGTCAGACGAGTCCGCTGCTCCCGCACAGTCCGCCGCTGAAGCACCTGCCGATCCCGGCGCTTCCAACGGTGGCGCTACCGGTGCCACTGGTGGGGATACCGCTGGCGGCCTCACCCCTGCCGACCACGCACCCGAACCGATTGCTAGTTTCGTGCGGGCCTGCACAGACTATGAAGTGGTGTTTAGCTACTACGGTGCGGATAACGCCCCTGCCCCACAGGCAATGGGTACCAACTGTTCCGTGGATACTACGAAGGCACCCGACGTTGGTTACGTAGTCTTCACCGATGACCCTGCCGCCACCGCCGCCGTTCGTGACGGCAAGCCCGTCTTGGATGCCGTTGAGATTCCGGCAGAATCAACGCGCGGTTCCACATTCAAGGCGCAGCGAGTGGAGTCCCTCATCACAGTTGCGGAAATCCTCCCAGAGGACCAGGGAATCGTTGAGTACATGATCAAAAATGATGACCCCGAAGTGGCAAAGAAAGCATTGGTCGACCTCGGCGTGGCCAAGTAGAACTACAACTCTCCGCGCTTTTAGGAAAGACCGCATATAGACACACTGCCGCCCCAGTTCCTCCCATAATGGAATCGGAACTGGGGCGGCAGTGTTCGTTGGTACTGCTAGCGGCTAAACCTCTTAGAGTGGCTGGCCAGCACCCGCACCAGCCGGTGGCGGGTTGTGGCCGTCGTTATCGGAGTCGACCTCTGCCTCGGCAGCGGCTTGGTCAGCAGCACCTTCGATGTCGTCGGCTTCAACGCTCAGGGTGCCGTCAGCATTTCCGAGAACGTCCTTGTCTTCCTCGGATTCACCCAGAGCACCGCCGTCGGCATCAACGTTACCGGCCTTGCCCTTGTTGGTGAAGGTGAACTTCGCCTTGTCGACGTCCTTGGACTCGCCATCCCAGCCTTCGACATCGATGAAGACGGTCTCGCCGAGACCAATCTCACCGTAGAGAATCTTCTCGGAGAGCTGATCCTCAATCTCGCGCTGAATGGTGCGACGCAGCGGACGGGCGCCGAGCACCGGATCGAAGCCGCGCTTGGCCAGCAGGTTCTTGGCGCGGTCGGAAATCTCCATGGTGATGCGCTTCTCGTCGAGCTGGTCGCTGACGCGGGCCAGCATGAGGTCGACCATCTGAACAATCTCAGCCTGGCTCAGCTGCTTGAAGACCACAATCTCGTCGATACGGTTCAGGAACTCCGGACGGAAGTGCTTCTTCAGCTCGTCGTGGACCTTGTCCTTCATCCGCTCGTACTTGCCATCTTCATCGGCCTCGCCGACACCCGAGAAGCCCATACCAACAGCCTTGGAAATGTCGCTGGTACCCAGGTTCGAGGTGAAGATCAGAACCGTGTTCTTGAAGTCCACCACTCGACCCTGCGAGTCAGTCAGACGACCGTCTTCCAGGACCTGCAGCAAGGTGTTGTAAATCTCCTTGTGGGCCTTCTCAATCTCGTCGAAAAGCACGACGGAGAACGGCTTGCGGCGCACCTTCTCGGTGAGCTGGCCGCCCTCTTCGTAGCCGACGTATCCGGGAGGAGCACCGAAGAGACGAGAAGCAGTGAAGCGGTCGTGGAACTCACCCATATCAATCTGAATGAGTGCGTCTTCCTCACCAAAGAGGAACTCGGCCAGAGCCTTCGACAGCTCGGTCTTACCAACACCGGACGGACCAGCGAAGATGAACGAACCGGACGGACGCTTCGGGTCCTTCAGGCCAGCACGGGTACGACGAATAGCGCGGGAGACAGCACTGACAGCCTCTTCCTGACCGATGATGCGCTTGTGCAGCTCATCCTCCATGCGCAGCAGACGCGAGGACTCTTCCTCGGTGAGCTTGAACACCGGAATGCCAGTCCAGGAAGCCAGGACCTCCGCAATCTGTTCCTCGCCAATCTCAGCGATGGTGTCGGACTCGCCCGCACGCCACTTCTTCTCGCGCTCGCGGCGCTCTTCGCCCAGCTTGCGCTCCTTGTCGCGCAGACCAGCTGCCTTCTCGAAGTCCTGCTCGTCGATGGCGGCTTCCTTCTGGCGGCGCACATCGGCAATCTTGGAGTCGATCTCCTGCAGGTCAGCCGGGGCAGTCATGCGCTTGATGCGCATACGAGCACCGGCCTCGTCAATAAGGTCAACAGCCTTATCCGGCAGGAAGCGGTCGTTGATGTAACGATCCGAGAGGGTAGCTGCCGCAACCAGCGCCTTGTCCGAGATGGATACGCGGTGGTGAGCCTCGTACTTATCGCGAACACCACGCAGAATCTCGATAGTGAGATCCACGCTCGGCTCCGGCACGTTCACCGGCTGGAAACGACGCTCGAGAGCGGCGTCCTTCTCGATGTGCTTACGGTACTCATCCAAAGTGGTAGCACCGATGGTCTGCAGCTCACCGCGAGCCAGCTTCGGCTTCAGAATCGAGGCCGCGTCAATTGCGCCCTCTGCAGCACCGGCACCGACCAGCGTGTGAATCTCGTCAATAAACAGAATGATGTCACCGCGCTGGTTAATCTCCTTGAGCACCTTCTTCAGACGCTCCTCGAAGTCACCGCGGTAACGGGAACCCGCAACCAGGGAACCCAGGTCGAGGGAGTAAAGCTGCTTATCCTTCAGTGTCTCCGGCACACGGCCGTTGACGATGTCCAGCGCGAGGCCTTCCACAACGGCGGTCTTACCAACGCCCGGCTCACCAATCAGCACAGGATTGTTCTTGGTACGGCGAGAAAGAACCTGCATAATGCGCTCGATTTCCTTCTCACGGCCAATGACCGGATCCAGCTTGCCCTCACGTGCAGCCACGGTCAGGTTACGACCGAACTGATCGAGCACCAGCGAACCGGACTGGTGGTTACCCTCCTGCACACGAGCGCCGGAAGTAGCACCGACCGGACGTTGCTCCGGAGAACCATCGGACTCATCGCCCTGGAAACCGCTGAGCAGCTGAATAACCTGCTGACGTACGCGCGGCAGGTCAGCGCCGAGCTTAACCAGAACCTGAGCGGCAACACCTTCGCCCTCACGAATCAGGCCGAGCAGCAGGTGCTCAGTACCGATGTACTTGTGACCCAGCTGCAAAGCCTCGCGCAGAGAGTACTCCAGCACCTTCTTTGCACGCGGGGTAAACGGCACGTGACCGCTCGGCGGCTGGGAGCCACGACCAATAATGTCGACCACCTCAGAGCGCACAGCGTCCAGGGAAATACCCATGGACTCCAGCGCCTTGGCAGCCACACCGTCGCCTTCACTAATCAGGCCGAGCAGGATGTGCTCCGTGCCGATGTAATTGTGATTGAGCTCGCGTGCCTCATCCTGTGCCAGGACGACAACGCGACGTGCTCGGTCCGTAAACCTCTCGAACATCACTGCCCTTTCAAGTGTCTATTTTTGCCGTAATTCAATAAAGGTTGTTTCACCTAGCTTAAACGCGCCGCGACACAGATTAATCCCTATAGCCGTACGCCAGTAGCGAACAGGCTGGTCGAGAGAGGTATCACTGCTCATACGGCAGCAAAAGCTCCCGGCGGCAATGCCACCGGGAGCTAATGGGAAACGACGTTATCCCCCACACAACTAGTCAGTTTCGATTGCGGTCCAAAAATCAGGTTGAACTTCACCACGGCACTGTTGCTTCGGAGAACTGAAGTACAAAGTGCCGTTCTTGCCCTGAACTACGATGCCGTTAAAGAGGTACTTCTTACCTTCCTTCAGCTTGAAAACATCCAAATTGGCATCAAAGTCAGCAAAGGTTCGCTCAACCACTTCACGTTCTTCGAGATCTACCTCGAACATGTTGTAGTCAGGCTTAGCCTTGTCACTCCACGATTCGGTGGTCTGACAGCTCCAAAACCCATA
This sequence comes from Corynebacterium sp. MSK035, assembly GCF_030232615.1. Classification (NCBI taxonomy): domain Bacteria; kingdom Bacillati; phylum Actinomycetota; class Actinomycetes; order Mycobacteriales; family Corynebacteriaceae; genus Corynebacterium; species Corynebacterium sp. MSK035. The sequence goes on from NZ_JASPJP010000001.1 coordinate 24,357, forward strand.
CTTCGCGGAGCCATCACAGAAAACTCGACCATCATCGTTGCCGTACGAAACGAGGTCCGCATGAATCCTCGGATACTTCGTAGCTGCATCGGCGACGGACGGATTGACAACAGCAAGCGCAGCGGCGGCAGTGATTGCGGCGGCTACAGCGGAAATCTTCTTGGTGAACATGATCTCAGATTAAAAACTCTCGGACACAAAAGAAACGGGAGTTCTCCCCGGGGAGTTCTCCCCTAGCCAAACCATGCTGGACTGCCCAAATCTGGACAGTGGTGCCATCAAACGCACCACGTTTTATCCGCTTATGTCACCGGCACAATGCGGTCAGAGAGCGATGCTGTCCAAAGCAGCACGGTCAGAGCGCATGGCAGTCTGTGACGCACCGAGAATGGACTCATATCAATGGCTTTCAAACTATTCAGCTTCCGAAAGACCTTCCGCCCCACCCGCAACTCCCGGGTTACGCTATCGCGTTCTGGCCTCGGATATTCCTATCGCATGGGGCCCGTTCGGTGGACGAAGAATGCCCGTGGCGGCCGAACCACCACTGTGAACACGCCAATTAAGGGATTGACTTATCGCAAGTACCGTCGTTAAGCGAGCAGTTTCAAGTCGTCTGCAGTGACCAATCGTGCTTCGATTGCAGCGACAACTACCAGCTGCAGACGGCTCTTTTGATTAACCCGTTGCCACTCCTTGCTTGAGACCAGCCCCTTGCTCAAAGCGGATTCAAAAAGTGCGGTGCGGTAATGCTCGACTGCCTTTGCAGTCTTGCCTCCCAGCTTTCGGCCGGCCTCGGCATCGGTGCACGAAACCATAATGGTGTCGATTCGGCCGCGCAGATAGTCCTCCGCATATGCGGCGATTAGAGCACGCTGGCGCTCCGGCAGCTCCCCAACCGAGATGGTTTCAGTCCCGTCAGTTGGCAGCACGACCTTTGCATCGGCGTGCTCAATATCCTGTTTAATCTGAATTTCGTACTGGTCATCCTTGACGGAAAAGCGGATGAAATACTCCGGGTAGCTCAGATCAAAACGCTGTTGCGGAGCCAGCCGGAATGACCGCGACACCTCCGGAATGTGCACCATTGCAGTCACGTGCTCGCAGTTATTGAGCAAAAACCACATTCCGGATTCCGCATACACATACATTGCTATGCGGTGCATGTAGCGGTTATCTTCGCCCACTTTGAGGTCGGCGTCACGCCCGATGGTCAATCCCTCACTCGGATTGGCAACAATCGCATCCCCACACAAATTATCAACCACAAGTGTTGGGAGCGATGTCACGTTGACCAGGCCTTTCTCTCGCACCACCAGCCACCAACCGTGAGTTAGGCACCTTGCCCAATGCTCCTGCGGAATCGCCCAACGACGGCTGAAGTGACTGGCATTCAGGATAATAATCCGAAATATAACAAATAATCTCGGCGTTATCTCTTAATTCGTCGTGGTTTGCATTGCCCACGCCGCCACCGTGTCATAGGCAGCAGGACAAGGATCGCCTTCAGTCAAAACGACAAATACCGGACGGAGCACTTCGGGACTGGATGGCGCAGAGCTTTCCGCCGGCTGAACCAAACAGTAATTGATTGGCCTTGTTTCCTCGGAACCTTCGCTGTTCACGGCGTGAAAAGAACCGGATGTCTGTAGGACATCCAACCGGCGACCATCGGGCTCCATTCGCAGTTTCACCACTTCAGAACCAGCCGGTTCTGCCACTGACCGGTTCTTGCTCACGGCATCCAGAATTTCACCACGCCATTTGCCATTTTCAGCCTCTGCAATCGGCTTCTTCTCATCAATGCCGTGGCGAAATGGCAGCAAGAATTCATCCGCTGAAGCAAACTGCGTGGCGTGATATGCAGCACCGTTGAATGTTCCCATCCGCTGAATCCCCTGCCAGCTCTTCTCGCCGATGGGGACGTCGCTTAACGACGTAAGGGTCCATCGGTCACCCACCGGGATCCGAGGCCCCTTCGCCAAATCGGGAGCACGAAGTCGCATTGGCTCCGCGGAACCTCCGATAGCTACTGGCTGTGCCAAGTGCTTGGCACTAAAGAGACCGCCATCTCCAATGCCGCTACGTTCGGTAACAACAATGCCGCCACCAATAAGGCCTAGACATGCCACTACAGAGAACGCTGCAAGCGCTTTCTTCCGGTTCTTCGGATTGCGGACCTCGACATCACCGCCATTCAACGCAGCAATGAGATCGCTAATAAACGCATTGCAGGATTCGTAGCGTTCATCGGTGTCAACCGCCAACGCCTTGGCGAAGACCGAATCAACTACCGCACTGAGGTTGGTAACCGGTCGCTTACCGCAGTGCAATTGCCGCGCATTGGCCGCGTCAGTAGCTGGAAATGCTTTATATCCCTGCAACAGCTCGAATATCGTGCACGCAAACGCATACTCGTCACTAGCTGCACTAATGCAACCCTTAGTGAAGATCTCTGGCGCCATGTAGGGCAATGAGCCGGCAACACGATTTGTCACGCCAACACTGTCGATTTCAGTGGCGGTTGATACACCGAAATCCACAAGCGTCGCACTTAACACAAGCCCCGACGAATCCCGCTCTACCACGATGTTTGATGGTTTTACATCACCATGAATCACCGGTGATTCGTGCTTTGCTAGCCGATCTAGCGCGGTAGCAATCTCCACACCAATCGACATGACCTCGCTCTTATCGAAATTGCGCGGCGGATACTCGGCCAGTTCAGTGCCCAACGAATTACCGCTAATAAGAGTCATGGTGAACCAGAGCAGGTTCCCGGCTCGCCCGCCATCGAACACGGTCACAACGTTGGGAACGTGAACAGTGGCTGCGATAGAAACCTCGTTCTGGAACAGTGCCTCCATTCGCTTAGAAGCACTGGCCTCTTCCGGCAGTGGGACGATTTTCAGTGCTTCGTTTCGGCCCAGCTTGGGATTCCGTACTCGAAAAACCGTCCCCATATTGCCGGCACCGATGAGAGCTTCAACCTCGTAGCCCTCAAAAATATCGCCTACCTGGGGAAGATCAGTCATCGGTTCCGTTGCCCAGACCCATCGAGATTACCCACCATAATCTGAATCCCAGACTCAGAGCGGCAATCATAATTAGGCGAAACTTCTTGGCATTCCATCGTCAGTGGCTGACCGTCATACTCAATCTCGATTGTCGTCTGCTCTGGCAGTGTTCCTTGCTCTTGCCGCTGTTTACTGAGCGCCCGCACTACCTCGTAATATGCTTCACAGTCCATATCGGAGCCCTGGTTTGACCAGGCACTCTGCAGGTTGCACTCCGAGTCAAAGGTCGACGCTAAGACCTCTGGGTCTACGAACCGATCGTCGGCAGGCGGTGCGATAGTGGTCGAGGTTGGTTCCTGATCATCGCCCACATAGTAGGACGGCGAGACTTCCACTTCGGTGCTTTCAGTGGTTTCAAACAACCCGTCGGCGTTATCCTGCTGGTTAGAGCGGAAATTTAGGATCCAGACCACCATTGCCAGGATGACGACAACCAGAATGGCGAGCACGAACAGCAGAATCTTCCGATTTCGACCACCAGTATCGGAATTTGCACCGCTGTCAATGTCATCGACGCCCGGGATTAATGTGCGATCGTCGGTCATCAGTTATCTCCTTGGCTGACAGAAACCTTCATCATCGTCGTGCGAGCAGCCGAAATCTCTTCCTCATTCATCACACCAATGCGCACGTGGGATTCGATTGAGCGACCCGATGGAACGTGAGTACCTTCCACGGTAATCATGCCGTCTGCTGCTACAAAGAACTTAACCTGAATTGGCTGACCCTTGGGCAACGGCGGGATTCCTGTCAGCATAGATTCCGAACCACTAATGATGTCATTGAGGGCGACATCTTCAGATGGAACGTCGCTGGCCTGCTGGTACAACGTCAAATCTACTTCCTCTTGGCCATCAGCTATGGTCGCATACTCCCGTACCACAGGTTCAGACAGCGGAATCATGTCATTCTGGTTGACCAGATAGTCGATGTACGGGTTGTTCAGGTGATCGACAACTCGAATGCCAATCGACTTTGGCAACACATTTGCCACCTTCTTCTCCGACAGTGCGGTCAGTTGCCCGGCGTCGATTCCCGTCTCAGCTGCAATCTGCGCAATTGACTGCTGTTGTGCTGCAGGGCTGGACTCAGCATTGACCACGCCCCCGAGCTTGCTAATCATCGCAGCGAGCGCGGCCCCCTTAGCAACGGCCAAATCCGGCTCGACCAACAGTGGCTTCTTACCCGTCAGACGCTCCACCAGTTTGGTTACGGCGGTCATTCGCGAAGATCCACCAACCAGGATGACCTCATCAATTGTCAGTCCCGGCTCCTTTTCCTTTGCCGTCTCCAATACCCGGGTCAAAGGAATCTCCGTCTGCTCGAGCAGCGGCGCAGTGACACGCTCCAAGTCTTCGCGGGTAACGGCAATCTTGGCGCGGGAACCGGAGTCACTGGCAAGTCGCACAGTGGCGCTTTCCGCATTACTCAGCGCCTCTTTACAGTTCACCGTCTGCTCGTGCAGCTTAGCGACGAAGGTCTCATCGTTTTCCGCCTCCTCGTCACCAGTCTGCTCAATGAATTTATCCAGGATAAATTCACTAAGAGCCTTGTCCCAGTCGGCACCGCCCAGTCGAGCATCGCCATCAGTGGCAATAACTCGGAAGGTGTTGTCGATCCCCTGCACAATCGTGGCATCGAATGTGCCACCTCCGAGGTCATACACCAGCAAGGTCTTGTCCTTTAGAGGCTGCTTGGAGTCGTAGTAGAGGGCCGCAGCAACCGGTTCTGCTACCAGCTCCAACACATTGAAATTAGCAATCTGCCCTGCGTTGCGAGTTGCCTCGCGCTCCTTCGCACCAAAATATGCCGGCACAGTAATAACTGCCGAAATTTCGTCGTCAGCTGCTTCGTCTGGAACCAACGAGCGCAAAATCAATGAGGAAATCTCCTCCGGGGTGTACGCCTTCCCGCTGAAATTCCATTTCTTATCGGTGCCGATGCTCCGCTTCACCAGCTCGACAACGTCATTGGGGCTGAAGAGCTTCTCTTCACGCGCTAGCTTTCCGACAACGGTATTGGCCTGCGATTCAAACCACACCACACTTGGTGTCGACAGGTCACCGTCGAGGTTTTCTTGAATGACAGGAACACCCAGTGAGTCCACGTAGGAAATTGCGCTATTGGATGTGCCCAAATCGATGCCGTAGATACGCTCAGCCATGATTTTTCTCCTTATTCTGAAATCTGTTGGATTCTTGACTTCTTTTGCCGTGTCAGCGCTCTAGTTGTGTGCTGGCCGGACTCGAGCTGTGCTCTGTTCAGACTCGAGTTTTGGCCTAGTTGCCGCTCTGCCGGTACACCGTGACCGGCGCCTTGGCCACCACAATTGGGCTGGTAGAACTGGTGAAGGTGTAGTAGTGCGAGATTCGTCGTGATGGCGCTAGCGTGCGGTGCAGCGCGGGGTTATCTGAATCCGCGAATTTGGTACGACGGTGAATTGAAGAATCAAAGGCATCGCCCACCTTCGCCTCTGTAATTGCCACTCCCATGGACTGAAGCGCATCTGCAATCGAGTCCTGCAGGAAATCCAGGGTCGAATACAGGTCACTGCCATCAGTTTCGGTAGTTTCTTCGAGCCGCGAAAGGTCAGCGCAAATCCCGTCATGGATGGCCGCCAACTTTTCCGCCAGGGGCATCAACTGGGCGTACCAACGACGATCAGTCAGCGCTTCCAACTCTTCACTTTGAGAGCGCAGTACTGCGTTCATTGTGTCCAGCCGAGTTTGAATCAAATCCAACTGCTTTACGACGTTCCCGGCCGCAACACCTGCGGTACTTTCGGCATCCGTTTCTGGGAGCTCTTCCACTGTCGCGGGAGGAATGTCCTGCTGGGCTGGAGCTCCTTCCGTGGTGTCTTCATCATGGCCAAACTCGGCACCACCAAATTCAACACCGCCAAATTCGGCGTTCTCAACCTTGGACCATGCAGCTTCGTCGGTGTCTAGTTTTGGATCTCCGGAATACTCGACCGGCTCCTGACCTGTGGTATCACCGTTGTCGACCGTGTCCCGGGGGCCGAAGGACTCATCAAAATTCGGCAGCGGGGCGAAATTATGCGCTCCACCGAAGTCAACCTCCGGATACTTAGGATCTCGTTCCTGATACTCATCAGCACGACCGTCTGAATGTTTATCCGACCTTTTATTTTCATCCTTTTTGTTATTAAAGAACCCCATTTTTATACTCCTTACCCTTAGCGAATAGATAGACAATCGACACAAATGTAATGATAAATATAGAAAATAGAACCCATCCTAATTCATAGAAATTATCATTTATAACCCCCATGGCAATGAAATATACGATTCCAAAAACAGCAATCCATCGTTTTGCCACTCGCTTCTTTACCAACGCCCACAAGATACCGACAAAAATAGCCAGAACCGGTACAGCAATAAATCCATTACCTTCCTGCATGAACTGCACTATTAAACCGAGCACAACAAATGGAGAAAGAAATCGTAATAACTCCTTGGCAATCGCATCCCCTTCACCGGTATGGGGCGTCTTAAAATCCGATTTTCCCCTTCCGGTATCAGCCTTCAGGACATCGTCGTGATTGACGTTTTGAAGAATGCGATTCTCAATTGTTGAATCGGAACTAGAACAGTAGGCTCCCTCAGCAATTTGCAATTCTTTACGAAGTCTCATTGGGTCCAGCGACGTTCCGTCGTTAAGCAGACCGAAAGTATGTCGAGTCACTAAATCCGCTGGATCATCGACTGCTTGCAACCTTCGAATAAAACCGGTGCGGGTTTCAGCCTCTGGCGAACCGGTACGAAAGTTCGCACCGATGGATTTAGTTGCACTCTTCAGCATGTCGCTATCGATTGGCTTGCCGTCAATAAAGCCTTCGGACTGTTCACGAAAACCGCTCGCAATGACGTCTGCAATCGACCGGATGTCGGTATTTGCACTACTGGCCTCATCAAAGGCCGCCCAGACTCGTTTCTCCGCGTTGTTCGTCGGACCAGTCTCAATTTCCTGGCTATCTTCAACGTCGACGTATTCACGGAGCTCCATGCGGTTAGACGTTGGAACCAATATCCGATCAAAGAACTCTTCAAGCCCGTGCTCGGTAATCGCTTTTCCGCTGCCCTTTGCATACGGCTTCAAGAACCCCTCTTTAACTGCCTTCATCTGCACATCAGTGAAGAAGTACTGAGGACGCTGTACTCGTTTGAGAACAAGTCGAAAAGAAACACCGAACTTCTTTCGCACTGCGTCGGCAAAATCTTCGGTGTGCAGCTCATCGATAATGTCCAGTGCGCGCTGGGACTGCTTACCGAAGAACAACAGGTCTCGAATTAAACGGACACGCGCTTCCCAAAAATCCGAGGAAGAGGCATCTCCGCCCATGGGAATGTCAGCAATCAGCTGAGCTAACTTGGCGCCCGTTGGCACTGCGCCTGGTGAAAATAAGTTTTCAGCTAGGTTGTCTCGAACTGCGGGATTCAGACTCACATCTGCTCCTGAATCTCACTGATGCGAACACGCTGTTCTGGAGATAGGCCTGTCATAAACCGCCTGGCGGGATCTACTGCGATAAGCCATCCGGGGTCTACATGCTCCGGCAACAGTCGAATCATTGCCCGAGCAGGGCGTCCCGAATCAAGCGTGGAGACAGTTGTCAGAGTCTCTCCGTTGACGTTGGTGTCCTCTCGTTCTTCAAGCTCATAGGCAGTGCCGTACGTGGAAAGCGCCTGCTTCATCTCTTCAAACGCAGCAGCAGTGTTGTAGTCGAATGCGGCCCGGGCGTAGATGTATTCCACTAGGACTACGAGAGCGAAAAGGATTAATGCTTCGAGAGAAATAAGGCCGCTTTTAGACATAAGCGATGCTGCGGTGACTGCCAGCACCGTGATAATGAGGCCGGGAATCCAACTAGTCTGATTTCGCAAGAACCACATCGCAAAACCCATGGCGAATGGAATCAACATCGCCGTATCTGGATATGGTCCACTATTGATGGATTCCAAAATTCCGCCAATTATGAATCCGGCGATAACGAGTACAACTCGAAACATCCAGGGTGCCCACCAGACAAAAAATGGCGGAATGATACGACCTTCTTGATCTACACCAACACGGTTAGGAATAATTCCTTGATCCTCCAAATCGCCGCGCCAACCTTTAGTGCGATCTGGAACATTCTTCACAATATCTGTGGTTTTTGAGAAGTATCTTTTGGCCGCATCTTTCAGCTGTTGGAAATTCATTAAACGGTTCTTTCCCTCGATTCTCTGCCCAACGATTAATTCGCTGAACCCGACAGGATTTAGTTAAGCCCGCACGGGTAGTGAAAGTCACCGGGAGAACTCCCGTACCGCTTCTGAGGCCTCCGCTATAGCGTCGTCAAGCAGATGAAGAAAACGCTTATTCGACGCTTAACCCGGAGGTTTTTAACGCCCATGTCATCCCAGTTTCATTCAAAGCACGTTTTAGCTGCGGCAGCCGCCGCGACTACCCTGACCCTGATTGGCTGCTCAGGTATGCCCACTAACAACGCTGCCCCGGAGTCCCCCGCAGTGGTGACAGTTACAGAAACGTCCCCTGCTTCTGATGCACAATCCGAACCCCCTAGCTCGACTGAGAGCTCGACCGAGTCAGAAGAGCCAGAGCAGGAATATGCCAACAGTTCGCAGGATAAGAATTCTCCAAACAGCGGACTTTCGGATACGGACGATGACTCTGGTGTAGTAACGCTGAACAGCTCGATGGAGCTGACCAAAATTGGCGGCATGGAGCCTGGCAGCGCCAAGCGCCAAAACGTCAAGATTGACGCAACTGCTCACCAGAAAGAATTGGGCGGCTTCGACACTGCTCGGATCACATTTCCCTTCGAGGGGGCCAATAGCCTGTTGACCTATCCCCTGGTTGATGGCGAAGCAAACGTCAGGTTGCTGTGGAATTTCAGCCAGACCGGAGGAACTGAAACCTGTGAAAACAAGGTGGATGTCTACGATTCTGAGGGCAAGCCGACTGCGAGTGCCAGCGCAGGCGTGACTGGACAACATACTCCTTGCCAGATCGTTCGCCGGTTTGGGGAGAAGGCCTACGCAACATTTACAGAACCCGGTGAATACATCGTTGCTGTGACAGCTCAGCAGCCAGGATTCGAACCAATCACAATCGCACAGAAGGTGAAGGTAGTCGGTTAAAAATGAACGCTCACGAACCCATCGATCCGTGGAATAGCAACCAGTCGGACACTTCCGAGAAAGTGTCGGAGAGAGCTTCCGGCACTAAGTCCGGAAAGAGTAAACCTTTGACGCTGCCGCTCATCCTCGGCGCAGTCGGAGTGATTGTTGCCGGCGCGGCGGGGTTTGCCATGGGCGGTAAGAATGCTGAGTCCGAACTTGCAAGCGCGAATGAAGAGATTTACTCGTTTCAACAGCAGGCAGAGGAGCGGGAAAGCGAGCTGCAAGCAAAGATTGATGAGCTGGAAGAAGCAAACTCGGAATTGGAAGACAAGAACACCAATTCCGACCAGGCCTCCATAGCCTCCTATTACTACAAAATGGCGCTCAGCTGGCTTAACGTCTGTGATGCTGGCGACTACATGCCGGAAGAGACTCACGCTGTGCCGACTAGCGTGAAGGACTTAGGTATTGGCTGTGGCTACAACTTTGAAGATTCCAATGGAACAATTCTCATTCTTGTTGGTGGAGCAGACGAAGACGCCCAGTCTCGTGCATCTACCATTAACGACCAGGACGGATACCTAGAAACCATCCGAACCGGGCATATACAGCTCAATGTGTGGGTATCCAATTCTGGCCCGTGGGATGATGCCGAACAACTGTCAACAGATATCGCCGACAATGTCAGCCATGCCGCTAAGCAGAATATGGCACAGGACACCGCAGGACAATAAATAGCGTCCCTGCCATAAACGCCCATGAACCCCGCTCACTAGTGAGCGGGGTTCATCGGTTACGTGGGGGCCGATAATTCACAAAATCTACGGTGCCGATTAGAAAACTAATTGTTCACGCGGTCATCGTCATCGTCGTCATCAAAGTCATCGTGATCATCGTCGTCAATGCCATCGTCACGATCATCATCCATATCGTCATCGCGATCATCGTCCAGCTCCTCAGTCGACGTCACCGTAGTGGTCTGGACTGGAGCCGTATCGGATAGGTTCGCCCTTCGCCACCGAGTCGAGGGCGCAGCTGGATTAGAACACGTTTCAGGAGCTTTCCCCAAAGGAATCAACTCCAAACCAGAACCTTCTCCGGCTAAGGTCAGCACCCATTGAGCTGCGAAAGAGAACTGATACTTGACCGTCTTCACTGGTCACCGCGCATATCTTCACAAACATTCGTTTCTGATAAAAAAATTTTGCAAAAAGCTACACAAAAGTGACCTAGGACACTTATTCTTACTGTAAAAGAAACTAAATCGGCGGTCCTACCGATGAGGTTTCGCCTGATTAGGCCTCTCCGAAGACCGCAGGACATGAACCACGGAAGATGAGTGACTATGACATCTAATCCACAGACCTCGATTTTCAATAAGGTGCGCAAAGCTTCGCGAGCTACCTCGGACCTCGTTCTCGGACTCGCACCGGTGACGCAGGCTGGCGTCCTCGGCTCGATGGGACCTGGCGCTGCTGGAAAGGCATTGAATTCCATCTACCGTTGGGACTTCCTGCCAGCTGGTCTCCTCGGCATTGCAGCCGGCCGCGACCCGCACCACACCGCGATTATTGATGACGGCGGCTCGCTGACCTACGAAGAACTGCACGAGCGCTCCACTGCCCTGGCTCGAGCACTCCGCCACGGTGATATTCAGCAGCGCGACCGCATCGGCGTGCTGTCTCGCAACCACCGCGGTTTCATTATGGCGCTGTGTGCCCACGGTCGCCTCGGCACCGACCTGGTACTGCTCAACACCGGCGCCTCTGCCGAGCAGACTCTGGCCGTGATTCGTGAGCAGAAGATTGACTTCCTGTTCATTGATGAGGAATTCACTCACATGTTGCCGGAGGACTTCGATGAGTGCCCGGTCGCAGTGTCGTGGTTCGAAAACTACGGTGACACCTCCTGTGTTCGCGAGGGCTGGACCTCCATGCAGGAGATGCTGAAGACGGCACCGCCGGCAAAGTGGCCAACCGCCGAGCTGCCAAGCCGTCCACGCCGTGGCCGCGTTATTATTCTGACTTCCGGAACCACCGGCACGCCAAAGGGTGCCAAGCGTCCGGAGCCGCGCAGCTGGATGCCGGCATCGTCCATCATGAGCCGCATTCCGCTGCGCCAGCGTCGCCCGGCTTACCTTGCGGCTCCGCTGTTCCACACCTGGGGATTCGCAACTGCACAGCTGTGCATCGCACTGCGTTCCACCATGATCATGCGCCGCAAGTTCGATCCGGCCGACAGTCTCCGCATTATCGAGCAGCACTCTCCGCACACCATCTTCCTGGTGCCGACCATGCTGCAGCGCATGATTGAGATTCTCCCGGAGAGCTACGACATCGGCGCGACATCGCTGAAGGTCATCGCATCCTGTGGCTCGGCCATTCCGGAGGGAATTGTCACTAAGACCCTCGAGCGTTTCGGGCCGGTTCTCTACAACCAGTACGGCTCCACCGAGGTCAGCTGGGCAACTATTGCTACCCCGGATGAGCTCAAGGCAAACCCGACCACGGCAGGTCGCGCACCGCTGGGCACTCGTGTCCAGATTCTCGACGAAGACGGCAACCGCGTTGCCGACGGCGAGACCGGTCGAATCTTCGTGGGCAACAACATGTTGTACGAGGGCTACACCCGCCCCGGCGCGGACAAGCAGGTCATTGACGGCATGGTCTGTACCGGTGACCTGGGTCGCATGGAAAATGGCCTGCTCTACATCTCCGGTCGCGAGGACGACATGATTGTCTCCGGTGGCGAGAACGTCTTCCCACGTCAGACCGAAGATGCACTCAGCCAGCTCGAGGGTGTCCGCGAGTGCGCAGTCGCAGGTGTTCCGGATGAGCGCTTCGGTCAGGCCCTGGTCGCCTGGGTTGTCCGCGACGACTCCCCTGAGGGCCGTGCCCTGACTAATGAGCAGATTCGCACATATGTCAAGCAGCACCTCAGCCGATTCGCCGTGCCGCGCGAGACCGTGTTCCTCGATGAACTGCCACGCAATGCAGTCGGCAAGGTGGTTCCTCGCCACCTGCCGAAACCGTGGGAGAATGTCGCCGAGGAGAAGGTGGCTTAGGGCGCAGGGACCGTCGTAAAGCGAACGGCAGACACGAAAAGGACGCGGTAAAAACTTCCATTGTGGAAGTTACCGCGTCCTTTTTGCGTGTCCTAGGAAGAACTAGAGCTGATTAGCCAGCGTTCAAAACACCGTAGTCCGTGACAGGCTCACGGAAAATCTCTTCGCCGTCCTGGGTCACGGTTACCGCATTCGGAGTGACGGTATACGTGTAGCCACCATTTTTCGCGACAGCACGGTTCCCGGAGAAACTATCTACTGTGTACGCATCCGGGGTATCCGAAATCTCACCGAAGTCACCAATGTAATGGCGCTGCTGGCGGTTATTGGAATTCTCACAAATCACGGCCTTACCCGAAGAAGTCTCCGCCAACACACGCGCGTAATACCCACCCGAGCAGCGAGCGGTACTGCCAACCCAACCTTTGGCATCGATATCATCGCGATTCATACCGAACGCGCGAAGACCAAAATTTCCCCGCTGCGTAGTGGTAGGAGCGCTGCTCTCCGGCTGCTTCGTCGTTTCCGGCTCGACGGTCTGGGTATAGGTTTCCGTGTACGTCTCCACCGGCGCCGGGGACGCAGTGCTTGACGACGAGTCCCCTGCCGCAACCGTATCGGGAGACTGCGGGGAATGATCGGAGGAATTATTCAGGTAGTACGCGCCACCGATACCGGCGACCGCTGCAAGTGCGACACCGACGATGCCCAAAACCACGTACAGACCGTTGTTGCTCTTCTGCTCAGGTACCGGAGCCTGCTGATAAGCCGGATATTGCTGGGGTGAACCTCCCTGGTTCGGCCCCTGCGACTGGTACTGGTACTGAGGCTGGTACTGGCCTTGAGCCCCACCCTGCGGCTGCTCCCAGGCAGATGTTGCATAACCGTCCTGCTCCCAATCCTGCGGGGAGGACGAACGCGGGTTGTACTGGTCGGTCATCGCTAAATTCCTTATTACTTCAGAGCCACACTTGTACTCGGCCAATAACGTGGCGGCTTGCGACTTCGCCCACAGCGGAACTTGCCACTACGTATTTTCCATTAACACTATGCGTTGCCCAGCGTACCCTGCTAGAAGCTAGCACTAGCTCAGAGCGGCACTTTGTTCTTGAAGAAATTGACGTAGTTCCGATCGGAGATCTTTCCCAGCATAAACTCTGGCTCCAACCCGAACATCGACCAACGAGTCTTCGTTGACCAGGACAGAGACTGAGGTGTCGTAGTGCGGTGGTAGCTAATTTGGTAACCGTCAGTGTGAACTCGAATCTGTGTGTATCCACCCGGATAGCCGAGTGCCGCACCCCGCTCACAGAAGTCCGTATCCCCGTAGTCAGCGATACCACGGCGGCTGCGGTGCGTATGACCAGCGAACACGCCTTTGGCACCCGGCGTGGCGGCCAGAATCTCCTGAAAAATCTTGGCCTGCTGCGCCTCGACCATGAATGCCTCACCACCGAAATGCGAACGCACCGCATCCTGAGTAAACGGGTGATGCGCAAACAAAATTGTCGGACGCTCTGGATCCTCCGCGAGTTCGGCACGCAATGCACGCATCTGACGCTCATTAATACGTCCACCTGCATAACCAAACTCGGCGGTATCAACACCGATGAGGCGCACTTCGCCGACACGAGTCGACCAGTGCTGCTGCGTCGGCACAAGACGCTGGCTGAAGTAATCCGGAACCGCGGTCTTGCCCTTGCGGATTCCGCGTCCCCGGAAACCATTGATATTGGGTAGCCCGGGCGGGTGCACATCGTGATTACCACGGGTGACAAACCAGTTTTTCCCAAACTCACCGAAAGTATCCAAAACCCTGATGAGTTCGTCATACTCCTCAGGGCGGTTGCTATCCGTGCAATCGCCATTGATGACGAGAGTGTCTAACCCGGCAGCCTTTACCGTGTCCACCAGACCCTGCAATTGCATAGAGGCAAAAGGCTGCTCTCCCGGACCGGAGGAAAGACCGAGGTTGCCAATGCGAATGCCATCATGATTGGGCTTACCAATGTGTGTGTCATTCGTCAGCGCGAACGTCGCCAAATGTGCACCCTCCAGCGCTGGCAGAGTGCTTACGACGCCTGTCTTCTCCGGTGCCGTTTTGCTCATGGTGATATTCAGCGACGGAACCGCGCGACAGTTGTGTGACCAGCACTCAAAGCGGTACTCCCGTCCCGGCTCCAACCCGTCAATGACCACATGGTGGTAGCCCGACTCTGAGTACCCCTCGTGCACGAGCTCTAACTGCGTTGAATCCGCAGTACCAAGCAGCACCCGCTCATCCGAAGGAACGGTCGGCTTAATGAAGCCATACGCTGTCTGCACTCCCGGAGCATATGTTGCCCATGTAAATGCCACTGACGTGTCTGTGACAGTGATGACCTCCAAGTCGCTAGCCAGTACCTGCCACGACTTGGAATCCGACTGGGTAAGCCCCAGACCCGACGTGACGTACTCCAGGCCGTACGCTCCCGAGGTTTTCGCGACGGCCATTGAACTTGCAGCAAGAGTTGCAACAGAGAGGTAGGCCCGGCGGGAAATGCTCATGTCCAATAAGCCTAGAACCTAAAGATGAAAATTAGATGAACTCTCCCTCTAATCTCAGAAAAATAGGAACGCAACGACAAAAGACACACGGCTAAAACAGCGCAAAATAAAACACCGCCTACCAAGTCATGGCAAGACGGTGTTTTAAGAAATGTGGCTTGAGCATCTAGGTGAGCTTTTACCGGCTCACCAGTAAGTAGATTGCTCTGAAACTGTAACTACTTCAGTTCCTTGGAGGACAGACCCAGGGTGCGGCGAGCAACGACCAGCTGCTGAATCTGCTGGGTACCTTCGAAGATGTCCAGGATCTTGACGTCGCGGGACCACTTCTCCAGCAGGTTACGCTCAGAGTAACCGAAGGTACCTGCCAGCTGAACGGCACGGAGGCAAATCTCGGTGCCTGCACGGCCGGCCTTGGCCTTACACTCGGAAGCCTCCAGAGTGTTCGGCTGCTTGTTGTCAGCCATCCACGCAGCGCGCAGAGCCAGGAGGTATGCAGCCTCCCAGTCAGACTCCAGCTTCAGGTACTCAGCTGCAGCAGCGCTCTGGGTGTGTGCCGGGGCATCGTAGTCAATCTCGATGCCAGCTTCTTCCAGGATGCGACGCAGCTCTTCCAGCGAAGCACGGGAGACACCGATGGCCATACCCGCAACCAGCGGACGAGTGTTGTCGAAGGTCGCCATTGCGCCGGCGAAGGACTTCTTAACATCAATGTCCGGGGAACCAAGCAGGTTCTCCTTCGGAACGCGGACGTTGTCCAGGCGGAGCACTGCAGTATCCGAGGAACGAATACCCAGCTTCTCTTCCAGACGCTCCACGGTGAAGCCCGGAGTGCCCTTCTTCACCAGGAAGGACTTAATCGCAGCACGGCCCTTGGACTTGTCCAGGGTCGCCCACACAACGACGGAGTCGGAACGCTCACCAGCAGTGACGAAGATCTTCTCACCGTTGATGACGTACTCATCACCATCGAGCTTGGCGGTGGTGGAAACTGCGGAGGAATCAGAACCGAAGGACGGCTCGGTAATTGCCATGGAAGCCCAGGTCTTACCAAAAGCCTCCAGCTGCTCATCAGTAGCAACAGCTGCGATGGCTGCGTTACCCAGACCCTGGTACGGCAGGGACAGGGTCAGGCCCACGTCACCCCAGCAGGTCTCAATAACGTTGAGCAGCGAAGCCATGTTGCCACCGTTCTTTACACCGGTGCGCTTCGGCTTCTTATCGTCACCACGTCCACCGGAAGCACCGGAGAAGCCACGGCCACCATCTGCCATGCCGTCCATCATGGAGGCAAGGGTGTCGAGTTCCTTCGGGTACTCGTGCTCAGCGAGATCGTACTTACGGGAAATCGGTCGGAAGATCTCAGCGGCGGCCTGATGCGACTGGGACGCGCCCGCCTTGAGGAACTTCGGCAGTTCGAGGTTAATCATTTTCTTTCCTCTTAATTCTTTTCGGCTGAAGTATCTAGCGGTTTACAGAACGACGATGCCTTCGGCGACACCAATTGCGCGGAGGTCACGGTACCAACGCTCAACCGGGTGCTCCTTGGTGAAGCCGTGTCCACCGAGCAGCTGCACACCATCGGAACCAATCTTCATACCCTTTTCAGTGGCGAAGGTCTTAGCCAGAGCTGCCTCGCGAGCGAAGCCGCGACCCTGGTCAGCGCGGGAAGCACCGCGGAGAGTAATCATGCGGAGACCATCGAGCTCAATCTTGATGTCGGCGACCATGAAGGCCACTGCTTGGCGGTGGGAAATCGGCTCGCCGAATGCCTGACGCTCATTGACGTAAGGAATGACGTAGTCGAGAACTGCCTGGGAAGTACCCATTGCAAGAGCTGCCCAGCCGAGGCGGGAACGACGCAGAATGTCGAGGTATGCCTCTTCACGGTCTGCAGCCGAGGTGCTAGCGCCGCCGAGAATGTTCTCAGCCGGAACCTTGACATCCTTCAGGATGACGCGCCCCATTGCGGCACCGCGCAGACCCATGGACGGGTCAGCCTCAACGTGGAGCCCCTCAGTGTCGGACTCAACGATAACCAGAGCCGGCTTACCCTCGAGCTCAACACCGATGATGAACAGCTCAGCTGCGCCGGCGTTCGGAACGAAGGACTTAACACCGTTGAGGACCAGCGAATCGCCCTCGCGCTTTGCGGTGGTTTCAGGCTTGCGCGCGTCGAAAAGCGGGCGCGGCTCTGCGAGAACAACAGCGGCAGCCGGGACGTTCTCACCAGCGAATGCCGGCAGGTAGGTCTTCTGCTGCGAGTCGGAGCCGTGAGCGGTCAGGGTGGCAGCGACACCGGCCGGAGCCAGCACTGCCAGAGCCAGACCCATGTCACCGTAGGACAGAGCCTCTGCGACCAGTGCGTTGGTGGTGACGTCCTCGCCGGTAGCGATGCCCTCGAAAGCCTCCGGGACGTTGATCATGGTGACGCCCAGCTCAGAAGCCTCAGAGACGAGGTCCTCCGGCGGAGTTGCCTCGTGGTCGGACTTGTAAGCAGCCTCGCGCAGGCGAGACTCAGCGAACTCCTTAACCGTCTCGACGATCATCTGCTGATCCTCGGTCGGGGTAAGGTCGAAGAGCTTCTTTGCCTTCTCCTCTGCTGCGGCCTCCTGTGCAGCCTGGGCTTCCTCAGCCGGACGCTCCGGCTTACCGGAACCGGAAATCTTCTTAAACTGACGGTTCGCGGCACCAAGGGTCTTAAAACCGGACTTGGTGGACTGGTACACCACGCGGTCGATCTTTGGCTGAAGGTCGTACTTCTGGGCGAAGTCCGAACCAGTAATCGACGTGATGAACCGCATTGCCGCTCCGATAGCGTCGCGACCAGGGTTATTGCGGCCGACAGTCGAATCTTCGCGGTTCTTCTTCTCGCTCATGTGATCATGGCCTTTCGAGTCAGAACTATTACTGGCATAACAATAAAACAATCACGTGACCGTTGTCACACGAATTGAAAAAACATTGCCAAGTAACAGAAAACTTTCAGGCTTCTAACTTGTCAGGCGATAACGCGGTTAACAACGTAGTTGCGATCAGAGAGCTCACCAAGCAGAGCCTCGGGCTCGAAACCGTACATCGCCCAACGGGCACGCGCAGTCCACGCAAGCGCATCTTCGCTGCTCAAGCGATGGAAATTAACCTGGTAACCACCGGAGTAGACATGCAGCAGCGTGTACCCACCGGGGTATGCTTTGCACGCGCCGGTCTCCAAATAATCAACGCCGGCCCCAACATCACCGCGAGTACGCTTTGCACGGTGGGTGTGACCTGCCCCCGCGAAGAATACACCCGGAGCGTCGTTAAGCATCTGCTGCAAGCGTCGTGCATCAGCGCTGTTGAGAATGAAGGTGGGGCCGGCAGCATGTGTCCAACCAGCCTCGGCGGTAATTGGGTGATGAGCCAGCACAACTGTCGGCTTGCTGGGGTCACGGTGCAGTTCCCGCTCCAGTGCATCGAACTGTTCCGGGCTAATTTCGCCGCCGGACTCATCCAACTTCGATGAATCCAGCCCTATGACACGGACCGGCCCCTGCTGAGTGACCCACAGTTCCTGTCGCGGACGCCCCAGGAGAACACCGAAGGGATCGCGATGATTCTCGGTACCCTCCAAAACCGGGAATTCGTCGTAGCCAGCAGATGGATCGGCATCCGGCTTATGCGGACGATCATGATTGCCGCGGGTGACAAACCACTGCTGGCCTTGAGCACCAAAAGTATTCATAATCTCGGCAAATCGACGCACCTCCGCCGGACGTGCTTCCGACGTGGCATCGCCGTTGACGAAAACCTTTTCAATCCCCATCCCGCGCAGCTCGGCGAGCGCAGCTGTCAGCATGACCTCGGGGTACGGTGCGGCACCCGGTTCAGAAAAGATAGGAGCGGGGAAATTGCCGGTGATAATACCGTGCCCATTTTCGCCAATATGCGTGTCATTGAGGATGGCAATCGTGGTCAGGTACTCCCCTTCCGGGGCGACCAACGTCGTGAAGTGTCCAGTTTGCTCGGGTGTATTGGGGAGGTTTCGGGTAATTAATCCCGGCTCGGCGACCAGCCCATTCGATCGGCATTCGAAACGGTACGTGGTTCCAGGGCGCAGCTTATCGACGGTCACAAAGTGGTAGCCAACCTGCGTCTCGTCCTTATGTACCACGGGTAGCTCGCCGCCCTCATCGGCATCGACTGGCACTAGCGCAACTTCAGTGTCGGCCGGCGCCAGTGGAGCCAGCTTCCCCCACGCTGGATGTGGGCCTGCATACGTCGCCCACGAAAATGTCACCGACGTATCGGTCACGGTCACGACTTCCAGGTCCGTCACAACAAGGCCGCTGGTCAACCCGGTGAATGGAAACGGCGCCTGGTTCGGGGCCGCCGATGCAACTGCTCGCGTCCCGACGCTATTGACGGCAACCGCTACAGCCCCCGCACCCGCTACTGCTCCCGCTGCTGCTCCCAAGCGCAATACGGATCGCCGATCAATTTTCTTATTCCCATTTACCGAATTCACGGGTGAAGAAATTACGGGATAAAAATAATCCCGGTGATAACACCGGGATAACTACACATGAATTCGGCGGCCAGCCGTGGTTTTCCGGCTGACCGCTGCAGACTACATGCTAAAAAGAAACGTCGCTTACGCTTCCGGCTTCACGATCGGGAACAGCACGGTTTCGCGAATGCCAAGGCCGGTCAGGGCCATCAGCAGGCGGTCAATGCCCATGCCCACACCGGTCGTCGGCGGCATGCCCTGCTCCATTGCGTGCAGGAAGTCCTCATCCAGAACCATGGCCTCGTCGTCGCCGCCAGCGGCCAGTCGCGCCTGATCCTCAAAGCGCTCACGCTGGACAACCGGGTCAACCAGCTCGGAGTAGCCGGTAGCCAGCTCGAAGCCACGGACGTAAAGATCCCACTTCTCGGTCACGCCAGGCTTGGAGCGGTGCTGACGAGTCAGCGGAGAGGTCTCGACCGGGAAGTCGCGGACAAAGATAGGACCGTCGAGCTGGTCTTCACAGAGCAGCTCCCAGATTTCCTCAACCAGCTTGCCGTGGCCCCAGCCGCCCTTTTCCGGAACCTCAAGTCCAATCGCATCGGCAATTGCCTTGAGCTCCTCGACGGTCGAGTCAATAGTGACTTCCGGCTGACCAGGGAACTTGCGGGCAAGTGCCTCGTTCAGCGACGGATACATCTCAATCTGCTTCCACTCGCCGCCGAAGTCGAACTCCGTGCCGTCGGCAAGCGTAACAGTCGTCGAACCGAAGACCGCGACACAGATTTCCTGAATGACCTCGCGGACGGTGCGAGCGGAGTCATCGTAGGTGCCGAATGCCTCGTAGTACTCCAGCATCGCGAACTCCGGGCTGTGCGAGGAGTCGATGCCCTCGTTGCGGAAGTTACGGTTAATCTCAAAGACTCGCTCCATACCGCCGACGACGCAGCGCTTGAGGAAAAGCTCCGGCGCGATACGCAGGTAGAGATCGATGTCCAAAGCGTTGGAATGAGTCACGAACGGACGTGCAGCTGCACCGCCGTGCAGAGTCTGCAGCATCGGGGTTTCGACCTCGAGGAAACCGCGACGCTCAAGTGCGTGGCGCAGCTCGCGGATGACCTTGATGCGAGTCAGTGCGTTAGTACGAGCCTGCTCACGCATAATCAGGTCCGTGTAGCGGTGACGCACGCGGCTGTCCTCGGACAGATCAGCGAACGACACCGGCAGCGGACGCAGAGCCTTCGAGGCCATCTGCCACTCGGTAGCCATCACAGACAACTCGCCGCGGCGCGAAGAAATTACGCGGCCAGTAATGAGGACGAAGTCGCCCATATCTACGTCCGACTTCCAAGCAGCCAGGGCGTCCTCGCCGACCTCAGCCTTGGAAAGCATGGCCTGCAGGGTCGTGCCGTCACCCTCCTGCAGAGCGGCAAAGCAGAGCTTGCCGGTGTTACGAATAAACATGACACGACCAATGACGGTCACGACATCCTGAGTCTCCTCGCCAGCCTCGAGGTGGCCCCACTCTTCACGGACATCCTTGAGAGAGTGAGTACGGGGAACCTCAACCGGGTACGGCTGAATTCCAGCCTCGAGCAGGCGGTCACGCTTCTCGCGGCGAATGCGCAGCTGCTCAGGAACGGTGGCGGTGTTTTCAGGGGTCTTCTTCGCGTCAGTCACGGCTATAAAGGTTAGCCGACTACACCGCCGACCTGCTACTCGCCCGCCCCTTTGCGAAATACTCGGCGGGCTACTCCCCTGCCTGCCGCCAACCTCGACGAATATCCTCCACAATTCGAGGATGAGCAAGTGTCGACGGTTCCAATTGTTGCGGACCGTTATCGGCACCGAACACGGTCGCAGCCCGGGCCACGTCAGGAGTGAGGAATTTCAGCGGCGGGGCGTCGTCGTAAAGCTCGAGCGTAGGAGGCTCAGGCCCGGCCTGCGCGAGTACAAACCCCCAGTCCCCAAAGGTGGGAACATGCACGTGGTACGGAGTGGTCGACCAGCCTGCGGCGCGAATCGAACTGTCGGTGCGCCAGAAGGCCTGCGGCGTCGAAAACGGCGAACCCGACTGCACCACCAGCTTCGCGCCTGGCGCGGCCACCGTGCGGATCACCCCATAGAACTCCTGAGAGTAGAGCTTGGCTAGCACTGCGTTGTCGGGATCGGGAAGGTCTGCATAGATGGCGTCGAACTTCTGCACCTGCGCCTTACCACGTGCCTGCTCGTGGAGCCATGCGAAAGCATCCGCAGCAATCTTCTCCACTCGGGGATTGTCCAGGCTGCCACGGTTATCTTCCCGCAGCACAGTGCGGGCGACCTCGATGACGTCCGGATCCAAATCGACCTGAACAATGCGCTCGATGTTGGGCATCCGCAGCAGCTCCCGGGCAGCCAACCCATCGCCTCCGCCGAGAATCAACGCCGACTTCGTTTCTTTATCCACCGCCGGGTAGACCAGCGACTCGGTGTAGCGGTACTCGTCACGACTGGAGTACTGCAATCCCCCGTCGAGATAAAGCCGCCGGTCCCCGCCAAATCGAGTGACGACGATGTCCTGATACTTCGAGTGCTTGGCGAAAACAATGGGCTGGGCGTAGAGCGACTGCCGGGCGGTCGCCTCAATGTCCCGGATTCCGGCCAGCAACGCTACCAACCCAACCAGTGCCGCGACGAGGGCGGCGACAGATGCGACCAGTGCCCGGCGGGTCAACATCTGCTTCAGTAGCAGCGCGGCGATTATCAATGCCGCGGTGACGTTAATCAGTCCAGCGATGGCAGTGGCCTTCAGCATTCCCACTGTAGGCAGGAGCACAAACGGCCAGATTAAACCGCCGACCAAGGCTCCGAAGTAGTCCGCGGCGTTGAGATTCGCCAGCACGCGACCGGTGTCCTCTGCGGAGGACGTCCGACCGGTCTGCAGAAGTGTCATGAGTAACGGCACCTCGGCGCCAACCAGCGTTCCGATTATGAAAGTGGCAGCGACCAATGCTCCGAGGCTCTCACCTGTAACCGAAAACACCCAGTACAGGGCGGTTGCGGAAACACCACCGAGCAAACCCAAAGCGCACTCGATACCGAGGAAAGACACCGCGGCACGGCGCACAAACGGTTTCGCCGCGACGGCACCAAAACCCAGTGCTGCGACATAACCGGCCACAATCAGGGAATTCGCAACGACGTCACCGCGGCCAAGAGAAGCCGACAGCGCCAGTAGCGCCAGCTCATAGACCAGGCCGCAGGCAGCGCAGGCCGCCACAGAGCCCAGCAGGAGAGCCCGCCAGCGCCGGGAAGTCGTGGTGGTCTCCATCTATGACAGCGCCACCGCGTTAATCACACCGATAACGATGAAGGTGGTCGCCGCCAACGCCGCTCGGGGGCGTACTTTCGCGTCCATCACGACATCACGGAAGCGCCCCGGAATCAGGGCTTCCAGCACCAGCAGCGATGCTGCCTGCAGCACAATGCCGAGGGCACCGTAGACGAGGGTCTCCCCCAAGCCAATCATCAGGGCGTCGTCGGATGCGCGGATTACCGAAACGACAATGCAGGCCAGCGCAATCTGCTGCGAGCCCGCTATCATCGCGGCGCCCGCACGGTTTTCGAGAAACACCAGGTCGCGCAGTTTCCCAGGGGTAATCAGATCAAGGACAATGAATCCGACTACAAGCACTAGGGCACCCGCAAGGAAGTAACCGATGGTGGCCGGTACTCCGACGGCCAGATGCTCGCCCACTGTTGACTGCGCTGTCTCTGATGTCTCCGACTGCGCCGTGAGGATAGCCGTCCCGGTGGTGGCCATGTACGTTACTGGTCCCATGTTTATTTCGCTCCTCCGAATGATCCGGCCGATCCACCCGAACCGCCAGAGGGGGCGGAGGGACCGAAACCGGGGCCGAGATAGATGAAGTGCCCACCCGAATAGCGGCCACTAAGTGATTCTCTGGTTATCAGGCACGTGTCCTTCGACCCTGCCTCAGAGGTCTGACGCGAAACGATGAACAGGTGCTTCTTCGTCCTCAGGTACGCCGCCCCGCCATCTTCGTTGTAAGCCTGTGGCTTGATCTCTTCTTTCAGCTCACGCCCCACCTCAATGGGGTCGCGGTCGCCACAGGTCCAACGTCGATCAATTCCGCTGCTGACCTGCGTCGCAGATGCTGCGCCGGGCGCGGACTGATAGCGCTCGCTAATCCTCTCTTCCGCAGATTTCCCGCCGACGAAGAAACCGACCAGCGTGACCATAATGCCGACAACGATCAGTGCGTAACCAATACTTCCGCGTCCCATAGACTCAGGAACCTCCCTTTACGCGGTCTGCCTCAGCCCCATGGTTACCAGCAACGGCAGTCCAAGTATTCGACGTCCACACGAGCTGCCCCGGCGGGTAGCCGTGCCACGTATCCCAGCGATACCCCTGCTCAATCGGCTCAGCAGACAACACAGTCAGCGCGCCGGGAGAACCGGGAAACTCTGCGACGACCGAATGGGGATGCCCCGCTCCGAACTCACGCTGTAAAGCATTTGCGCGCTGAGCGAAGGCTTCTGGCGAGAGGTTCTCCACACGAGCTTTCACCATCACGCCCGCCCCACTCAGGGGCACACCGTGTGTCGCAGTACAGGAAATCTCCTCGGTAAAGCACGGGTTCTTCCGCTTACCGACGAAAACCACATGCGACGCTCCGAGGACACCGAGCGTCAGCGGCGGTGTTTTGCCGTCGGGGTGTGAGATAACCGCCTCGCAGAGGGTGTCCGGGACTTGGCCGTCAAAAGCAACGCGGAGTTGCTCCGCAGCGGTGTCTTTGAACGGCACATCTAGAATTGCCAGCGACATAGCGACCGTCACTAGCGATTGTCCGTGTCCGGATTATGGTCCGGCGCTGCCATAACATCAATCTCACCGGGAAGAATCCTAATACCGGTGGATGCCTCCCACATCGAGTCACCGTAGCGTTCCAGTCCGAGCAAGCGACCGTCACCGGACTTGTAGTCGACGAAGTCCGTAGCCCCCTCGGGCGGCAGCCCAGTGGTGCCAATCGCGGTGTAGCGGGCGGCCCCCCGCTCTTCCTCCCAGTACTCCACACCGTCGACAACGATGGGATTAGCTGGTTCGAAGCTACCTGGAAGCTTGCGCCACCAGGTGAGGATGACTTCACCCTCATCTTCCTCAACGCCGAACCAAGAACCATCTGCCCCACCGTCGACGAGATGTTCCCACCAGCGGAACGGTCCCTGAGAGAGCTCAAGTGATCCGCGCACAACATGGGAGGCACCACCGTAGTTCAGGATTGCGCCCGGTGCGACAGAGGTTGGGCCGTACTTGCGGTACTCATCGGTCATCAGTGGATCGACGAAGCGCTCCCGATCAGACCCCGGAACCTGAGTATTCCGACGCGCTACAACAACGACGATGACTCCGATGACAACGAGGATGATGCCGATTATGACAATGCTGTTCACTAGGATTAATCCCATCGATAGTGTGGTGGCGCTGAGAAAACGCCCGATTACTAACTTTCTACCGAATACAGTCGCGGCGCGTCGTCGAACATTATTTTCGTTCGAGACGCGCCGCGATAGGTCTACGCGCTAATCCGCGCGTTTTTGCTTAGCTCCTTGCCAAGGGCAACCTACACACCAATCTTCTTGCCATCAGTGCGTACAACCTGAACGAC
The DNA here is from genome assembly GCF_030232615.1 of Corynebacterium sp. MSK035. NCBI lineage: Bacteria > Bacillati > Actinomycetota > Actinomycetes > Mycobacteriales > Corynebacteriaceae > Corynebacterium > Corynebacterium sp. MSK035. The sequence goes on from NZ_JASPJP010000001.1 coordinate 49,352, forward strand.
TGCCGGGCGTGGCTGCTCCTTGCCACCATCCGGCCAGTGCGAGGTCGGGTTGGTGGTCGGGTCCGGGTTGTCGCCGACCGGGTGCCCCTGATCCGTCTCGATTTCGCCCGGGTGCTGGACGTTGACCATAACGCGGTTGGAGAACACCTGCGGACCACAGGTCTCAGCAGCAACCGGAACAGTCAGGAAGCACTTGGTCTCACCACGACGCTCGCCTTCGACAGCAACGGCGAACAGGCCGTCGTTGGAGTCCAGGGCGTTGCCGTCTGTGGAAACCCACAGGTTGCCGTACTCGTCGAAGGTGACGTTGTCCGGGCAGGAAATTGGCGAGACCGATTCCTTGTCGAAGCCACCGAAGTAGGTGTAAGCCTCGTTCGGGTCACCGCAGACCAGCAGAAGGTTCCACTTGCCCTTGGTACCAGCGTGGTCATCTTCCATCTCCAGAACAAGGCCATTCTTGTTCTCGGTGATTGGTGCCACCTCAGTCGCACCCTCATAGGGGCGCCCTGCGCCATCAGTCTTCTTGGCGGCCTTGTTGTCCTGGGTCTTGCCAGAGCTATCCGGGCTCGCCTTACCGCGGTACTTGTTGTTGGTCAGCGCCGCGTAGACCTTACCGGTCTTCGGGGACGGCTCGATATCCTCCGGGCGATCCATGCGAGTCGCACCGACCTTGTCACCGGCGATGCGGGTGTAAATGCAGACCTCTTCTGCGGTCATGCCATCAACGTGGGACTCGTGCTTGCCGTCTGCCTTGGCGGTCATCAGCGGAAGCCACTCAATGTCACCGTCGAAACGGCCGTCCTTCGGCAGCTCACCGGAGCCGTCAATCTCGGACTCGGAATTACCGTTGAACTTACCGACGTAGAGCGTGCCCTCGGACAGAATGCCCATGTTGTGCTTGAGGTCGCCTTCCTTAACCTTGCGGGAAGAGACGAACTTGTAGATGTACTCGAAACGCTCGTCGTCGCCGGAGTAGCACACAACCGTGCCGTCATCGGTGACGTAAATCTGACCGGCTTCATGCTTGAAACGGCCCAGTGCGGTGTGCTTGACCGGGATGGAGTTCGGGTCAGATGGGTCAATCTCTACCAGCCAGAAGAAGCGGTTCGGCTCATTCGGCTCCTTGGAGACATCGAAGCGGTCGTAGTACTTCTCCCACGCGCGATCGGACAGCTCTTCATTCTTGACCGAGTAGCGCTTGAGCTTCTTAACTGTGTCCTCGTCCTTGAGCTTGCCAACGTTGCCGAAGTACTGGTCGACGTTCTCCTCGCCGGACAGGTAGGTACCCCACGGAGTAACACCACCGGAGCAGTTGTTCAAAGTTCCCTCGACCTTCATACCGCTCGGGTCAGCCTTGGTCTTCAGCAGATCGTGACCAGCAGCCGGGCCGTCAACTGTGAACTCGGTGAAGCCAGTGATGCGACGGTTACGCTTGTCGCTCAGGATCGGCTTCAGGAATCCCTTGTCATCCTCTTCCACAGCAAGGATGGTCTGACCGTGGGCAGCCAGTCCGATGTCGACCTGCTCCTTAGTGGCATCTTCCTTCTTGTAGGCACGGAACATCATCGGCTCGGTGGTGTACTCGTGCGAGCAGACGTACAGCAGTGTGCCGTCTTCAGCCTTAATCAGGCCAGCGAAGTCATTGTTGAAGCCGAACTGCTTCAGCTGGTTTTCCGGAGTCTGCTTGTCAAAGTCGAACTCCGGGCCACCTTCGTGGATTGGGTCGCCCCAGCGAATCAGAACATTCTGCTCGTAGCCGTCCGGGATAACGACTGCGTCTTCCGTGTTCGGCTTAACGGCGTCGAAACGCATACCCTCCGGCGATTCGCCCTTGCTACCGTCACCGGCAGCAGTGGTACCGGAGGCATCGGAGCCACCTGCGGCACTGCCCGAATCATCAGAGGAGCAAGCGGCCAGCACGGCGCCACCGCCGACCGCAAGAGCACTAGCACCAGTGACCTTCAGTGCAGCACGACGGGAGAATGCGCGCTGGGAGAATGCCTGCTTCGCAACATCACCGAAGTACTGGTTGTCAGAGAACTCATTCGGAGCATCGTCAGCACAAGCATTACCACACTTGTAAGTGCAGGTCAGGGAGCTGCGAGAGGTAGCAAAAGGATTTGTCAGCAGATTCTTGCCAATACGAACCACGGGGGAGACCGCCTTTGTATAGCTTCGACTAGATGAGGAAATGGAAAACTAAAACTTTTAGATCCTCTAAGAAGCTAAGGACGCTGCGTTACCTTTCGGTTTCTAAAGATCAACTCGCCAATGAGCTTTAGTTGACGGTCTAATGGCTTACAATTTAACGCTAAGTAAACACCCTGGTGTCGTGGTTTTCCGGCTCGACCTTCTCTCCACCCACGCAGTCGAAACCCAGCTCTGCGGGCTACGTGGACTAGCCCTGGTTCTCCGGGCTACGCGGATTCTTCAAATCAGAACCCTCCGGCACATCCGCCGGGTCGTTGCCACTTTCCAGAATCTTGTTGTCCTCATCGACGAAGATGACATTCGGCTTGTACGTACGCGCCTCAGCGTCATCCATCATTCCGTAGCCGATGATAATAACCAGATCACCCGGCGATATCAGACGAGCGGCGGCACCATTGATGGAAATGATGCCCGAGCCGCGCTCTCCGGTAATGCAGTAAGTAGTAAGCCGGTTGCCATTATTGATATCGACGATGTCGACGGCTTCACCTTCAAGCAGGTCGGCCGCTTCCATCAAATCAGCGTCAATCGTGCACGATCCAACGTAGTGAAGATCAGCCTGAGTCACCGTGGCGCGGTGAATCTTGGACTTCAACATAGTGCGAAACATGAAAAAGGTAGGTCCCTTCCTGGATTTGTCCCCTGGATGCTTGCCTACCGCGGCACCCCTTAGCGTGGCAGGTTATGAGTCGGCACACTATAATACGACAACTTCCCAGCCACGAGAAACTACTTCTAAAAGCCGTCCTACTCGCTGTCCTGCTCAACGCCAAAGCCAGCGTTCTTCAGAGTTTCTCTGCTGGACTCATCTTTCAGACGAGCATCTCGAGCAGCACGAACCTTTTCCTGCAGCTCAGCCAACTCAGCGGCCTCTTCCTCAGTCAATTCGCCGTCCAGCCCCGCCGCCGACAGAGCCGCCGACGCAATTTCGGCGTCCTTCTGCCCGAGCTGCCCGAAACCGTTTGCCGAATCCGGGCGCGGCGCACCCAGAATCAAGCCAACATTATCAATGAGACGAGTAGTGCCGACCTTCGCAGCAACCAGCAGGCGAGCTTCAGTCTCCTGGCCGTCGCCGCGCAACGCCTCGTCGGAAAGCGGGGCGAGCGCAGCGTCACGCAGCTCCAAGTAATCCAACTCGACTTCAGGCTGGCTGGCGAGCACACCACGCGCGGTTTCCAGCACAGCATCCGCACCACGGTCCGCGACAAAAGCACCAGCAGTCAGCGCGGCGGACAGGGTTACTGCGAGATTGCGCTGCTCCTCGGACAGATAGCGGTTGCGGGAGCTCATAGCCAACCCGTCGGCCTCGCGAATCACCGGTACACCGTGCAACTGCACCGGCATATTCAGGTCAGTGACCATCTGCTGCATCAGGCACAGCTGCTGGTAGTCCTTCTCACCAAAAACGGCATCAGTGCAGTTGGTGATGTTGAAAAGCTTGTTGACCACCGTCAACGCACCGGCAAAGTGCCCCGGGCGAGTAGCACCTTCGAGCTCCGAAGCCAGCGGCCCCGGCTGCACGGTCGTGCGGAAACCGTTGGGGTACATCTCCTTCGCGTTCGGCGCAAAGACCAGCTCAGCACCGACAGCGCGGAGCTTCTCAACGTCTTCCTCCAGAGTCCGCGGGTAGGCGTCAAAGTCCTCCCCCTCACCGAACTGCAGCGGATTGACGAAAATCGACACCACCACAACAGCGCGCGGCAGCGTCTTCGCGGCCTGTACTAGTTCAAGGTGCCCCTGGTGTAGCGCACCCATCGTAGGTACGAGCACCACCGGCCGCCCGGTCTTCCGCAACGCACGGGTGACCTGCGCGATTCCCGCAATAGTCTTGTGAACAGTTGTCTCTCCGGCGGTATAACCCGTCATGTTTCCTCCGCGTTCAGATCTACCGGACCAAACTTTTCGCCCGACGGCAATACCTTACGCCACATCCCGGATGACCAGAACAGCCAGTCCGCTCAGCTCATCGGCGTAGGTACCGCAAAACCTCGTTGGCGCCGCGCAGCTCGGCGATGCGCTCGGCAAGAGCCAGGTAGGCGGTTCCCATTTCCGGTGCCACCGCTTCAATTTCACGTTCGTGCTTGACGACGGTCCCAAGGTCGTCCCGCGTCACCGGGCCAGTCAGCCCCCGGGAACCCCACCTCAAGGCATTGTCCAATGAAGCTTCCAGCAGTGGACGGAGCAGCTCGGCGGCCTGGCCTCGACGCAGCTCAGCTAGGTCGGTGTCTTCGGCTGCTGCGTCTCCGCCGATAGTGGTTGCCAGCATTTCTACTGCATCGACCACAACTGCGCCCAGACCGTTTGAGCCGTGGGCCATAGCCGCGTGATAAAGGCCGCGGTGACGTTCGTTGATGAACACCGGACGACCGCCGAGTTCACCAATGAGCAGTTCACTGACTGTTTTCGCGAGCTCATCCCCAACAGTGATACCCCATGGGCAACCGGTCAGGAGCTCGGAGTCGTCGTCAAGCCCTGCGAATGTCATTGCGGGATGGGCGGCGATGGTCAGCGCGCCGGTGAGTGCGACCGGATCGAGCACGGCACGCCCGAGGGAACCAGAAGTATGCATGACGATGCGTCCGGGGCCGACATGGCGGGCGACTTCCTCGGCGACCTCTGCGATGGCGCGATCCGGCACGGCGATAACGATGAGCTCGCAGGTGGAAGCTGTGTCGGCAATGCTACTAACCTGTGCGTTCGGGAGACGTAGATGCGCTCGTGTGACAGATTCTGGTGAGCGCGCGACCACGTGAGTGACACGATGCCCACAGTGCTCTAACGCCTGGCCGAGCGCGACCCCGACTTTTCCGGCAGAAATAATCCCCACCGCCAACCGCGGAGCGGTTGTCCGATGGGGATGGGAATCATGCTGGCTTTGCGTCATGACTGACTAGGTTAGACCAAACCAGCTATGTGCAGTGAGTAGGCCGCGCATACTCGGTAAGCGACTAGGCCTCTTCGTCCTCGCGCTGCTCCCTCTTCTTGCGCATCTGCGCCATCAGCTCGGCAACCGTCAGGCTGCCCTTGTTGTCCTCAGCACGGCGCCGACCGTGGCTTGCAGGCTCCTGCTCAGGAGCCTGAGCCGGTTTCTGAGCTGGCTCTTCTGCGAGGTCCTCATCGCGAATGGCCTGCAGCTGGCGAGTCGGAGAGTCCGAGGCATCGTCCGATTCCGGCGCAGCGAATGGGTGCCGTGCACCGTGTGCCTCGTGAGCACCGCCCTGAGAATCATCCTCTGCGGCGTCCTCGGCCGGGGTTTCCTGCCAGTTGATGGCGCGGAAAGAGTTAGTGGAGAACTTCTCCTTGGAAACGGCTTCGTCATCCTTGGAATCGGCGACTTCGTGGACGTCAACCGGCTGGCCAGACGGCGAGAATGTACGGCGCATGTCGGTAGCCTCGGCGTCTTCAACCGGCGAAGCGGAGGAAGCGGAGCCCGTGCCGCCGTGCTGGGTATGAACGCCAACAGTGCCGTTAGCGGTCATCTCAGCGCGGTGGGAAGTCGCGCGTGGTGTCGGCCGGTCGTGACCGGTCGGATCCTTCATCGGCGAGGCCTGCTGTGGCGAGTCGAGCTCACGCAGACGCTCGGCCTGGGCGCGAAGAGCAACCTGCTCGTCGTCGAAATCCTCCCCCATGAACTCAGCAAGCTGGGCACGCAGTGCAAAGACCTCAGCGCGCAGCGCCGCAATGTTGTCATCGTTGTTACCCTCAAGCGAGTCCAGGTAGTTCTGCTCGAGAATCAGCTCCTGCTCACGGTGAGTAGCCAGCTCGCGGTCAAGCTCCACCTTGTGCAGTTCCTCGATTGTCTCCAACCGCTTGCGCTCCAGCGCAATGGTCTTGCGGTATCGAGTCACCAGCACAGCCCCGATAACTGCCGACCACAACGCCAGCAGCACGGCAACCTTCATCCACCCGGCAGAGGAGGCAAAGAGCATGACGATACTGGCAATCACCGCGAGCATCAGCAGCACAACCATGAGAATGACGGCGGTTTTCTCCGTCATACCATCGGTAGAACTGAATTTCGTCACATCATTGCTCTGCTCATCTGCATATGCCGCATCAGCCCCGGAGTTAGCCCCAGCGGAGTAGCTTTCGAAAGCCGAAGAAGGCGACGGAGACGGAGACTCGGCCATATCCGACGAAGTAGCTGCCGCGTCGCCCTGAAAATATGCGGCATCACCCGAGCGCTTCGGGTCATTACCGGCGTTGGAGAGGTCAGTCATAACTCCCACCCTACCGAGTTAGTTCCCATTTCCCCGCTAGGAGGCGAAGAATTTTCGCCATCAGTTGGCAATTGGCAAACTTTTTCCAGCCACAGCCCCGCCGCAGCGAGCAAAATGCCGGATACTGTGCCGACAATCATGATCGGCCCGTCGGCCTGTGCAGCCGCAAGCTCCGTCCACTTCGGCAAAGCCCACAGCACGCCACCGGCGTACAAACCTCCGAGAATCGCCCCCAACCATGCGGATGCCGTACCGACCACCAGCCATCGCGACAACGTTAACGGCTGCACCTGGCTGCGATCCTGCCCGACCTTCCCCTCTTTCAGCACCGACTTAATCCACCGCGCTGCCGCCACACAGACAGCTGTGAGCAACCAGGGAAACCCCAGGTCCCACCAACTTCGTGGCCCGAGCGCACCGAAAAACTGTGCCACGATCATCCATGACGCCAGTGCGAGAACCAGCGCAGATGCAGCCAACGTAATCGGTGAGGTCGGTTTCATCTCTAGGCCTCTTCTCCATCCGCGCTGTCTGCTAGACGCACTGCGTTTACGTCTTCAGGTGCCAGCTTATCGACGAGTGCCGCGACCCGAACTCCCCCCAATTCGGCATCCGGGTCGGCATCGAGCCACGGCACCAGTACAAAGGCACGCTCGGTTGCCCACGGATGCGGCAGGGTCAGAGTCGAATCGTCAGAGATGATCTCCTCGCCGGTGTCCTTGTCGATGACCTGCACAATGTCCACGTCGAGCGCCCGTGGTCCCCAGTGAATTTCGCGCACTCGACCAGCGTCATTTTCCAGTTTCCAACCAGCTTCCAGCAGCTCCATTGGTGTCCGGGACGTATCGACAATGAGCACGGCATTGAGGAAGTCACCCTGCTCTACCCCACCCCAAGGTGGGGTGGCATAAATTTTTGAGGCTGCGACCAATTCATCGGCGAAGAAGGCCTGCACACCAGTTAGGTTTTCTCGCGCGCGGTCCATGTTCGCGCCGATAGAAAGAACGGCGCGAATCATGCCAACCGCTTCTTCCGCGAACGGCGGGCTGTTACCGCAGCGTCATCAAAGTCGAGCGGAATGGGCGCATGCGGTTTGTGAATGGTTACTTCCACCGCATGTAACAGTGGGGACAATCCGCGTTCGGCGCGGCCATCGTCGTCGGCAAGCACTGCTTCGGCAATCTCGGTCGCGACGGTTTCGATGAGGTTGCGCGGAGTGCCGGTCAAAATTCCGTGCGCTGTGGCTGCGATGTCGGCGTAGTTGACGGTGTCGTCCAGCTCGTCGCTGGCAGCGGCACCGGAGAAATCCAACCACAGGGTGACATCACAGATGAAGTCCTGGCCATCGCGGCGCTCGAAGTCGAGACAGCCGTGGTAGCCGCGGGCTTTCAGACCTTTGAGTTCAATGCGATCAGCCACTGTTTCTACTCGTCTCCTTCCAGAGCCGCCTCGGCTGGCGATTCAGCAGGAGACTCATCGTGCTGTGCAGCGCGGTTAGAGCCACCTTCCGGATAGTCGCCGGCCGCGGTGTAACCGGTCAGTGAGCGGCCAAGGTTCCATGCCTGCGCCACCCGCACTGCGTCGAGGTTGTCGGCCACATTGTGAACTCGAACCGCCCATGCGCCCGCCGCTGCGGACAGCGCGGAAATTGCGGTAGTCGCAGCATCAGCCTGCTTTGGCGCGCGAGCCTCACTGCCGACGGCGGCGGCGAAACGCTTGCGGGAGGCACCGACCAATACGGGGAAACCGAGGTCAATAAGCTCCGGCAGGCCGTGGAGGAGCGCCCAATTGTCATCGGCGTTTTTGGCAAAGCCCAGGCCTGGATCCAGGACAATATTTTCCTCGACGATGCCGGCGCCCATGGCACCGTCGACAAGCTGAAGCAGGTGCTCACGGACATCGGCGACAATGCCGTCCGGGTGAGTTTCGGCGCGTCCAGAAGCGGAGCCGAAGCGATCGGTCTTCCAGTGCATCAGGCAGATGGGCACATCGGCATCGGCGCAGACTGCGTACATGTTGGGGTCTGCGAGACCGCCGGAGACATCGTTGATGAACACCGCGCCCTCGGCGATTGCTGCCTCTGCGACACTTGCGCGCATAGTATCGACGCTGATCAGGTGCCCGTCTGCCGCGAGCTCACGGACCACCGGCACGACTCGGGCAATTTCCTCATCCTCGGAAACGCGGTGTGCGCCGGGGCGAGTGGACTCGCCACCGATGTCGAGAATATGTGCGCCTTCAGCGAGCAGCTCGTGCGCATGGGCAATCGCCGCGTCGAAGGTCTTGTACAGGCCGCCATCGGAAAAGCTGTCCTCGGTGACGTTGACAATGCCCATCACTTTGCAGAGCTGATTCTCGATACCCATCTCCGCCGGCTGTCCTGCCTGCGCTTGCAAGGGGGATTCAGTCACCTTGTTGTCCAGCCTTTCCAATCGACCATTTAACTGTTGCGTTAGCTCTTGCGGATGAGCGCCATTGCCTCTGCGCGCGAACGGGCATCCGTCTTGAAGCCACCGCGGACGGCTGAGGTCACCGTGCGCGCACCCGGTTTGCGGATACCGCGCATGGCCATGCAGAGATGCTCCGCTTCAATGACGACGATCGCCGAGGCCGGATCCAGCCGCTCCACCAAGGCATCCGCAACCTGACTGGTCAGACGTTCCTGCACCTGCGGGCGCTTCGCATAGCCATCGACCAGACGAGCGAGCTTGGACAAGCCCGTCACACGACCGTCCTTGCCCGGGATGTAACCAATGTGGGCAACGCCGAAGAACGGCACCAAATGGTGCTCACAGGTGGAGTAAATCGGGATGTCCTTCACCAAAACGAGTTCTTGATGATCCTCGTTGAAGGTCTTTGCCAGCACCTCAGACGGATCTTCAAACAGGCCCGCGAAAACCTCACGGTAGGCTCGCGCCACTCGCGCCGGTGTCTCCTTCAGGCCTTCCCTGTCGGGATCCTCACCGACGGCAATCAACAGTTCACGAACCGCAGCCTCGGCCCGCCCCTGATCGAATTCGCGCTCCATGATGTGTACTTATCGCTCCTCGTTGGTGTCCGGCTTGTCCTGCCAGGCGCTGTTGTCTTCGTTTCGCTTGACGACGCCGTCCTTATCCGAATCGTGCATCTGTGCCCCCTTGTCATCGGAATTGTCGGCGTTCTTCGGGTTTTCCGGACGTTCTGTGTGTTCCGGCTGCTCGTTATCCGGCAGGCGGAATCCGCGCAGCTCCTGCTGTTGTCCTGCCGACGGCATCACCGTAGTCGGGGTGGCATCGCTGCCAGAGTTGTCCTGGCGGTGACGTCCGCCCTGCCTGTCCCACGGCATCTTCGGAGGGGCAGGGATATTCGCGGGGCCGTTGCCACCGTTACTACCCGTACCGGTTGCCTTCGAGCCGAAGTCCGGCGCACCTGCCGGGTAGTTAGCAGTGCCCGGGTGCTGGCCACGCGCGTTGCCCTGGCCTTCCTGCGAACCCGGCTGGTTCTGCCCATCAGGGCGAGGAGTCGGCGCAGGCGCCGGTGCCGGTGCGGGAGCCGAACTGTGCGTGCTGCCGGTATCCTTCGGCGGCCAACCTGGAGCGGTCCAACCAGCCGGCGGTGGGGTGCCACCGTAAACCGGAACATTCGGTCGGTCCTGCTGGGCGCCCGGCAAACCCGGGACACTAGCATTACCGGCACCAGCGGAGCCTGCCGGCCCCTGACCATTGCCGTTGTTGCCCGCGTCCTGGTTCTCCGGTTCGCGGCGGCGCACCGGCGCGAAGATGTTGACACGCTTCGGCGGTTCCTCGCCGCGCTCGATTGCCAACTCCACCGGTGTCTTCACCGGCTCGCGGCCATCGGCCGGGTGCTTAGTGTCGCTATCGAAGAAGTTCAGGCGCTCACGGGGAACGACATCGGTGAAGATAACTTCCAGATCCGGACGACGCAGAGTCTCCTTCTCCAGCAGTTTCTCAGCCAGAACATCGAGAGTGTCGCGGTTTTCCTTCAAGATGGCGTAGGCCTCGTCATGAGCCTTATTGATCAGCAAACGAACCTGCTGATCAATGGTTGCTGCCACCTCCGGAGAGTAGTCCAAAGAGCCGCTGCCACCGCGGCCGACGAACGGGTCGCCCTGCTCCTCCCCGTACTTCACCGGGCCGAGCTCCGGCGACATGCCGTACTCGGTCACCATGGCGCGAGCAATCTTGGTGGCCTGCTCGATATCGGCAGAAGCACCGGTAGTCGGCAATCCGAACACCAGCTCCTCGGCAGCGCGACCACCCATGGCGAAGACCAGACGGGCAAAGAGCTCTGGCAGGTTATACATGCCCTTGTCGTCCTCGGGGACGGTCAGCGCATGTCCACCAGTGCGACCGCGAGCCAAGATGGTGACCTTGTAAACACGCTCAATGTCCTTCAGCGCCCACGCAGCCAGGGTGTGGCCACCCTCGTGGTAGGCGGTGACCTTCTTCTCCTGCTCGGAAATCACCTTGGAGGTACGGCGCGGACCGCCGATAACTCGGTCGACTGCCTCTTCCAGCGCATCCGCAGTAATGATGTTGCCGTTGACGCGAGCGGTCAGCAGCGCAGCTTCATTCAGCACGTTCTGCAGATCAGCACCGCTCATACCGGCGGTGCGCTTCGCCAGCGACGTCAGATCCGCATCCGGTCCAAGCGGCTTGTTCCGGGCGTGGACCTTCAGAATTGCCTCGCGGCCCTTCAGGTCTGGTGCGCCCACCGGAATCTGTCGGTCAAAACGGCCCGGACGCAGCAGCGCCGGGTCGAGAATATCCGGACGGTTGGTCGCAGCCATGATGATCACACCCTGACGATCACCAAAACCATCCATCTCCACCAGCAGCTGGTTCAGGGTTTGCTCACGCTCATCATGGCCGCCGCCCATACCGGCACCACGCTGGCGACCGACGGCGTCAATCTCGTCGATGAAGATAATGCACGGGCTGTTTTCCTTGGCCTGATTAAACAGGTCACGGACACGAGAGGCACCGACACCGACGAACATTTCAACGAAGTCCGAACCCGAGATGGTGTAGAAAGGCACTCCTGCCTCACCAGCGACGGCGCGGGCCAGCAAGGTCTTACCGGTACCGGGAGGACCGTAGAGCAGAACACCACGCGGAATCTTCGCGCCGAGCTCTTCGTAGCGAGCTGGGTGCTGCAGGAAATCCCTAATCTCGTCGAGCTCCTGGACGGCCTCATCGGCACCAGCAACATCCTCGAACGTATTGGTCGGGGTCTCCTTGTTCAGCAGCTTGGCGCGGTTGCCACCAAAGCCGAACATGCCGTTCTTGCCGCCTTGCATGCGGCTGAAGAAGTACATGATGACGAAGAAGAAGATCACCATCGGCAGCAGGAAGCCCAAGGTGGACATCAGGAAGGAATCCTGCGTGACCTTGGTATCGAACTTCTCCATACCCTTGGCGGCGGTGACCTTGTCAAAGACTTGGTCGGTCGCACGCGCTGGGTACTTGGTCATCACCTTCGTGACGTCCTCAGTACCTTCGACCTCCACGCCCTTCTTCAGGGTGAGGCGAATTCGCTGTTCACGATCGTCAATCTGAGCTTCCGTGACATTGCCCTTATCCAACTGGGTCAGGGCAACGGACGTATCCACCTCGCGGTATTCCCGGGAATCATCCGCCAGCTGAGTAATAGCAAAGAGGATAATCAGGATGATGCCGGCAACGGTGGCAAACCGGAACACCTTTTTCTTGTCCATACAGTGGGTTCGCTTTTCGCTCTCTACATCTATTAGTTGCTTTTATTAATTGTACGCATCAACGAGTTCTTCTCGAAGACACATCAATGACACAACGTGGGGCCAGGGCTCATGGCACCTGACCCCACAGTAGGCATAACGCATCGCAACCGAAAAAAGTTTCCAACTCCTACTTTTCACAGCTAGAAGACAGCTAGAACTGCGGGAGGGTAAGCGCGCAATGCCCGTCGTCAAGCATCGGCACTGTGCAATAAGCGCCGAAGACAGACCTAGCCCTGGTAAACGCGCGGGTGAAGCGTGCCGACGTACGGCAAATCGCGGTAGCGCTCGGCGTAATCCAGGCCGTAACCGATGACGAACTCGTTCGGAATGTCGAAGCCAACATCCGCAACATCCAGGCTGGTGCGCACAGCCTCTGGCTTACGCAACAGCGTAATGACCTCCAGGGAGCGCGGATTACGGTTGCGCAGGTTCTTCATCAACCAGGACAGGGTCAGGCCGGAGTCAATGATGTCCTCGACAATCACGACATCGCGTCCCTCAATATCGCGATCCAGGTCCTTCAAAATACGCACCACGCCTGACGACGAGGTGGAGTTTCCGTAACTGGAAACCGCCATGAACTCCATCTGGCTGGGAATGCTGAGCTGACGAGCAAAGTCAGTCAGGAAGAACACCGCACCCTTGAGCACTGCGACCAGAATCAGATCGCTGTCGGCATCCTTGTACTTCTCATTCACACGATGCGCCATCTCGGCAATGCGAGCATGCAGCTCCTCTTCGCCAATGAGAACTGCCTCTACCTCATCGCCGTAGGGGTTTGCGGGGACGTTGAAATCCTTCACATCATGCATCGCATTTCCTTTCCGCACTTCTATGGCGGCGTGTCGATGGAGCGTAACTGCCCCAGTGCAAGTTCAGGGTTATGGCAACCGATTGTTCTCAGCCGCCGGAAGTTGGATTGCGGCACCCTTCTTAAGGCACCGCGGGACGATTCATTACCAATTGTAGAGTGCCATCTTTTCGCTCAACGACCAACCTGGCATTTCTGTCAGCACCATCGCGACCGCGGGTCACCGGCACTTCGCCCTGGCCGTGATAGCGGTGCACGAGCGCCATCACCATGTCGATCTGTTTACTGCTGGGCTCCGCACCCGCCTGCCGCAACCAACGTGCGAGGACACGCACCGCGATGGCATCGTCAAGCTCAGCCACCCCTCGCACAGACAGGCTCCCGCTTGCCGACGCCTCTTCCTCCCCCAGCAGCGCATGCAGAGCCGAATCGGCGTGAGCGTCCAAAAAGTCATTGTCGACTGCTGCAATCGCCGCAGTCTTAGCGAGATTTTCCGCAACTCCCGGACCCAGCTCCTGCTCCAGCAGCGGCAAAATCGTCTTTCGAACCCGGACGCGGGCGTAATGGTCGTCATGGTTGTGCGGGTCGTGCCACACCTTCAAGCCCAGCTCTTCGCAGCAGAGCTGAGTATCTGAGCGTCGCACACCGAGCAGCGGGCGCAGAATCCGAGTCCCGTCAGACCACGTGAGGTTGTCGCGGATGGCGGACAGCGCTTGCGGACCGCCTCCCCTGGCCAGCCGCAGCAAAACTGTTTCCGCCTGGTCGTCCAAGGTGTGGGCGAGCATCAGCGCCGCACCTCGAGATTGGGCGACCTCCCGTAGCACTGCGTGTCGTGCCAAACGCGCCTCATATTCGGGACCACGGTCGGAATTGTTGTTGATATCGACCGCGATAACCTCGGCCGTAGCCCCCATCCCCCGAGCAATGTGGGCGGCGCGCTCGGCAACTTTTGCAGAGCCCTGCTGAAGCTGATGATTAACTACGACGGCGTGGACTTTGCGGCCGGCCAGCGCACCCTTGGGCCCGAGAGCTTCCGCACAGGCCCCGGCGGTCAGGGCCAGCGAATCCGCACCACCGGAAAGCCCAATGACGACACCGCTGCCCAATTCCTGCCCCACCTGCTGCACTATCGCGCGGACAGCTTGCCGAATGATGAGGAAATGAGGGCTGCGGTCCGGCCAAAAAGGTCTAGCCAACGCGCCCACCACTTGCGATGGTTTCCATCGCGGTAAGCAGAATTCGCTCCTGGGTCGGGCGCGCAATCAGTTGCACCGGCAACCCAGAGGTCGGTTCCACAACGATGCCAGCCGGGAATCCCAGGTAATTCCACGTCGAGACGTAGGGAGTGAAACGCAGATTGGACAGCAGGTTCACAATCCAGGGCATGCGATGCCACGCGCGGATTCGCGGTGGGTTCTTGGCCAGAGCCGGGGTAATCAAGATGGTGTCACCCGGTAGCTCACGCTCGATGCGAGCGCCATCGCGTGCCACTTGGCGGCCATTGATTGTGAAACGCAGCAAGCGACCAATGCCGGCGTGGACTCGATTGCGCCACTCCAGGTGATCAGGGCGCGGCTCGTCGCGAAGCTGATCCGCCACCCCCGCAGTCCAGCGCGCGAGCATCGGCAGTGGGTTCAGCGGGTACGGCATGTTCTTTTCCGAGACGGCAAAGCCCTTGTCCGCGAATACTCTCGCCGCCTGTTGCGCCGCATCGACGTACTCCGGTGCAGCCTTCAAACCGAATACGGGCGCAGTGGTGTCCACGCTGACTGCGAAGTTTTCAGGCAGGGTCTTCGCCGGGTCCTCCGCATCCACTATGCCATTTGTGAGGATCTTGGTGATCAGGCGCAAGTCATCGTTATTGACTGTGAGCACCCCTTGGACAGACATTCCGTACCAGTCATTGCCGCCCACGCGCCCCGGCATTGTTCCCGGGGTCGCCTTCAGAGTCGATAGCCCGCAGCACGCTGCAGGGATACGAAGTGACCCCATGCCGTCGTTGCCCTGCGCAAACGGAACCATCCCAGCGGCGACAGCCGCTGCGGATCCACCGGAGGACCCACCGGGAGTGTGCCCCGGCAGAATCGGATTGTCGACGGCCAGTCCCGGCAGCGTCGTCGTCCCCCACGTACAGAACTGCGGATTCACCGTAGTTCCCACCGCGATTGCACCGGCGCTAGTCAACTGCTGGACAAACGGGTTCTCTAGAGCGGTGTTTTCCTTCAGCGCAAATGGCACACCTGCGAGCGGCAACTCCGAGAGTTTCTCGCTTTGCTCGAGTTCCCGCGCAGCCTGCAGAGCCCTATCCGTCCACACTTCACGGAAGGCATGAATCCCTCCATCCAGTCTGGCGATAGCGTCGAGACTGCGCTGCACGCTGTCCACCGGGCTTAGCTTTCCCTCGCGAACCTGTGCGGCAATCTCGTGAACGGTTGGCAAGTTCCTAATCGCGGAAGTGTGAGAGGCCATTGCGGATTCATCTCCTCAAATTATTTTCAGTGGCAAATGAATCTCAGTTTAGATATCCGCAAGGGCGCTCGCTGCCTTATCGGACGCAGCTCTTGCCGGCAACAGGCTCGCCTCGTTGGAAATCAGTGCGAACGTCAGTACCTGTCCCGACTTCGTCACCACATATCCCGCCAACGCCGAGGCTTTATTCAGCGTGCCTGTCTTCGCACGGACGATGCCCGCCCCGGACTGACCAGCAAAGCGCGTCGCCAGAGTGCCGGACACCGCCGCCACTGGCAAGCTATCCAACAGTGGGCGCAACCGCAACGCAGTGCTTTCCGACGACTCCTGCGACTCCGCCAGTCCCCCCTGCTCGGCCGATTCCACCGGACCCGCGGCCGAATTGAGCACCTCGGAGAGATGCTGCGGAGAAATACGGTTATCCGTGCTCAGGCCGCTGGAGTCCGACAGCACCGCGCCATCGAGAGGAAAACCGTGCTCCGAGAGAGCGTCACGCACGGCACGTGCGGCCCCCTCAAAGGTCGGCGGCAGGCCGCGAGAGATAGCCACCTCACGGGCAATGGACTCGGCGAGCACGTTGTCACTGTAGTTCATCATCTCGTGCACACGGGTAACCAGCGGGGCCGACTGCACGAGCGCGACGGGGTCTGGATCCAGAGGCAGTGACTGACCATCCTTGGCCGCATCCCTCAGGCTGCCTCCGTTTTCCGCACCAAGCGCCTGGGCCAGTGCATCAGCGGCATCCGCGGCGGGCGTGGCGCTGCGCTGCGATTCTTCATTCGTCGGATCGATACGACCGGCGTCCATCATCACCGACTCCACCGGTGCGATGTAGCCGTCCTCCAGCCCCGCACGCTCCCAGGTCTCGTGGAAACTCTCGGTGAATAGAGAGTTGTCGAGATAAACCTTGCCGACCCCCTCCGGAATGACCACGGAAATCTTTTTCGCCAACTCAGCGATTGAAGCCGAGTCCTGGAAGAACCCTTCCCCGTCCTTGCTTAAGGTGGGGTCACCCCCGCCGTGCAAAACGATGTCATTAGTGCCCGTGACCCGGGAGACACGGGTGGAAACCCGATGATCTTCACCTAAGTCCAACAGTGCGGCAGACGCAGTGAGAATCTTCATGCTGGACGCCGGCATGGCCACCGCGGTGTCATTGATCCCCCACAGCTTCTGGCCGGTCGTAGCATCGCTAACAATTCCATGCAGCTCACCGAAGGCTGGATCGGCCGCAGCAGCGTCCATGATGGCGCTGACTTTTTGGGCCAGAGCGCCGTCGTCAAGCGAAGACTGCGCCGCCGTCACAGGAGCAGAGACATGACTGACCACGGGCGGTGCATCGACAACAATCTGACGATTGTTATTGACGACAACCGCTACGCCGCTGCCCGCTGCGATAACGAGAACACCGGCGATGGCACCGCCGATTTTCAGTCCGCGCGATTTCTTGGATGTGCCGGATTTTACGGAACTGGGCGATTTTTGCGTGCCCTTAGCGGCGGTTTTGGAGCTGTCAGAGTCGGTACTACCCACGGTCACAAACACCTTCTTCCTGGAAACAAAACCTCACTTAAGGTGCACAAATAAACGGTTTTGAGCGGGTTTCGCATAAGATAGCCGTCAGAGAAGTGTACACCGATTATAAGGAGTCATCGCCGTGAGCGTTGAGGTCACTATTGAGATCCCGAAGGGTCAGCGCAACAAGTACGAAGTCGACCACGAGACCGGCAAGGTCTACCTCGACCGCTACCTGTTCACCCCAATGGCCTACCCGGCCGACTACGGCTTCATCGATGAAACCCTCGGCGAAGATGGCGACCCGTTGGACGCTCTCGTGATCCTGCCGGAGCCGGTTTTCCCGGGCGTTATTGTCAAGGCTCGTCCGCTCGGCGTTTTCAAGATGACCGACGAGGCCGGCGGCGACGACAAGCTGCTGTGCGTCCTGGATGATGTCCGCTTCGACCACTACCAGGACATCGATGATGTTTCCCAGTTCACCAAGGACGAGATTGAGCACTTCTTCGTCCACTACAAGGACCTGGAGCCGGGCAAGGAAGTTTCCGGTTCGGGCTGGGGCGACAAGGCTGAGGCTGAGCGCATCCTGACTGAGGCTATCGAGCGCCACAAGTAAGAGCCACAAGTAAGAATTGCGCTAGCCAACCTCCCTTCCTGGGGCTCGCACCTTTGACGCAGTTCCTGTGATTCAGCGCTACGGCCGTCGGAGTTTTCCTCCGGCGGCCTTTGTGCTTCCGGCGATAAGGCCAGATTGCGTATAGTGCGCACTATGGAAACCGTAAACGTATCTGAAGTACCCGAAGACGCACAGATCATTGATGTCCGCTCACAGATGGAGTGGGATGACGGCCACGCCACCGGCGCCGTTCACATCCCCATGGAAGAGATTCCGTCCCGCTACGGCGAGCTAGATTTGGATTCCGACATTTACCTGATGTGCCGCTCCGGTGGACGTGCCGCTCAGGTTTCTTCCTGGTTGGAGAAGAACGGTATCGACACCATCGTCATCACCGGCGGCATGATCGACTGGGAGCACTTCGGCCGCCCAATGGAGAAGGCCAACTAAATCAACTACAACTGCCCTGCCTACCTGCAGGGCAGTTTTTCTTTTATCTACCCACCCCAAAGCACCGACCTTCTAACAATCCGCAGGCAAACAGGGACATTATTAGTTGGCCATGTCCCATTATTGATGGTTCCCCAGATTGTCTAGTATGGGAAGTATGTCTGATTCATCCGTACTTTCCTCGGCGGACTCAGCCGACACCAGCGGTGGTGTGGCACCCGACGTAGACGCGAAGGTGCCTGCTGTCGACGCACAGAGCAGCACCAAGGCGAAGAAGGCTCGCAAGGGAGCGAAAGCGAAAAACAAGGCCAGCGCTAAGTCCAAGTGCAAGCCCGGCTCCGCAAGCGAACTCGCCGTCACACCGGCCGCCCTGCGCAAATCCGCGTCCTGGTGCCTGGCACAGCTCGATGCGGCTGTCCGCGCCAGTGTCAACGCGGCTCTGGGCCGCACTCAGATTGAGTCGATTTCCATCCGCGGGTATTGGGTTCTGGAGGCTATCGCCGATGGCGGCGACATGGCTCAAACCGAGCTGAGCGCGCTGCTCGGCATGGACCGCTCTGACATGGTTCGCCTGATTGACTCTCTGGAGTCGGCAAATCTAGTCGAACGCACCCGAGACTCCAAGGATCGACGCCGCCAGCTCATCGCGCTGACAGAAACGGGCAACACCACCCGCGCATCTCTGCGACGCTCACTCCGCAGAGCCGAACGCGCCGCCGTCGCCGAATGCGCACCCGAGGTACGCGCGCTGCTTGCATCGCTTGCCGACGACTCCGCTGCAAGCCCCGAAACCGATGCCGGCGCGAAGAACCCCGAGACCACTACCCCAGAGGTCACGGCCACTGAGACAGACACCAAGGACATGGCGGAGAATAAGACGCAGGCGACGTCGTCAAGCGATGCCCCGCGTCCTAAACGTAAGAAGTCGAAGAAGAAAAAGCGCAAGAAGAAGAATAAGAAGGGGTCTTCTAAGTGACAACCACTGAAGCGAAGTTCCTACGCGCTACGGAACAGCCGCTTGAGCGCACACTCATTGACATTGTCCGGGCGACCGCGCGAAGGTTCCCCGAGGCTGAGGCCATCGATGACGGCGAGGTTGTCGTCACGTATGCGGAGTTGATCAACGAGATTGATTCCACAGCTACGTGGCTCTACGAACAGGGCATCCGTCGCGGCGACCGCATTGGTGTGCGGATGCCGTCGGGAAGCCGCGAGCTCTACCTGGCAATCTTGTCCATCATGGCCGCCGGAGCCGCCTACGTTCCGGTGGATGCGGATGACCCCGACGAGCGTGCAGAAATGGTCTTCGGCGAGGCCGGTATCGCCGGTTACTTCGATGCTGAAGGCCTGCATTTGGCTGGCTCCACGGCACGTAATCGCCCCCGCCCGCTGGACTCCGATGCCGACTCCGACGAGGAAGAGACGGAACCGACACCGCCGAGCGCACGCGAGATCATCTCGCAGGAGCCCACTCCGGACGACGACTGCTGGATTATTTTCACCTCTGGCTCCACCGGCAAGCCCAAGGGCGTGGCGGTCACCCACCGCAGCGCCGCCGCTTTTGTCGATGCGGAGGCCCGCTGGTTCTTGGCGAACCACCCGGAAGGACCGCTCGGCCCGGATGACCGCGTTCTCGCCGGCTTGTCCGTCGCCTTCGACGCCTCCTGTGAGGAAATGTGGCTGGCCTGGCGAAATGGAGCTTGCCTGGTGCCAGCCCCGCGTTCACTGGTGCGCTCCGGCGTGGACCTGGGGCCATGGTTGATTTCCCGCCACATCACCGCTGTTTCCACGGTGCCGACACTGGCCGGCCTGTGGCCTGCCGAGGCGCTCGACAGCGTGCGCCTGCTCATCGTTGGCGGCGAGGCCTGCCCGCAAGAGCTGGTCGAGCGTCTGTCCACCCCAGAGCGCGAAATGTGGAACACCTACGGCCCCACCGAGGCCACCGTCGTGGCCTCCGGCATCGAGCTGAAGCCCGGCAAGCCCGTAACCATCGGTTTTCCTCTGGACGGCTGGGACCTCACCGTCATCGACGAAGAGGGCAACCCCGTCCCACCGGGCACCAAGGGCGAGCTGGTCATCGGCGGCGTGGGACTCGCACGCTATCTGGATCCGGAGAAGGACGCCGAGAAGTACGCACCGCTGCCAGCCCTCGGCTGGGAGCGTGCGTATCGCACCGGCGACCACGTCATCATGGACGAGGCCGGACTGTACTTCACCGG
Organism: Corynebacterium sp. MSK035; assembly: GCF_030232615.1. NCBI lineage: Bacteria > Bacillati > Actinomycetota > Actinomycetes > Mycobacteriales > Corynebacteriaceae > Corynebacterium > Corynebacterium sp. MSK035. The sequence goes on from NZ_JASPJP010000001.1 coordinate 69,621, forward strand.
CCGCGTCGACGATCAGGTGAAAATCGGCGGTCGGCGAATTGAGCTCGGCGAGGTCGAGGCGCACCTGGCTGCCCTCCCCGGCGCTACTCAGGCGACTGTCGTGGTGCAGAAGACCGGTGCTGGCGATTCCATCCTGGTCGGCTACGTCGGCGCCGGTGGCGACGCCGCAGCCATGGACTATGACAAGTGCATGGACACTCTCCGCGATGCCATGCCAGCCGCGATGGTGCCACGCCTGCACATCATGGATGAGCTGCCGGTTCGTACCTCCGGCAAGGTCGACAAGGCGGCGTTGCCGTGGCCCCTGCCTGCGCGTGCGGGTGAGGGCGACGTCGACAAGCTGAGCCCTGTGGAGAAGTGGCTGTCCGACATCTGGGCGGACGTGCTGTCCGTACCTGCGCCCGGCGCGGCCTCGGACTTCTTCGCCCTGGGCGGCACGTCCTTGGCGGCGGCGAGCGTCATTGCGCGCATTCGCCAGCGCGCCCCACAGGTCGCCGTGCGCGATCTCTACGACCACCCGCGCCTGGGAAATCTCGCTGAAGAGCTGGTCGCGCGCGGTTTCATCAGCGACGACATGCTTGCCGACGACACCAGCGACCCCACCGCTCACCTGGAAAAGGTGCCCGAGCCGACGCCTGTCTCCCGTAAGACCCGTTGGGCCCAGGTGGGCCTCATGGTGCCATTGCAGTGGGCACGTGGCATGCGCTGGGTAACGTGGCTTGCGATTATCAACTGGGTTATCGGCGGACCGCTGGCGCTACCAGGCTGGTTGGTGGCCGTACTGGCCGTGCTGTTCCTGACCCCGCTGGGGGTCATGCCCATCAACGCGGCGACGACACGCCTGCTCACGCGCAACATCACCGCGGGTGATTACCCGCGTGGCGGTTCGGTACACCTGCGGCTATGGGCGGCCGAACGCCTGGCGGAGAGCTCTGGCGCCCACTCTGTGGCGGGCGCTCCGTTCGTGCTGTGGTACGCCCGCATGCTGGGTGCCCGCATTGGTAAGGGTGTGAATCTGCACGCGCTGCCGCCGGTGACGGGTCTGGTCAAACTGGATGATTACTGCTCGATCGAGCCGGAGGTAGACCTGTCCGGATACTGGGTCGATGGCGATGTCGTCCACGTCGGCGAGGTCACTATTGGCAAGCACGCCCGCATCGGTGCCCGTTCAACGCTGCTGCCCGGCGCGCGTATTGGCAATGACGCTCACATCGAGGCGGGTTCCACCGTCACCGGCGAGAAGAAGGTCAAGGCTGGCGCGCGCTGGTCGGGTTCCCCGGCTCGCAAGGTCGGTCGGTCCAAGCACCGCTTCCCGGAGGAAGTTCCGCCGGCTCGCCGCCACTGGGTGGCTATCTACGGTCTCACCGCTGTCTTGCTGACATTGGTGCCGCTGTCCGCTGCGGTCGCGATGGCTGCTGTCATCGGTTGGGGCACGGGGCTTATCGACGGCACCACCGAGCTAGCCACCTCGAATCTCTGGTCAACGCTGGGCAGTGCCGTGCTGTGGACTATTCCCGCCACCTTCGTCGGTGTTGCGGTGTATGCCCTGCTGACGCTGATTCTCGTGCGCCTGTTCAGCATCGGTCTGAAGCCGGGAGTGTTCCCGGTGCGTTCGCGCGTGGGTTGGCAGTCCTGGGCGACAATTCGCCTGATGGACGCTGCCCGTCACGACCTATTTTTCATCTACGCCTCCATGCTGACGCCGCTGTGGCTGCGTGCACTGGGCGCCCAAATTGGTCACGACAGCGAAGTCTCCACCGCGATCGGTATTCCGAAGTTCTTGCACGTCAAGGACGAGTCCTTCTTGGCTGACGACACCATGGTCGGCAGCTACGAGCTCGGCGGTGGTTGGCTGCTGGTGGGCGACTCCCGCATCGGCAAGCGCGCCTTCCTGGGCAACTCCGGCATCACGCTTCCGGAACGCAAGCTGGCGAAGAACTCGCTGGTGGCCGTGCTGTCCTCTACCCCGAAGAAGACCAAGTCCGGCTCCAACTGGTGGGGTTCGCCGCCAGAGCGCATGCGCCGCGTGGGCACCGTCTCCAGCGATGAGTCAGCGCAGACCTACCGTCCGACTACGGGATTGAAGGTCGCCCGCGGCATTGTCGAAACGCTGCGCATCCTGGCGCCGATGGTCTCTCTCATGCTGGCAACAATCACGTTGTTGAGTCTGCAGGGAATTGGCATGTTCACCGCGGAGTTGGTCACTGCAGGTGGCGTCAACGCTGCCCTGCTCGGCCTGGTGGTCGCGTGGCTGCTCTCCCCTGCCGTGCTGCTGATTGTTGGTGTGCTGGGGCTGTTGGTCACGGTCGTGGCCAAGTGGGTGTGCGTCGGCAAGCACAAGCCCGGTGATCACCCATTGTGGAGCAAGTTCGTCTGGCTCAACGAGCTGCAGGATGCATTCGTCGAAATGGTCGCCGCGCCGTGGTACCTGAACCCGGCGATGGCCACCGGCGGTATCGCACGCGCGATGCGTCTGCTCGGCGCAAACGTCGGCCACGGCGTGTGGCTGGAGACGTACTGGCTGCCCGAGACCGACCTGGTCACCATCGCGCGGGGTGCCTCTGTCGGCCGCGGTTGTGTCGTTCAGACGCACCTGTTCACCGACCGTGTGATGACGCTCGACACCGTCCACATCGGACACGGCTCCGTGCTGGGACCGCACTCAGTCGCACTGCCGGCATCTGTGCTTGACGACGGCTGCCGCGTCGAACCCGGTTCTCTCGTCATGCGCGGTGACCATGTTCCTGCGCACACCTCCTGGCGAGGTAACCCAATTGAGCCAGTGGTGGCCAAGAAGTAGCCCGGATTGAGTGGGGGGCTTAGGTAGGAGCCTGGTAGGCACAACGGGCTGCAAATGTGAAACTGTGAGAGTTTATGACACTTTCAAGCCATTTTTCGGACAATTTTTGCTATAAACGCGGTCAGTAACTCCATTGGCCCGCTGCCAGCCATAACCGAGGTCACTAACTCGCATTGGGGCTAAGTAGGGCTAAGTAGCAAAAGGTGCCCACCCGGCGACACGCCGAGCGGACACACTTTTTGCTACTTAACCCACTATTTATTTTGCGGCTATGCAGTTCGCGACTTACTCTGCTAGCTGCAACCGAGCCTGCTGAGCTGCGGCTACCAATACTTTCAGTGAAGCCGTAACCTCTTCCCAACCTCGGGTCTTTAGACCACAGTCCGGATTAATCCACAGCAGGTTGGGGTCAACGCTTTCAAGCGCATCTTCCACGAGCTGGTTGACTTCTCCGTCCGTCGGCACGCGAGGCGAGTGGATGTCCCAGACACCTGGACCAATCCCGCGAACGTATCCCTCATCTTTCAGCGCTGCGAGCACCTGCATACCGTTGCGAGCTGCTTCGATGGACGTGACATCGGCGTTGAGATCATCGACGGTGTCGATAAGCTCATTGAAGTCCGAGTAGCACATATGCGTGTGAATCTGAATGTCGTCAGCCACACCAGAGGTAGCCAGACGGAAGGAACCTACGGCCCACTTCAGGTAGGCGGGCTGGTCCGCTTCATTCAGGGGCAGCAACTCGCGAATGGCTGGCTCATCGACCTGCACGATTTGCGCTCCAGCGGCCACGAGATCTGCAATCTCATCGCGCAAAACCAGCGCAACGTTATCCGCAGTGTCACCGATGGGCTGGTCATCACGGACAAACGACCATGCCAACATGGTCACCGGCCCGGTGAGCATTCCCTTGACGGGAAGGTCAGTCATGTTTGCCGCTGCCTTGTACCACTGCACCGTCATTGGCTCTGGCCTGGTGATATCACCGTAGAGAATCGGCGGCCGCACGCAGCGGGAACCATAGCTTTGGACCCAGCCATTGGCGGTCGCGAGGTAGCCGTCCAGCTGCTCCGAGAAGTACTGCACCATGTCATTGCGCTCAGGTTCGCCGTGAACGAGCACATCGAGTCCCAATTCTTCCTGCTGCTCAATGGAGCATCGAATTTCAGCGAGCATTGCTGATTCGTAGTCGACTGGGGTGAGCTCTCCCGCGCGCAACTGCGCACGTGCACGACGAATGCTATTGGTCTGCGGGAAGGAACCGATTGTGGTGGTCGGCAGCGGAGGCAGGTTAAGGGCCTCAGCCTGAGCCGCCTGGCGAGCTGCAAACGAGGAACGAGTCCGGTCGCTCTCCTCGATTGCTGCCAAAGCTTCACGAACTTCAGGCTTAACAATCCGCTTCGATTCTGCCCTTGATGCCAGTGCTGCCCGGGACTCCCTCAACGCCTTCAAATCCGCGGCATCGAGTTGGCGGTCATTCAACCTGGCATCAAGCGCCCTCGCCAAGAGGGTCACCTCGCCGATTTTCTCATCCCCGAAGGCCAGCCACTGCAGCACCTCGGCATCTTCTTCGCTCGGGTTTTCCGAGGCCAGGGAGTACGGGACGTGTAGCAGCGAACAGCTAGTCGACACCGCGATGGGGCCTCGGACTGCCAGCTTCTCCAGCGTCGCCAGGGCTGCATCCAAGTCGGTGCGCCACACATTACGCCCATCAACAATGCCCGCAACCAGCAGTTCCTTGCCGGTCCAATGCGGCAACTCAAAGCTACCTGCTACCAGGTCGCAACCAATGGCCTGCACGCCTGTGCCAGAAAGGGTTTCCAGCGCCTGATCACCATCACCAAAGTAGGTCTGCACCCACAACTTGGTATTCGCAGACTCCGCCACGCCGGCCAACTTCTCGTAGGCCTGACGAGTCCTAGCAAGAGTCACTTCATCGAGGTCAGTGACCAATACTGGCTCATCGAGCTGAATCCACTCAAAGCCCTTATCCCCCAGTTGAGCGATGATTTCCGCGTACGCATCGGTCAACTTTTCCAAAAGGCCAAGTGGGTTCGAATCATCGTCGGTACGCGACAGGCTCAAGTAGGTCACAGGACCAATCAAATGAGGGCGCAGCATGGTGGTGGCGCCATTGTTTAAGCTGCAGGAATCATCCAACCAGTCAGTGAGGTCAGAGGTAAATTCAGTATCGGCTGACAGCTCCGGAACAATGTAGTGGTAATTGGTGTCGAACCACTTGGTCATTGCGGATGCCGGTTGCGTCTTCGTACCGCGAGCGGCGGCGAAGTAGTGGTTGATCCATTCCGGTAGGTTGGAACCGTCCGTTTTCGGGACATTCTGGAAGCGGGCTGGAAGCACTCCGAGCAGCGCCGATGTATCCAGCATAGAGTCGTAGAACGAGCGCCCAATTGTCGGAACCGAGTCGATTCCTGCCTTCAGCGCTGCGCCAATGTAGCTATTGACAGTGTTGCGCGCCGTCGCGGCCAGCAGGCCGCCGGTCGCCGGGTCGCGCCAGTAGTTTTCCAGAGCTCTTTTGAGCTCACGATTACGCCCTATCCGCGGAATGCCCGCGAGGGTTGCGTGAATTGCCATGATCTCGTGATTTCCTCGTCAGTCGTGATCAGCATCGGGTATGAAATTGCACAACCGGCAGGCATTCGGACTTGTCATCACTGAAAAGATTGGTTATCAACGCGTCGGATAAACCAAAGCTCTGGCAGTGATGCTTACCGTTGCGGGACAGTTCCGGACTTGCACCGGGATTCCCCTGCATAACTCGAAGGCCTTATGCGCGCTAGGCTCAAAACACACCTTGCGCGGAAAACGTGCGATATGCAGCACTTTCCTTAATGAACACCTTCGAGGCGGCTGTGGATGTGAAGTATATCGCAATATACAAATATCTCATTCACTTAGCCCCCTCCCCGAGCCTTTGCTTTGATGCTCTCCTGCTGGGACCAAAGTGATTAAGCTCGTAGTCATAAAAGCTATTTATTCTACCTCTTTTCAAGGAGTGACCTCGAGTGACACAGGCTTCCGGACCTTCCCTGAGGGGCGCCAAGATTCCGTTCGATGGCCCGGTCCAGTCAGGCGTTGAACAGCCCGGCCAAGCACATCTCCGCCTCGTCGCATTCGATTTGAAGGACGGCATCGACGCAGCAGATTTGAAGGAACTGTTCTCCTCGCTTACCGACGTTGCCCGCCGCCTCACCCAAGGCCAGGACATCGAGGGGTATCTGGAACCGGAAATGGTTGCAGCCACTGCAAACCTGACTATCACAGCCGGTTTCGGTGAGCGCATCTTCGACGTCCTCGGCAAACCAGGGCGCAAGCCGGCTGGTCTGCACGATATCCCGTCATTCCAGCATGACATGCTCCGCCCTGAGTGGGGTCAGTCTGACTTCGCCCTGCAGTTGTGCGGTGATGACCTCGTCACCATTACGGCCGCGTCCCGTCTACTGGAGAAGAAAGCGGCTCCGTGGGCTCGCGTGAAGTGGTTCCAGAAAGGCTTTTCCTACGCCTGGGGTTCGCAACCACACGGCGCTACTCCCCGCAATCCGCTGGGTCAGCTTGACGGCACCGTCAACCCGTCCACTCCAGATGAATGGTCCGAACAGGTGTGGATCGACTCCAAGGACAAGGCGATTAACAACTCCTGCGTGATGGTTGTTCGCCGTATTGCGCTCGACTTGAACAATTGGGAGGAGCTCAGCACCGACGAACGCTCCATCGTTATCGGTCGTGACTTCCACACCGGCGCTCCTCTTTCCGGCGGTAACGACGAGTTCGATGAAGAGGACATGGACGCCGTCGATGACCAGGGCGAGTACCTCATCCACCGCCAGTCTCACTTGGCACTGTCCCGTGAGCAGGATGGCCAGCCTGACGACGCCCTGCGTCGCCGCGCCTATGCATACGAAGACCAGCCCGGTGAGCCAGCTTTCCCATTCGAAGGACCGAACGTTGGCCTGGTCTGGGTTGCATTCCAGAAGAACCCGGACAACCAGTTCAGCGCAATCCAGGCCCGTTTGGATCGCGGCGATTTGCTCAATGAGTGGAACCGCCATATCGGCTCCGCTGTGTACTGGATTGCTCCTGGAACCACCCCCGATTCCTACTGGGGCCAGGAGCTGATTGAGGGGTAAAGGCTGCAAGCTGGCAGGCTAAAGTCTGACGGACTAAAAAGCTGGCGGGCTGCAAATGTGAAACTGACCTAGTTTATGACACTTTCGGGCCAATTTTCTGGCCGTTTTTGACATAAACTCAGTCACTAACTCGCATCGCCCCGCCGCTGCCAGCCATAAGGGCATCGCCCCGGCGTCGTCACACGCCGCCGTCAGCCATAAGAAAACGCCCGCCGAGTGCCTGAGCACTCCTGCGGGCGTTTCTTCTAGACAAGAACTTTGTCAGTCACGGACCACCGAACTAGTCACCAATCTGGTCACGGCCACGCTTAACAATCTTCGGATCCGGAGTACCGACCAGCTCGTGGTCCTTCTCCGTGTACTCAAACTTGCTCAGCACATAACGCATCGCGTTGATGCGGGCACGCTTCTTGTCGTTGGACTTAATGGTAATCCACGGGGACTCATCGGTATCCGTGTAACGGAACTGCTCTTCCTTCGCGCGGGTGTAGTCACCCCAACGGTCCAGCGATGCGAGGTCCATCGGAGAGAGCTTCCACTGACGTACCGGGTCGACCTGGCGAATAGCGAAGCGAGTGCGCTGCTCCTTCTGGGTCACCGAGAACCACAGCTTGGTCAGCGAAATACCGGAGCCCAGAATCATGTTCTCCAGCATCGGAACCTCACGCAGGAACTCTGCATGCTGAGACTCAGTACAGAAACCCATCACGCGCTCAACGCCCGAACGGTTGTACCAAGAACGGTCGAAGAAGACGATTTCGCCAGCGCACGGAAAATGCTCAATATAGCGCTGGAAGTACCACGAGGTGGACTCACGCGGCGACGGCTTTTCCAGAGCCACAGTTCGAGCACCACGCGGATTCAGGTGCTCGTTAAAGCGCTTAATGGTACCGCCCTTACCAGCGGCGTCACGGCCTTCGAAGAGGATGATGTGCTTCTGACCAGTTTCCTTGGTCCAGTTCTGCCACTTCAGAAGCTCAATCTGCAGCTTCCTCTTAATAGACTCATATTCCTTACGAGTCATGCGCTCCTCGTACGGGTAGCCATCGCGCCAGGTATCAACCCGCTCACCGTCTGGAGTGACCAGTACCGGATCGTCCTCATCAGAATCATCGACGACGTAACCTTCGGTCTTCGCCAAATCGACGATGTGGAATTCCTCTTCATTCTTGTCAGCCATACCCCTTATCCTACTGAATTTCTCTGCCACGCGTCCCCCATGCGGGTGCCCTTACCTGCAATTTCCCAGCAGTTAACGTTCCGTCTTACCGAAATTGAGGGGTGGGATGCACGCAGCGACCGTCGATGAGCACTGCGCGTACAATAAATGCCATGTTGTTATCCGAAGCTCTTGCCGCACGATCCGAAGTTTCCGACCGGCTGGCTGAGATTAATCGCCGTCTTTCACTAGTAGCGCAGGTGCAGGAAGGCGATACGCCTGATGAAGATCCGCAAGCGCTTATTGCCGAAGCCGAGCGTCTGATGGCGCGCTTCGAATGGCTGGTGCGCTCGATTAACGCAACGAATTCCGCTACTGCCTTCGAGGACGGAACGCTTAGCGACGCACTTGCGAAGCGCGACCACCTGCTAACACGGCGGCGGTTCTACACCTCCGCAGCCGATCAGGGCTCGGGTCGGCGGGATCGATACTCAGCTTCGGAGATTCGCTATGTCGCCACTGTGGATATCCGGTCGCTGCGCCAGAAAGCCGACAAGGCGGCGAAGGAATACCGGGACTTGGATACCCGTATTCAGCAGGCGAACTGGTCAACCGAGCTTATCGAGGCCGCGGATAAGCCGGCCGAATAGCAAGCAGGGTTCGGTAGCGAGACCAGAAGAATTTCACACTTTGATAAGTCGGTAGTTGCATCCAGATTGTCGGCGAGCGCGACGGCCTGTCTCTGGCCTTAAAGGGACACCTAAAGATCTCACCTGTACTGAGGCAGCAGGATTAATAACAGACAGTCCTCGGCATTGCGTACATGGGTACAGATCATCGGTTATTTTTCACTACCAAGCGCTGAGGCATCTGATGCGACGAGGGTGGGTTCGGGGACTTAAACTTTCTCAAGTTACAGAGCAAAATCGCCGCTGAGGGACACCCCTCAGCGGCGACTTTTAAGGCTAACTCAAGCAGTTGGGACCTCTTTTAGAAGCCCATGCCGCCCATCTCGTCGCCACCCGGCATTGCCGGCATAGCCGGTTCCGGCTTGTCAGCGACAACAGCCTCGGTGGTCAGGAACAGAGCCGCAATGGAAGCGGCATTCTGCAGTGCGGAGCGGGTAACCTTCACCGGGTCGTTGATGCCAGCTTCCATCAGGTCGATGTACTCGCCGGTAGCAGCGTTCAGGCCTTCACCCTGCGGCAGGGAAGCAACCTTCTCGGTAACGACGCCGGCCTCGAAACCAGCGTTCAGAGCAATCTGGCGCAGCGGAGCTGCGAGAGCCGCACGCACGATGCGGACACCGGTTGCCTCGTCGCCGGCGAGACCCAGCTCGTCGTCAAGCACGTGCGAGACCTGCAGCAGTGCGGAACCGCCACCTGCGACGATGCCCTCTTCCACAGCAGCCTTTGCGTTACGGACGGCATCCTCAATGCGGTGCTTGCGCTCCTTGAGCTCGACCTCAGTTGCGGCGCCAGCCTTGATAACTGCAACACCGCCGGCGAGCTTAGCCAGGCGCTCCTGCAGCTTCTCCTTGTCGTAGTCGGAGTCAGAGTTCTCGATCTCAGCGCGGATCTGGTTGACGCGGCCCTCGATAGCGGACTGCTCACCAGCGCCCTCGACGATGGTGGTCTCGTCCTTGGTGACGACAACCTTGCGAGCGCGACCCAGCAGCGGCAGGTCAGCGGTCTCGAGCGACAGGCCGACCTCCTCGGAGATGACCTGGCCATCAGTCAGGATAGCCATGTCCTGCAGCATTGCCTTACGACGGTCACCGAAGCCCGGAGCCTTGACAGCGACAGACTTGAAGGTACCGCGAATCTTGTTGACGACCAGGGTGGACAAAGCCTCGCCCTCGACGTCCTCAGCAATGATCAGCAGCGGCTTGCCGGACTGCATGACCTTCTCCAGCAGCGGCAGCAGGTCCTTGATGTTGGAGATCTTGCCGGAAACCAGGAGGATGTACGGATCCTCCAGAACGGCCTCCTGGCGCTCCATGTCAGTGGCGAAGTAACCGGAGATGTAGCCCTTGTCGAAGCGCATACCCTCGGTCAGCTCCAGGTCGAGACCAAAGGTGTTGGCCTCTTCCACGGTAATGACGCCTTCCTTGCCGACCTTGTCCATAGCGGTGGCAATCAGCTCACCGATAGCCGGGTCAGCAGCGGAGATACCAGCGGTAGCAGCAATCTGCTCCTTGGTCTCAATGTCCTTAGCGGACTCCAGGAGCTTCTCGGTAACAGCCGTGACAGCCTTCTCGATGCCGCGCTTGATGCCCATCGGGTTGGAGCCAGCAGCAACGTTGCGCAGACCCTCGGAAACCAGAGCCTGAGCCAGAACGGTAGCGGTAGTAGTACCGTCACCAGCGACATCGTCGGTCTTCTTGGCAACTTCCTTGACCAGCTCAGCGCCGATCTTCTCGTAAGGATCCTCAAGTTCGATTTCACGTGCAATGGAGACACCGTCGTTGGTGATCAGCGGTGCGCCCCACTTGCGCTCGAGGACTACGTTGCGACCCTTCGGGCCCAGCGTAACCTTGACAGCGTCTGCCAGGGTGTTCAGACCCGTTTCGAGACCGCGGCGGGCCTCCTCGTCAAATGCAATCATCTTAGCCATGAGGTTTGAAGAATCCTCCGTCTATTTATGTGGCACTTACATTGGAAGTTGACCCAGGCGCCCGCGACGGCATGTGATTCGAGGGAAGCGCCGCCCTCTCCATCACCGGAGTCAACACTGTACTTTTTAACGACTTTGCAACACTTGTTTCAGCCTGCGCTGCAGTATGTGCTGCAGTTTGCTGCAACTCGCATACAACGCACACATACACAAGGTGTGAAGTTGTTTTTATTAGCACTCAATTCGAGCAAGTGCTAATTCACTTTTTTAGCACTCAACCCCATCGAGTGCAAGGTTAAGCGCCGCAACTCCCAACGCCAATACCACTCCCGACGTCACTCCCAACGCCATCGTGGTTGTGCGCCTACACTGTCGCACATGAGCATTATTAATAAGGAACTCACGGACGCCCTGCGAGACCACATCTCCAGCCAACGCGAGACCATCCGCACCCAGCTGACCGAGCTGGTGGCTTTCCCCTCCGTACACGGCACCGAAGAAACCAAACAGGCTTGCATTGACGCAGCTCAGGCGGTTACCGAGATGTACGCAGAGCTGGACATCGAACTGAAGGCGCACCACACCGTCGACGGCTCGATTGCTCTGTCGGGTTTCGTCCCCGGGTCGTCGGAAAGCGCGAAGACCGTACTGCTCTACTCCCATTACGACGTCCAGCCGGCGGGCGACGAATCCGCTTGGACCGCAGATCCATGGACGCTCGACGAGCGCGACGGTCGCTGGTACGGCCGCGGTACTGCCGACTGCAAGGGCAACGTGGTCATGCACCTAGCTGCGCTGCGCGCGCTGCGTGACGACGCGCTTGCAGGCCGCGTCGATATGCCAAACATCAAGCTCATCGTGGAAGGTTCCGAGGAGCGCGGATCGGCGGGCCTGAACAACCTCATCGCCACGCAGCCGGAGCTTTTCGACGCCGACGTTATCCTCATTGCGGATGTCGGCAATGCCGAGGTTGGCCAACCGACACTCGTAACCACTCTGCGCGGCACCGCCGATGTGGAAGTTCGCGTCAATGCGCTGGAACAGCCTGTTCACTCGGGCATGTTCGGCGGCGCGGCTCCGGATGCACTCGCGGCGCTGATTCGTATGCTCGACAGCCTGCGCGATGAAAATGGCTTTACCTCTATTGATGGCCTGGACTGCTCGCAACGCTGGGAGGGCCTGGACTACGCGCCAGAAACTTTCCGCGCCGATGCGGGTGTGCTTGACGGCGTAGACCTGATTAGCAACGAGGACACTTCCGTCTCCGACCTGACCTGGGCTCGTCCGTCTGTGATTGTGACCGGAATCGATTGTCCACCAGCGACCAATGCTGTCAATGCAATCTCATCGACCGCTATGGCGCACATCAACTTCCGCATCCCAGGCGGCGTCGACCCGGCCGAAGCACAGGACGCACTGGAAAATCACCTGCGCGCACATGCTCCGTGGGGCGTGAAGGTGACGGTTGAGCGCGACGAGTTGGCAAACCCATTCCGGGCCAATGTTGAGGGCAAGGTTGTGCAACTGGTTGCCGACAGCCTGTCGGCCGCCTACGGCAAGGAAACCGCAAGCATGGGCGAGGGCGCCTCGATCCCTCTGTGCGCCACTTTGCTGGAGGCCGTACCAGGTGCTGACATCGCGCTCTACGGCGTGGAAGAGCCACAGGCCCGCATTCACTCGGCCGACGAGTCGGTGGACCCGAACGAGATTCGCGACATCGCTATTGGCGAGGCAGTTTTCTTGGCTTCCGTCAACGGAATTTAAGTCAAAGCCAAAAATATTGGCTGAATGACTTGTGTCACATCTTTTTTCTGTAGTAAGGTTCGACCCATGCAGCAGAACATTCTTATTCGAGTAGCGAAGGCTACGAACCCCGGTGGAGGCCGACAGGACTGACCCCTCCACGCGGGGTCTCTGGCCGCAACTTATCGAAGCACTTGGTTGGTCCGCCACTCACAGCAAAGCAATTAAGCAAAGGACCAGAAAAGAATGTTTTCCACTCGCACCCAGAAGAACATGTCCACCTCGACGACCTTCACGGGCAAGCGCCCTTCGTTGGAGCACCAGGACAATGGCAATGTGCGAACTTATTCCGACGATCCGTTTAGGGCTCGCTTCGGACATCGCCTGCCTCGTGGCTTGAGGCAGGAAGCCCGTGGCATGAACTGGCAGAAGTTCAAGGACACTTACTCCCCCACTAACGGCCCAGTCCAAATCAAGAATTTCGAGGCAACCCGTGGCACCCTGGGCCGCTGGAACTTCAACGCTGATTTGTCGCTGACCGACAAGGACGGCCACACTCGCACTTTCACCCAGGAAATCACCGCTATGGGGCCGGTGTCGGCTTGCACTAATCTGCTGGCTGATGCAGGTTACCGCGTGGAAATCGTGGAATTCCACCAGTTCGAAATCTTCGAAGCTACCGCTACCTTTGTCTATGCAGGTCACAACAATGACCATGTGTGGACCATGGGCTTCGGCCAGACTCCGGAGGCTTCCGTGCTCTCCGCTTTGGTCTGCGCTGCTAACCGCCTGCATGGGTAGGACGCGGATGCTGCTCGTTTAGTAAACGGGGGGGGAATGCGACCGGGGAAGCCCAACGCATGTGGGCCTCGAGCATTCGCGTTTTAGCGCTTCAGCCCCGCGATCATGGTCTTCAAGTTGCTGCGCAGGAAATCCTCGTAGGTTCCCGCGACCGTGCCCGGCTTGCCGAGCTCATCGGAGTGCAGTGGCTCGTCGAAGATCGGAATCCCGGCCTCCTTCGAGACGGTCTTCATGGGGCGCGTATCCACGTTCGACTCCACGAACAGGTGCTTCGGGCGCTTGTCCTTCAGCTGGCGCACGAGGTGTCCGATCTGCGCGGGGGAGCCGTTTTCATCCGTGTCGATCTGCCAGATATACAGCTGCTCCATGCCGTAGGTGTCGACCATGTATTGGAAGGCATGTTCACTGGCCACGAGCACACGATCCTCCTTCGGCAGCGCACCGATCTGCTCGCGGTAGTCGGCGTCGATGCTCTCCAGCATGGCCTTGTACTCCGCCCCCTTCTCCTCGATGTGCTCGGCACGCTCGGGCAGGGCCTCGGCCAGCGCCGCGGTCACGTTCTCGGCCATCGCGATGCCGACGGTCGGGTCCAGGAAGGCGTGCGGGTTGATCTCCTGATTGCCCTTTTCGTCCTTGAGGTACTTCGGTTCCACGCCCTTGGTGGCCTCGACCATCTGGGAATCGTCCAGGCCCGCGGTGTTTTTCAGTTTCGCGAGCCAGCCGTGCTCACCGCCCTCGAGGTTCAGCCCGTTGTAGAACAGCAGGTCGGCGTCGCTCGTCGCATCCAGGTCCGCGGGCAGGGGGTCGTAGTCGTGCGGGTCCGTGCCGGTCGGCACGAGGTTATGGACGTCCACCGCCTCGCCGCCGATCTCCTCCACCAGGTCCGCCAGCAGCGTGAAGGTGGTGACGACGTTCAGCTGCTCACCGTCTGCCTTCTCCTCCGTCGAGAAGGTCACGGCCCCGAACACGAGGGCACCGCCCACCAGGAGGGCCAACAGCGCGGCCAGTGGCTTATTGCCCAGCGAGCGAGCAATCAGTCCCTTGCCTGGCGCGAAGAGGAAAGCCAGCAGGAACAGCGCGCTGGCGGTCAGCACGATCGTCACGCCGGAGGACACGTTGTAGCTATAGCTCAGGAACAGCCCCACTACGGAGCTGAGCGCCGAGATCGCCACTGAAAGCCCGATCATCACTCCCAGCCGGTTCGTCAGCAGGTACGCCGCCGACGCCGGAGTGATCAGCAGGGAGACCACCAGGATCACGCCCACCGTCTGCAGGGAAATGACCGTCACCAGCGTGAGCACCACCATCAGCCCGTAGTGGATTGCCCGCACGGGCACGCCAGCCGACTGCGCCATGACGGGGTCGAAGGTGCTGAGCTTGAGCTCCTTGTAAAAGACCAGCGTGAGAATCAGCACGGCAGCGGCAATACCGATCGAGAGGTTGCGGTCGGCGTCCTGAACGGTCAGGACGTTGCCGAAGAGGATCTCCGTCAGATCCGTCGCCGTCTGCGCTTTCGCCATGAGCAGCACGCCGATCGCGAAGAAGGTGGAAAAGACGATGCCGATCGCCGAATCGTTCTTCACAGTGGAGCGTTCGCTGATCAGCCCGATCGCCAGTGTGGCGAGTAGACCCGCGACCACCGCCCCGAGGAAGAGGTTCGTGCCGAGCAGGTAGGAGGCCGCGACCCCCGGTAGTACGGCGTGCGAGATGGCGTCGCCGATCAGGGCCATGCCGCGCAGCACGATGAAGCTGCCGACGATGCCGCAGGCCACGCCCACGATCACCGAGGTGATCAGCGCTTTTTGCAGGTAGCCGTGACTGAGTAGTGAGTCGAGGAACTCCGCGATCATGCTGTCTCCTCCTGGAGGGCTGCCTGCCGTGGCGTGGGGTGGGCTGGTGCTGACGGCTCGCGGATGACGAGCGCGCCGAAGGCCTTCTGCAGCACGTCGGGGACGAAGACCTCCTCGGTGGGACCCGCCGCGACGAGCTCGCCGTTGAGGACGATGAGGTCGTTGTAGTAGCCGCGCACCGTGTTCATGTCGTGGTGCACGACGACGACGTGCTTGCCCGCGTCCGCCATCTGCCGCAGCAGGGTCACGATCGTCTTCTCGCTGGGGACGTCGATGCCGACGAAGGGCTCGTCCAGGAAGATGTACTCCGCGTCCTGGACGATGGCGCGGGCAAAGAGGACGCGCTGGAACTGTCCGCCCGAGAGTTCGCTGATGTGGCGGTGGCGAAAGTCCCACATGTCGACGTCCTTGAGAGCCTGGGTGGCTGCTTCGCGTTCGGCCTTGCCGGGGCGGTGGAAAAGACCCAGGCGCGGGTAAGTGCCCATCAGGACGGTGTCGAAGACGCTGGTGGGGAAGTTGCGGTCGAGGTCAGAGCGCTGCTCGATATAAGCGATTGCGCGGCGCTGCTCGGCGGGGGCCTTGCCGTCGAGGGTGACGGGGTAGCCGGCAGGGGCGCCGGTGGGGCCTGTGCCGTGGACGTTGTGTTTGTCCAGGATCTGGAGCATCGCCTTCATGAGGGTGGATTTGCCTGAGCCGTTGGGGCCGATGATGCCGTGCATGCCGGGGGAGTCGAGGGTGAAGCTGATGTTCCGAATCGCGGTGTTCGCGCCGTAGCTCACGCTCAAGTTCTGGACGCTAATACTCATGGCAGCCAAGAATAGTGGTCAGTTCAATGAATCACCAAGTTCAATGTATTGACCTTTGGGGTGGGGTGGTGTTGGGGGGTGTCCCTATGTTTTTGTCAAGTGCCAGACCGATGTTGACGAGCACAGTCTTGGGAGTAGTTTCTTAGGCGTGCCTAGGAGCCGGCCAGCGTGTGCTGGTCGGCTTCGTCTTTGGGGCTTTATGCGGCGACGGGGCGTGGCGGGATTTCGCGGAAGAACTCCTTGTTTTTCAGCATCGCGTAGATGACATTGCATCGGCGTCGTGCCAGGCAGATGACTGCTGCGTTGTGGCGTTTTCCTTCAGCGCGTTTGCGTTCGTAATACCGCCGTGACGGTTCGTGGCTGCGGATAACTGCGAATGCGGAGTAGAACAAGGCGTTTTTCAGTCGTTTATTGCCTGACCGTGCCGGGAATTCACCTCTGATCGACGAACCGGATCGTCTAGTCACGGGTGCTATTCCAGCATAAGCAGCTAAGTGGCCAGCACTAGCGAAGTCGGAGCCATCACCGATCGCAAGAAGGATCTGCGCTGCGGTCTTGATGCCGACTCCGGGCATACTCATCAAGACCTCACAAAGAGGGAAATCAGCGAGCATCTCTTCAACCTGCTCAGCAATGGTGTTTCGTTGCTCTTTGAGGGCCTGGATGTTTGCAGCCAGTTGAGGAATTACTAACTCGGCGGCATCGCTTCCAGGCACGGTGACTGTTTGAGCTTTCAGCGCTGTAAAAATGTCGTCTACCAGCGGGGTGGGGTCTTTACGTGTGCGCTTGATCATCCAGTTCAACACTCGTTGGTATCCGGCTCTTTTTAGCCCCTGCGGCCCCTTGTAATGGATCAATAATTCCAGGATCGGCGTGCGAGTCAGGGTGCTACCAGCAAAAACTCGTTCCAGGCTGGGGTAGATCTGGGTGAGGACACTGCGAAGCCGATTGACAGTGCGAGTGCAATCGCGGGCGATGTCATCATCGAAGCCGGACAGCATCTTTAGGGCGGAGAGTACCTCATCATTGCGGTCGACGGCACGTAGCGTGTGGGGCATTGTGCGGGCGGTGTCGGCGATGATGAATGCGTCGCGTTTGTCTGTTTTTGCACGTCCCGGATAGAGATCTGCAGCTTTGCGCATCGCAAGACCTGGCAGGTATCCGACTTCGCAACCGCAGTCCCGGGCTACAGCAATCGGTAGTGCGCCGATGGTGTTGGGTTGGTCGACGATCACGAGCACGGTGCCAAGCTTCTGAAGCTGGTGAAAAACGCCTGCTAGTTCGGATTCGAGTTGAGGCAACGGTTTGTCGAAGACCTTGTTGCCATCACGGTCTAAGGCGCAGGCGTGGTGTTCAGATTTGCCGACGTCTAACCCAAGGAATATGTCGATGGAATGCTCCGGAGACATGATGAGCTCCTAGAAAACGAGATGGGTATGGCGTTGTTCCAGTCGCTGGTGTCATGACCTTCGTTGCAAGCACCCACGTTACAAAGAGACCTAGTTTAAAACTGGCCGTGTCCCTATCAGCTGTCATCGAAAGTCCTGGCACCCGGCGGCAACACCCCCCCCCGGATTATGGAAACTACAGGGCAGGTAAGCCATACCGGGACCAGCGACTATCCCCATTATCGGGGACACTCACAAGGTAACGGGGCAGTAATGGCACTGATTTGGGGCTTGAGCAGTCAGCCGCTCAAGCCCCAAAAAATGCCCAACTTCCGCCCCCCCCACAACTCACCCCCAAATTTTCACTTTCCCAGAAACAATTGACCGTTTTCACACACTCGGTTAACACCGCTTCAAATGCTTAAGTCCCTAAAACGGGGTTGCATGAACTGGCGTGTTCCAATCATTATGGAATAGTGACTTCTCTCCTGTGCATCCTGTTCGTTACGGCAGCGCTTGCACCATGGACGATTAAGTGGCTCGGAACCCGCGGGTTCCTCGTACTCAGCCTCCCGCTGGCAGGCGGTGCCATCTACACCGGCACCCATCTCGTTCGCTTAGCTCTAGACAATGGCAACGGGGAAACTTCCGCACTCACGCAACCCGCCGTCACGCATTTTTCGTGGATGCCCATTATCCACTTGGATGTAAACCTGCGATTAGGTCCTATTGAATCGCTCTTCGGCACGCTGGTTTTGACCATCGGCTTTCTCGTACTGGTGTACTGCTCCGGTTACTTCATCAACCCGCCACTCGGCAAACGTCGCCGCGTAGGTTCCTTCGCAGCCCAAATGATCGCCTTCGCTGCGGCGATGTACGGCCTGGTCATCAGCGACAGCATCATGCTGATGTTCGTCTTCTGGGAAATTACCTCGGTTCTGTCCTTCCTCCTGGTGGGCTACTACGCCGAGCGCGCCTCCTCCCGTCGCGCAGCAGGCCAGGCGCTCCTGGTCACGACGCTGGGTGGCCTCATCATGCTGGTCGGTATCGTTCTGATGGGAGTGACCACCGGTTTCTGGAACTTCTCCGAACTCACCGCGCCTGGCGCTCTGACAGCGGCACAGCTGGACTCCACGGCAGTATCCACGGCCGCAATCCTGCTGGTCGTTGGTGCGCTGTCGAAGTCCGCTATCGCGCCCTTCCACTTCTGGCTACCCGGTGCAATGGCCGCCCCTACCCCGGTTTCTTCCTTCCTGCATTCGGCAGCGATGGTCAAAGCCGGTGTGTTCCTGGTTGCCCGGCTCGCGCCGACCTTCAATGACACCAACGCGTGGCAGCCAATCATCATCCCGCTCGGCCTCTTGACCATGATCATGGCCGGCTGGATGGCCCTGCGCCAGAAGGATCTCAAGCTGATTATGGCGTATGGCACTGTCAGCCAGTTGGGATTCATCATCACAGTCGCGTCGATAGGCACGCGTGCGACGATGCTGGCAGCCCTGGCACTGACGCTCGGCCATGCCATGTTCAAGGCCGCGCTGTTTATGGTCGCGGGCACAATTGACAGGCTGACTGGTACGCGCGATATCCGTGAGCTCTCTGGGCTCGGTAGAAAGTCGCCGCAGTTGCTGGTGATTTCGATTCTCGCCGCTGCATCGATGATGGGTGTGCCGCCGTTCTTCGGCTTCGTCGCCAAGGAAGCTGCGCTGGAGGCCACGCTCAATGCTGATCCGCTGCATGGGATGCCGTCGGTGTTTACCACCATTGGCCTCGTCGTGGGTTCGATTCTGACCGTAGCGTACTCGCTGTACCTGCTGCGCGCCGCGTTTGCGACCAAGTCCAGCACCCACGCCAGCGGCGGTGGCACTTCCCCTGCCGTGGCAGAGATGGATTCCCCGACGTGGGATCAGATTGGCCCGGCTTGGCTGTTGGCGCTGGCAGGTTTGGTTTTCGGCCTGGTTCCCCGCGTCCTCGACTCGATTATCTCGCCCTACCTCACCAGCGCATTCCCGAATACGGAAGCAGAAACGCACCTGGCGCTCTGGCACGGATTCACCCTTCCGCTGGCACTGACGGCCACAATTCTACTCGTGGGTGCCATCATGCATTGGCAGCGTAATCTGGTGCGTCAGCTGCAGTTTGATCAGCCGGCTCTCGGTAGTGCCGATGCGCTTTACGACGGAATCCTGGACTTGGCCCGCCGTCTTTCTCTCCGTGTCACTGCTGCGACCCAGCGTGGTTCCCTCCCGTTGAATGAAGCGGTCATTTTGCTGACCCTCATCGTGCTGTCCATCGGTGCGTTGTTGCTCGGCGAGCGCGATGAGCTGCGAATGGAACTGTGGGACTCTGCTCCGCAGGGTGCAGTTGCGCTCATCATGATTATCGCGGCGCTGGCCGCTACCCGGCAGAAGAACAGGCTTTCCGGGGTCATCCTGGTAGGCGTGACAGGCTACGGCTTGGCCATTATTTTCGCCATGTACGGCGCTCCTGACTTGGCCCTGACGCAGCTGCTGGTCGAGACGGTCTCAATGATTATTTTCGTGTTGGTGTTGCGTACGCTCTCCCCGCGGGCACCGGCATCGAACCCGAGGTGGACACGACACCGTGCTTGGTTGGCCATTGCAGTCGGTGTCACGGTTCCCGTGTTGGCCGCCTACGCCATGGGCTCCCGTCGTACTGAGCCAATCTCGGGCGACATTCCGCCGCTGGCGCACGATATTGGACACGGCCAGAATGCAGTCAACGTACTGCTTGTCGACATCCGCGCCTGGGACACCTTCGGTGAAATCACCGTGCTGGTGATGGTGGCTCTGGGGATTACCTCACTGGTCTTCCGCACGCATACCATGCATATGCGTTCAAAGATTAAGCCGCAGCGGAATCGAGCTCGCCGCACCAACCGTTGGTTGAACACTCTCGATGAGTCCGGTGAAGCCGAGCGGTTGCGCTACCCGATCATGGTGCTGGTGGCATCGCGCGTGCTCTTCCCCGCCATGATGGTGGTTTCCTTCTATCTCTTTTTTGCCGGCCATAACGATGTCGGCGGTGGCTTCGCCGGTGGTCTCGTGGCTGCGCTGGCACTGACCATGCGTTATCTCATCGGTGGTCGTCGTGAGTTGGCGGCAACTCTGCCGATTCCTAACGAGATGCTTCTCGGCGGCGGTTTGCTGGTGTCGGCACTCAGCGCGTTGTGGCCACTGTTTGTGGGGTGGGCACCGCTAACTTCTACGTATGGCTCGCGGGAAATTCCGCTGCTCGGAGATGTCACTGTTGTCTCCCCGATGCTCTTTGACCTGGGCGTATACATGATCGTGGTTAGCACGATTGTCTACATCCTGCGCAGTTTGGGCGGTGGCATCGACGCTCAGATAAACCTTCGCGCTGAGCGTGATCGTTCACGTCGTGTGAATCGAGCCGCACTCGGCCAGTCCCGCCAGCTGCGCAGCAAGTTGGCGGCGGCTAAGCCCGCAGGTGTTAAGTCCGCAGGCGCTAATCCCGCAAGCGTTAAACCTGCCGGCACTAAACCCGCAGACTCTGCCAACACAGCCACCTCAGAGGCTTCAGAACCGACAGCCCCAGCTAGGACCGAAGGAAAGGACACACACCCGTGATTCTCAATTTTGTTCTGCTAGCAACTGTCGGCACGCTGATTGCTACAGGGGTGTACCTGTTCCTCGATCGTTCGTTGACCAGGATGCTCATGGGACTGTTGCTGATGGGCAACGGTATCAACCTGCTCATCCTGCTTGGCTCTGGTTCGCCGGGACGGCCACCAATTTGGGATAGGGAATCGCTGGTCAGCGATGCTCAGGCAGACTCACTGCCCCAGGCCTTTATCCTCACCGCAATTGTTATTTCCATGGGCATGACCGCATTCCTGTTGGCTCTGCTCTATCGCCAGCACCGCTACCGCATCGGCGATCACGTGCAAGATGACCACGAGGACCGCAGCCTGGCAATGCGTCGGGCCAGCGACCCATCAGCTGCTCCGGACCACGACAAGTCCGACGATCCCACCACCGGTCGTCCCACAGAGGCCGGCGATAGCTTCGGTCCGGCCAGTTTCGAAAAGCCCGTGACCCCGCCATCAAACTCCCCAGGAGGTGACGACGATGACGACTGAGCAAATAATTCTGGCACTAATTCCGCTGCCTATCATCGTCCCCGCCGCCACCGCCGCAATTGCTCTGCTGCTGGCACGTTTTCCCAAAGCACAGCAGGCGATCGCGCTAATCTCGCTCGGCAGCCTGCTGGGAGTCGCCAGCGCCTTGGTGTATCTCATCTACGCGCACGGCGTCCACACGGTCCAGGTGGGCGGCTGGGACGCACCAATCGGCATCACGCTCGTAGCCGACAACCTCGCAGTGTTGATGATCACCGTCTCTCAGCTGGTCCTCTTTGCCGTGATGTGGTTCGGCATCGGCCAGGGTATTAGCGATGGTGACGAAGATGAGCCGATCTCCGTCTTCGTTCCGACGTACATGCTGCTCAACATGGGCGTCTCCATGGCCTTCCTGGCCGGCGATCTGTTCAACATGTACGTCGGCTTCGAGGTTCTGCTCGTAGCCTCCTACGTGTTGCTCACGCTGGGGGCATCGTCGTCACGCATTCGCGCAGGCGTGTCGTATGTGATGGTCAACATGTTGTCCTCGATGGTGTTCCTGCTGGCGATTGGCCTGGTTTATCAAGCGGTCGGCACGGTGAACTTCGCACACATTTCCCTGCGCATGGAGGACATCCCCGATGGCACCCGCACCGCGATCTTCGCAGTGCTGCTCGTCGCCTTCGCAGTGAAGGCGGCGGTGTTCCCGCTGTCGGCGTGGTTGCCAGACTCCTACCCCACCGCACCGTCGATGGTTACCGCGGTCTTCGCGGGGCTGCTGACGAAGGTGGGTGTCTACGCGATCATCCGCACGCGCAGTGTCGTTTTCCCAGACGGCAGGCTTGACGACGTCCTGATGTGGGCTGGCCTAGCGACAATGCTCATGGGCATTCTCGGTGCCATGGCCCAAAATGACATTAAACGTCTCTTGTCTTTTACGCTGGTATCCCACATCGGATACATGATCTTCGGTATTGCCGTCGGCAATACGCTGGGACTCGGCGGCGCGATTTTCTACATCGTCCACCACATTCTGGTGCAGACGGCATTGTTCCTGGTGGTCGGGCTTATCGAGCGCCAGGCGGGCTCGTCCTCCCTGCGCAGCCTCGGTAGCCTGGCCAAGACGTCGCCGCTGCTGGCGTTGCTATACCTCGTGCCCGCGCTCAACCTCGGTGGTATCCCACCGTTCTCAGGCTTCCTGGGCAAGGTCATGCTCATCGAGGCCGGCGCACAGAACGGATCCGCCACCGCATGGATTCTGGTTGCGGGATCTATCATCACCAGCCTGCTGACCCTCTACACCATGATTCTCGTCTGGTCGAAGGCCTTCTGGCGCGACCGTTCCGACGCCCCCGAGGGCGACACCGTGCTTGCGCAGCCAGCCGCGCTCCGGGAAAGGACTCAGATGGTTGCTATCGCAGAGCGTGACGACGTCGGCAAGATGCCACTCGGCATGGTGATGCCGACGGCCCTGCTGGTGATTGCCTCTGTGGGGGTTACCGTTCTGGCCGGGCCACTGTCCAATGTGGCTACCGAAGCGGCAAGCAACGTCGCGAATGTTGATGAGTACCGCGCAGCGGTCCTCGGTATCGACTCGGCCGATGACAAGGGCCTGGAGCAGCTGGAAAACCCAGGCCGCACCAAGAGCCCATGGAAGTCGGATTCAGCGACCGAACGTGCCACCAGCACGCTGGAAGGAGCAGGTGAAAGCTGATGAGTAAAGCGCGCGCCAAGGTGGCTGCAAAGCGACCACCACGTATTTCAATCCTGCTCTTCTTATTCACAGTGATTATTTGGGTCATGCTGTGGGGCGAGGTGACATTTGCCAATGTGCTCTCGGGAATCCTTGTAGCCACGTTGCTGAACCTCGCCATGCCTATCCCGCCAAACAGCGCGCTGGATATCAACTTCGGTGGCATGGTGCGACTGTTCGGTTCTTGGACAATCGACTTCGTGAAGGCCTCTATCAGTGTCGCCTGGCTGGCCATCCGACGAGATGATCCGCCACCGACTGCCATTATCAAGGTCCCCATGCGGACCAATGACGATATTTCGCTCACGACTGCAATGGCACTAATTAATCTGCAGCCGGGCGGCATCATCGTGGACATCGATAAGCGAAAAAAGACGCTGACCATGCATCTTCTCGACGCTTCGTCGACAGGCAAGGTAGCTGAACAAATCAACCAGTTGACCCGAATCGAGCGACGGGTGATTCGCGCGTTTGAGAACCGCGATGTACATGAGCAACCGACTAAGCCAGGCTCTGGCGAAGAGCAGCCGAGCAGTGCGAAAAGCGGCGAGCAAGGCGAAACGAGCAGCGAAAAAGGGGAGAAAGGAGCAGCCGATGAACCCGGAAGTTTTTAACATTCTGCTCGGCGTAGCTGCTGCAGGCTATTTCATTGCGGTGATGATTACCCTCGGGCACATGATCGCAGGACCAAACTCGCTGGACCGCCTGGTGGCGCTGGAGTCCATGACTGCAATGTTGCAGGGCATGCTCGCTGCGTTCATGGCATGGAGTTTGGACACTTCGGTGGTCTACCCAATGCTCATCATTGCGCTGCTCGGTTTCCTGTCTTCGCTGGCAGTCGCCAAGTTCCGTGTTCCGGATGACGGAAAGCAGCCCGCGAAGGGCTCCCGAAAGGGTGTGGCGAAAGCAGCCGGAAAGGTCGCCACAAAGAAAACCGCACAGAAAGCAGCGCCTAAGGCAACACCGACAGCAGCTCCGAAAACAGTGAAGGGAGAGCCCAAATGATTCTCGTGGCAGACATTATCGCCATCGCACTCATTATCACCGGAATGCTACTGTGCGTTGCAGCGTCCGTGGGATTAATACGCTTCCGCGACACCATCAGTCGCATGCACGCATCCTCCAAGCCACAAACGCTGGGGCTAATTCTGACGCTGTCGGGTTCGCTTTTGCACGTCGCCACGCACGCGTCAGCTCACACAACTACTAGTAGTGACTTGGCTCTGTTGACCCTGATTATCCTGTTTGCTCTGGGTACATCGCCAATTGTTAGTAACCGCGTTGGCCACGAGGCGTTCAAAGAGAGGCTCGTCGACGAGGACAGCCTCGCCCGCGATGACAGCCGGGAATAACGAGAGGACACTCCCCGTCAAGATTGGACCCCGACCTGGAGCGGAACCGGGTTCGACCGGGGCCGCCCAGGGGGGGCGCCTTTCTTCAGTTAGTGGCTAGGTTTATGCACCCCAAAAGTGCTATAGGCCTAGTCACTAATTTTTGTCTGGGCACACACCGCTTAACGACGGCTAGTCGTCTACTTGCTCGTGGAAATCTGCAGGCGCTATCGGATGCCCGGCGCGCAGTTCCTGCACCGCAAGATCCACGGCGGCACGCCACGGGGTGTGGCCAATGCGCTCTTCGTTCGCCCGTACGTCGTCCTCGGTAGCCATGGAAGGCAGCGCCCCGGCCGCATCCGCCACAGTGCGCTGCCGCTCGTATGCCGCGCCCATTTCCACGATGTTGTTGACGAATTCCAGTTCGGCTCGGCAACCCAGTTCGTCGGCAAGCGGGGCGAGTTGAACCACAAGTTCACGGAGTTCGTCGCGAACCCACCGCTCGTCGGTATCGCGATTGACGATGACCAGCGCGTCCATGCCGTAGCGGGCGGCGCGCCACTTGTTTTCGGCGATGTGCCAGGACTGCAGCGACGGTAGCTCCTCGCCAGCCTCCCACATGCGGTCGTAGTAAACCGTCAGACAGTGCGTCAATGCCACGATAGCGGCGAGTTCCTGCAGGTTAGAGGTAGCGTCAGCGACACGAATCTCAATGGTGCCGTACTTTGATGCCGGGCGAATGTCCAAGTGCATCGAGCCGGTGTGATTGATGACGCCGGAGCGGGACTGGTCGTGCATGTAGGACTCCCACTCGGGCCACGTGTAAATCGCCGGCGGCTGACCAGCGGTGGGAAGCTGCTGGTAGAGCAGGCTTCGGTTGGAAGCGTAACCCATGTCCTCACCGTTCCAGGCCGGTGAGGAGGCAGACAGCGCCAACATGTGCGGCAGCTTCGTTGCCAGGGCCTGAATGATCGGCCAAACGCGTTCGGAGTCCTTAATGCCAACATGGACGTGGACTCCCCAGATGATCATCTGGTTACCCCACCACTGAGTGCGGTTGATGATTTCGGAGTAGTGCCCCTTAGCGCTGACCTGCTGAGCAGTACCGCGGGCGAACGGATGCGAGCCCGATGACCACACATCCACCCCAACGCGATCAGCGGCCTCGAGAACCATGTCCAGCTGGCTTTGGAGCTCCGCTACGGCACCGGGCACGTTCGTGTGCACACCGGTGACGAGCTCTACGGTGTTGGCGAGGAACTCTCGCTGGAGCCCATGTCCGGGATGCTCCGCATCGATGATGTCGAGCACCTCGGCGGCAGCGGGGGCGGTGTCGCGCGTTCGTCGGTCAACGAACGCCACTTCCCATTCCACTCCCAGTGATGGCTGCGCCGATCCGGAAAATTGCTCAGTCATACCGCTATTTTTTCACACTAGGAGTCGTTTTCCTCAGTTGGCTCCGTCCAGGTGACGGTTTTTGCGCAGGAGGCAAGGTCACCGTTGGAATCGACAAGCGCAACTGTGGTGAAACTGTCTTCATCCACCTTGGACGGAACGTTCCAGACATCTGCATTCCGTTTGTCATCGACGTGCACTTCGCCGATGACACCCAACCCTTCGGTTGCGGGGCTGCCGATGCCACTGCAGCCAGATGCACCGCGCGCCTGCACTGTGTACTTGCCCTTATCCAAGGTAGTGAACTGACCTTTTTCGTCGGAAAGGCCCATCCATCCCTTGGCGCTCATGACCTGTACAGTTGCCAGCATTTTCATTGATCCGTCGTCGTTTGTTCGGATGAAGTTATAGGCGCTGACTCGCTCGGTCAGCTTCGGTGCAGCCGGATCTACGCTCACTGGCGCAGTGCTTGTCGACGCGCCTGCGTTCCCGTCCTTGTCGCTGCTGGATTCAACCCCCGAGCAGGACACCAACAGTGTTGCAGCACAACCCAACGCGGTGGCGACAGCAACACGACGACGCTTTACGGCGAACATAAAAACCTCACAGACCTCACTGGCTACTAGCAGAATACTAGTACCCCTTTTTCAGCCGTGATCTGTTTGAGACTGCAAAATATGCAAAAGCCCCGCGTAGGCCATGAAATGTGTGGCTTACGCGGGACTTGGAAAGCTATGGGGCTTCGCACCACGGCGGCAGGTTTTGAGACTTAGGCCGCAAACCTTAGTGAGAGACCAAAGCCTGGTGGGCCGGGAGTCTAGTGAGCCGGGTCAGTGGCGACCACGACGATTCCCGCCGGAGCGTCCCGGAGGCGGTCATCGCGAGGTGCGGCTTCCCAACCGTTGTCATGCGCGATCTGCTCAGCGGCGGCCTTTTCCTCTTCGTTCCTCGGGTCGAAGTAGACGGTGGTCTTCTCCCACACACCCATCTTCTCTTCAGGAGCATTGCCGGTCTCGCCGGCGCCCCAGCCCTGCTCGCCCATCTGCTTGGACAGGTCATCGGCGAGGCCCACGACCTCAGAGTTATTCAGGACACTGACCTTGACAGTCTTGCGGTCAATCTGGGGCGCTTCGTTGGCCTCATCCTGTGCCGGCGGATTCTCAGCGGGAGGAACCGGTTTGCCTGGCTCATTTGCCGGTGGCGGCGGCGGAACCTCGCCGTCACCATCTCCAACAGCACCATCCTTTGCCGGATCACTGCCGTTGGCCGAGTCAGCAGGCGCACCAGAGTCAACCGGAGCGGATGCCGAGGTGTCATTCTGGCCGGTGTTCTCGGCATCGTCGCCACGTGTGCTGAGTGCATAGGCACCGTAGGCGACCAGGCACACGCCGATAGCGAGCAGCACGATAGCGAGAACGCGCATGTAGCGGCCATCACCGGCACCGTCGCCGATGTCGCCGTCATCAACACCATCAGCAGCTGCGGAATTGCTAGCAGCCCCAGCGCTGGCACCGGTCGAGGCGGCGGTGGCACCAGCAGCAGCTGCACCAGCGGCGGGAGCCGCAGATTTTGGCGCTGTGTGTTGAGCATCCGACGGCTCGGAGTACGCATGGGCGCCGCCAGCGGCGGGAGCCTCCGCGTAATCGCTGTACTCATCGAAGTCGTCGAAGTCGTCATCGAGTCGATGACGGCCCGGACGCGGCGAATTCTGAGGGTTTAGTTGGTCAGACACATCCCACATCCTATATGTTCTGCCGCCGAACCGTGAAGTGAAACTTGAACCTTATGCGTCTTGGTTGTCCCGCACGGCGCGCAGCCGATGAACCAACACGGGTTCGGCCGCTTCGGCTGCCGGAGAATCGAGAAGTCGCGAAAGTACCTGGTGGTAACGGATTGTGTTGTTGCCGAAGTCCTCGGCAAAGCGACGCCGAATTGCCTCCTGCCGCGCACCGGCCATACGCGGCCCACGGCGGGCAACTTTCAGCCATTCCTTCTCAAAATCCAGCATTTTCTGCGCCAAAATGGGCTCAATGCCGCCGGTATCGCCCGCGAGTCCGGGATGCTCGGATGAGTCAGGCCGCAGCTCAGTCTCAGGTTCGTGGCTGCCGCCTATGGGTTTCTTGCTCACCATTTTCCGCACCCCGCTTTCCTTCCCACTCGCCCTGATTTTCTATTCTGCACAACACTGCCTATGCAGATACTTAGCGAAGATACATGGTAAGGCCCAGCCGCCCAGCCCTACATACCACTTCCGACATCGCCCAACGTCTCCAAGACCCCTGACATCACCAGGCGATATAGAAAACATGGACGCCGAGTAGAATCAGCGACATGACTATCCGTCCCATTGTGATTGCCGGAGACCCCGTTCTCCACACTCCTACCCAGCCGGTAACCGAGGACATCTCCGAGCTGCGTGAGCTCATCGAGGACATGTACGAAACCATGGACCGCGCCCACGGTGTGGGGCTGGCTGCCAACCAGGTGGGCGTCGGCAAGCGTCTGTTCGTCTACAACTGCCCCGATGATGACGACGTCTGGCACCGCGGCTGCGTCATCAATCCGGTGCTGACCACCAGTGAAATCCCGAAGACCATGCCTAATGACGACGGTTCCGATGACGAAGGCTGCCTCTCTGTACCCGGCCTGTCCTTCCCCACCAACCGCGCGGAGAAGGCTGTCGTCACCGGCCTGGATGAAAACGGCGAAGAGGTCCGCATCGAGGCCACCGGTTTCCTCGCTCGCTGCATGCAGCACGAGGTCGGCCATCTAGATGGGTTCCTCTATACCGATTGCCTCACCGGTCGTTGGAAGCGCATGGCCAAGAAGGAAATCAAGCGCGCCGGTTGGACCGAGGGCGGCCTGACCTGGATGCCGGGCGTGGATCCGGATCCGTTCGGCCACGAGGATTAGATCGTGGCGGATAGGCAATTGGAGTCGTCGGCAAGCGAAAATGCAGCACAGAAGCTACCGATTTCCCGCTGGGGCGTCGGTGAAGTGGCGGTGGGACGTCGTGTCATTGTGCGGCGCGCGCTGACCGATGAAGAAGCATTGGCCAGCGGCAAGAAGACTACGGACGTCATTGGGCATGTGCTCAGCATGGATCCGTTCGTCGTGCGTCCGCAGGTTCGTGCTGGCGTGCGTGCCGACGAATCCGTGGCAGCGGTGGACTTTAGCGATAAGCACATTTTGATTGTGAAGGCCCTGCCGGATCATCCGGTGCGCAATTCGGATATTCGCGCCGTGGAAACTGCGACAGCGAAGGCCTTCCCGGGTATCGCGCATGTGGTGGAGTCGGGCTGGCTGCTGCGAGCCGGCGATGGCATTACGGAGCGTTCCAACTCCGCGCTGCCGCTCGAACCCGGAGCCAGCACTCAGCCGGTGCCGTTGGAGAAGATTAAGTCGTTTTACGATTCCCACGATTTGCCGGTGCGGATTGCGATTCCGGATAGAATCGCCAAACCTGCACAGGCGCTGGTCGCGGGGCCGGAGTGGACGGTCGGGCCGGACATTGTGGTTATGACGCGCTCACTCGATGGGGATTTGCCGCCTGCTGAATTGGCAGCTGAATCGCACAGCGCCGTACAGGTGCTTGATGAGCACAGCGCCGAACAGGTGCTCGATGAGCACAGCGTCGAGCTTGCAGACGTGCAGGTGGATATCGCTGATCAACCTGACGACGACTGGCTGGGGCTCTACCATTTCCGCGGTACCACGCTGTCCGAGCATGCACTACAGCTTCTGCGCAATGAAATTGATGGCCGCATGTGCTTCGGACGCCTGCAAGTGCCTGCCAACAATGCGCCTGAAGGCATACGCACGGTAGCCATTACGCGCGGCACGCTGACCGAATCGGACGACGGCCGTGTGTGGCTCGGGTTCTCCGCTGTGGAAGTCGCAGCCGATATGCGCCGCCGAGGACTTGGCACCCTACTGGGAATTCACATGATGCACTGGGGCGCACAACACGGGGCAGATTCTGCATATCTGCAGGTATTGGGCTCAAATGAGCCTGGCATTGCGCTATACCGGACACTCGGTTTTACCGAGCACCACCGGCACCGCTACGCGGAGCTGACAGGGGCTTAGGGGCCGGGGGTTACGTTTCGGCCCTGCGCTGCTCGCCCTGATCGCCCTACTTCCCGCGCTTAACCCTTTTAATCCGCTTCAGCTGCTTGCCCTGCTGCTCTTTGCCACCCATGCGATTGTCCATGCGGCGCTGCCCGCGCGGCAGCTCGCGCGTCTCCGGCTTTTCCACCACACGGGTATGGACCGAGAGTTCATGACGACCTCTCCCCAGCGGATCGCGGGACGCACCCATCGCAATCCAGCCAGCCAGGCCCGCAGAGACAAACCAACCGGCGACCGGAATCATCGACGGCAGAATCCAGGCATTGCGCACAAAACCATCGCGGGCTGAGACTGGCATCCCGTGTGCACCTTCGATTTTCATGCCCATGGCGTGTTTACCCGGCGACCCGTCGAAGATGGAGTCCCCCGCCACGCGGTAGAGGTAAAAACCACCGGGACCGAGGAAGAGGCTGATCAGCATCACCATTACGCCGCTGTCCGATGTCCCCACGATGCTAGTGAGAACTGCAATGGAGGCAATCAATGCAGTGTAGATGACAGAATCCACCAACAGCGCACCACCACGACGTGCCACTGAGCCATTGGCCAGATTGGGGTCAAAGCCCAGGTGTACTGCCATTTGAGCGGTCAGCGGCGCGACTTTGGGATTAGCACTGAGCTCACCGAAGGAAGACACCCCATAGCTAGCGGGGTACCCGCTTTCATAGCCGACCGGAATGTTTGCTACCGGATATGGCACTTCCTGATACGGCATTGCCGCATCGTACGCCGCATATGCGTCGTGTTCCCGATAAGCGTTCCTGCCACTACTACCCAGGTAATCCGTCGGACTGTACTCGCCGCCGTAACGGCGATCGTCCCAGTTAGCCAACCTCGAAACTCCCTTTCCTACCGGGCTTCCGCCCACCTTATCCGTTTTTGTCCGCCTATTTTGTCACTGCTTTGTTCAACGCATGAGGCCGCCGTTTCGTTCCCCTTTTACAATCGTTGATATGCGAATCTGTGTCTGGAACGTCAATTCGGCTCGAACTCGCCTCGACCGAATGGTGGAAATGCTGCGCCGGAATGACATTGATGTCCTGGCCGTCCAGGAAACCAAGTGCAAGGACGACCAATTCCCCACCGCTGCTTTTGAAGAGCTGGGATACCAAGTCGCCCACCACGGCCTGAATCAGTGGAATGGCGTTGCCATCATCTCCCGCGTCGGCCTTGAGGACATCCAGGCAGAGTTCCCCGGTCAGCCCGGTTTCAACAAGGACCCCGACGCAACTCCCGCATTGGAGGCCCGCCATATCGCCGCTACCTGCGGTGGCGTGCGCGTCCATAGCCTCTACATCCCGAACGGCCGCGACATCACCGACCCGCACTTCGAGTACAAGCTCGAATTTCTGGAGCGGCTCCGTCAGCACATCATCGCCACGCTTGACGACGACCCGGAGGCCACCTTCATGATGGGCGGCGACTTCAACATTGCCCCGACCGACGGCGATGTCTGGTCAATGGCAGCCTTCGCAGGGAAAACACACGTCACACCGCCTGAACGCGCAGCTTTCTATGCGCTGGAGCAGGCGGGCATGAAGGAAGTAACTCGCCAATTCACCCCAAACCAGTGGACCTACTGGGATTACAAGGCTGGCCGCTTTTTCAAGGATGAGGGCATGCGCATCGACTTCCAGCTCGCCTCCCCCGACCTCGCGGCAAAGGCGTCCGCCGGATTCATCGACATCGAAGAGCGTCAGGGCAAAGGCGCATCCGACCATGCTCCGGTGATTGTGGATTACGAAGTGTAGATAAACGGGCGGAAAAGCGCGTAGGCCTAGTTCCTACTAGGGGGTGTCGCTGGGGCCGTCGTAAAGCGGAGTCTTTGCTGCCAGCCCCTAAAATCAGGGGCAGAAATGGGCGATAAAGCACCCGCACAACACTTATGAGTCTAACTTTTTGTTCAATCTACAAATTTTCACCACAGAAAGTTATTTCGACGATATAAGGTGTTTATTCAGAACATCAATTCATTACGTCGGGAAGGAAGATCATGACTTCTGCACGCTCCCCTCAGCGCACCACTACCCCGGAGCCAGCGAGCGGCTTCCCCACCGCGGATGACTCGACTGAGTCCGATGAATCCCTGCGCGAAAGCGTGCAGAAGATTTCCATCGGCCTGTATGACTTCCTTGCATCGACTCGCCGCCTCGGTGAGCGCCCGAATGCCAGGATGGACATTTCCCAGTCGGAAATGGAAGTACTGCACTTTATTTCAACCCACCCGGGCTGCGGCGTATCCGACATTGCACGCCTGCGTTTCCTACGCCCGTCCAACGTTTCGGCAACAGTTCGCCGTCTACTCGACAACGGACTGATTGAACGCGAGAACAACGCAAAGGATCGCCGTGCGCAGAACCTCTATGTCTCCAGCGATGGCGAAACGCTGCTGGAGCAACTTATCGACCACTGGGGTGCGCTGGTGTACGAAATTGTGCGGACAATGTCGCAAAAGGACGTTCGTGCGCTAATTAAGGCACTGCCCTCGCTACTAAAGCTGGCGGAGCACTCGGAAAGCTATGTTGAGGAGCACCAGCGCCGCCAGGAGCCGTTCTAAAAGCGCGCCGCCAAGCCCTTCTTACTAGGTACGATGATGCTTATGGCTATTACTTTGAAGAAGGCAAAAGACGTAAAGACCGCTCCGCTCGTGGCCACTGGCCTCATCGGCGGCTGGCTCACCGCTCGCGAAACAGGCATTCGTCCGCTCGGTGGCGTCATCTTGGGTGCCGCCGGCGCATACGCAGCACGCACCTGGAATGCAAAGACCGGCGCCCTGGGTGCCGCCGGCCTAGTAGCCGCCTACCTCGGCGCTTTCGGCCTCTCACACCCGCTGGCTAAGAAGATTGGCGCATGGCCGTCTGTCCTGACCGTCACCGCGCTGGCCGCTGGCGCGGCAGCAGTTGCCGACTCCAAGTAGTCGACGCAGAGAGCGCCGGTAGGTGCGAAGCCGACACCTAGTCAAGGGCCTCCAGCAGTTTCTCGAGGTGCGCGCGCACCCGGGGCCACGATTCCACAAAAGGCGGCAGCAGATCGAGGCTGTCGACGTCGTCAAGCGGAACCCAGCGCAACTCTAGGGACTCCTCGTTCGGATTCGTCTCCAGCTCTTCGGCAGCTAGTGCGTAGACCGTGTGGTATTTCCAGCCGCCGGCGAGCTCGGGGCGATTCGGATCGGCTGGGAAGGGACCGGTGGTGACCTGCGTGTCGAGGATGCGAAGCTGATGCTCCAGCAGCCCAGTTTCCTCAGCCGTTTCACGCAGCGCGGTCGCCTCAGGAGCCTCATGAGAATCACAAGCCCCACCAGGAACACCCCACGTTAGGGGGAACGATGTCCAGTCAGCTCGATACTGCATAAGCACAGTGCGCTGAGGGCTCACAATCAGCAGCCCTGCAGCTCCGAAGCGTCCCCAGCAGCGCGTACCGTTGGGGCCGGCTGCCCAACCATTTCCATCCTGAAGCATGTCTCCACCCTACGCCAGATACCCTTGTGTTTTCCGTCACAAGCCCGAGCGACTAAGATTTGCAAGGAACTAACGTTGCTCTGAGCGGAGAGATCGTCGCGGGCGACTTCGGTCACGTCGGAAGGACACGTGCACATGGGTGAAACCACTTCAAGTGCGCCTCATTCCCGTGCCCACGACAAAAACCGAAACCCATTCCACCGCAAGAATCGTGCTCCACGCCGAACTCGTTTCAGCGGTCGCACCACTCCTGGTGGCGAAAGCTTAGACACACACACTGCGGCTCAGGCGGCAAAGGAATCGAAAGATACTCCCGACACCACCCCGGCTACCGAGAGTGCGGCACCATCAACTGCTCTGGAAACTACAGAGTCCTCGGCTAATGCCCCAGCAACGGCCACAACCCCAACAGTCCTAACAGACTCTCCGCGTGATACCGACCTGCGCGTGGATGCCCTGGAAATTGGCCCGCGCAACCGGAGATTGACACGTTTTCTCGGTGAGCGTCTCTACGACAAGCTCGGCCCGTCGGCCACGTATGTGCGCCGGTCAGCGTCATTTTTGATGACGTCACCGGGCCGATTGACCACAGTCGCCCTCATCCTCATCGTCGCTATTCTGGCCGCCGGCCTATCCATGTGGCAAACAACCTCGCAACGCCAGCAGCAGCTCACCCGAATTTCGCAGCTGAGCGAGCCGATGGCCAATGCCTCGCAGAATCTCTATGCCTCGCTGACGATTGCCGATGCGTCGGCCAACACCGCCTTTTCCCGCGGCACACTCAACAGCAGCCAGGACTTGGTCAGCAACTTCGACGATGTCATCGCACAAGCATCCATGTCCGCTACCCGCGCAGCTACGGGCATTGAAAACGTCGATGCCCCAGAGATGAAGAATATCGCGACTGTACAGCGGCTGTTGCCGGTCTACACCGGCATGGTCGAGACAGCTCGCGCGAATGCGCGCCAGGGCAATCCCGTCAGTGTCGCGTACCTCGCCTCTGCCTCAAACTTGATGCAGGTCCAGATTCTGCCAGCTGCAAAATCGCTCTACGAACGCACCAGTACCACCACTAATGATGAGCAGCGCCAACTATCGAAGCCACCTCTTTTCCCGATGTCGGGCCTGGCAGCGGCAATTTTGATGCTGCTAATCACACAGTGGTGGCTGACTCGCCGCACCGGTCGACTATTCAACGTCGGCCTGTTTGGTGCAACCATGCTGATGGCCATCGCACTTGTCGGTGTGGGAATTGCCACCACTCAGCCGTGGCAGTCCAACTCTCTCTTCGGAGAGCAGCGCCCGGATGTTCATGCCCTAACCCAAGTACGCATTGATGCCCAGCAGCTACGCGCCAGCGAAACCCTCGGCTTAGTGCGCCGTCAGCCCGCGGATGCGGAGTCCTTCTCGCAGTCGGTGCGCACCCTGGTCGGCGAGCTGGAAAGAGTGGACGCCAATGCGCCGGACGACGATGTCAGAGCCGCCATCCACGGTATCTACAGCTGGGAGTCCGGTCACAACCTGATGATGGAGCACTTGAGTTCAGGCGACTACGCCGGTGCGGTTCGCATCGCGACCGATGTGGATAATGCCAGCTCGTCGGCGGCTGCGTTCAACCAGGTCGATGAGTCGCTACAGAATTCCATCGCCGAGTCCCGCCTGACCGCCCGTGAGAACCTCGACCAATCCCGTCGCGCTATCGCGGCACTGTCCCTCGCCACGGTTACACTGACCGTCATCGCGGCAGTTCTGGTTGTTTTCGGCTTCCGACACCGGCTTCTGGAGTACCTATGATCGTTCCGTTCTCCCCATCGCTCCGCGGTCTCGCCGGCTGGCGGCGCAGAGCCATCCTTGGTGCACTCACCGTCGCGGGCCTCACCGTCAGTGCCTGCGCGACCGATTCGCTTGCCGACGATCCCTACTCGCGCACAATCCTGGAGGCCACCGGTGACTTTCCCCTGCCACCGGGCGCGTTCTACGACAAAGCCTCCTCGAGGAAGCCTGCGGCAGAAGCCAACACCCCAGATCTGTCCACACTCGCCCCCGATGACCAAACACCGGAAGAGCGAATCCCGGAGATTTACCAGCGCGGCCGCATCATCGTTGGTGTTGACCAATCATTGAACCTGCTCAGCTTCCGCGACTTCAGCAGCGGAGAGCTCTCGGGGTTTGAAGTATCCCTGGCACAAGAGATTGCCCGGGACATCTTTGACAATCCCGATGCTGTCGAGTTTCGGTTCGTCGACAGCAACGAACGCACTGCCGCACTCGAAGACGGCACTGTCGATGTCGTTTTGCGCACTATGACGGTCACCGATGCCCGGCGCGAAAGGGTGCTGTTCTCCACACCGTATTTGACAGCACGAGCTGGAGTTCTAGTCTCTTCGCCGGGTGGCGATGCTTCCCCCGAGGACGTCGAGGACGGTCGCATCTGCGTTTCCCGGGGATCCACTACCGAGGATTTGATTCGACGGCTCTCGCCGAACAATACGCTGCTGTTGGTCGGTAACTGGTCGGACTGCCTCATTTCACTTCAAAACAGCCAGGCAGAGATTGTCGTTGCCGATGACACCATCCTCGCTGGTATCAACGACCAAGATCCGGCTACCGCCATTGTCCAGCGGGGCTTGAACGAGGAAAGCTACGCGGCCGGTGTATCCAAGGGGAACCCAGGCCTAGTTCGCCAAATCAACGCGACCCTGGAGCGTATGGCCAGCGATGGCACCTGGCAGTCCCTCTACGACACTTGGTTCGGCCCCTTCCTGCCAAGCGGTACACAGCCATCGCCACAGTACGGCGACGATGAAGACATACTTGGAATCTCCCCCACACCGGAAGCTGCTCCAGAAGGCGAGGTGGATAACCGATGAGCGACGAAAACCAGTTCTCCGAACAAGCCCAGCAATCCGAGCAAGCCCAGCATCCCCAGTACACGCCGGAGCCCCAGGAGGATGCTCACGCAGAGGCAGAGGCAGCTGCCACTCAGGCCGTCGCCTTCGACCCATTCGCCGATGAAGACGACGAACAAGAGCCCGGCACTGCCGCTGTCGCCTTCGACCCTTTTGCGGACGATGATGACGATGACGAAGAGTTCGATATCGCCGAATTGTTGGGGCGCGGAGGCTCGTCGTCAAGCGTGACGACCCAACCCGGCACCCAGGCACCAGATCCGTCGATGGCCTCGCACCGGAAAGCGTTGGAGGGCTTTCGCCGGAAGCGATCGACTGCGCACCGTGGACGCACCGTCGCCGACGGCATGGTGCACCTGCCGTACATCACAACGCAGGATCCGCGCGATGCAGTAATGAGTGATGAGAAGATTCGCGCGACGAATAAGCCGGCGCCGAGCCTGAAAGCCGGCGATATCGTGGCGGATCAGTACGAAATTGTGGGCCCGATTGCCCACGGCGGTCTCGGCTGGATTTATCTGGCGATTGACCACAATGTCTCGGATCGCTGGGTCGTGCTCAAGGGCATGATGGCAGCGAAAAATGAGAAGGATTTCGCCGTAGTCCAGGCAGAACGCGAGTTCCTCGCGGAAATCTCGCATCCGGGAATTGTGAAAATCATCAACTTCATCGATGAGACGGACGCCAACAGCGCCACCGGCTTCATTGTGATGGAGTACGTCGGCGGCCCGTCGTTACGCAAACAGCGACGGAGCTACCCAGACGGCGTCATGCCCTGTGACCTGGCAATTGGCTACATCCTGGAGCTGCTACCGGCGCTGGATTACCTGCACTCGCGCGGCGTTGTCTACAACGATTTGAAGCCGGACAACGTGCTACTCACAGAGGATCACGTCACGCTTATCGACGTCGGCGCGGTCACCGGCATCGGCGCCTACGGCCATATCTACGGCACGCCCGGTTTCCAGGCGCCGGAGATTGCCACGACGGGACCGACGATTGCCAGCGATATCTACACAGTCGGCCGCACGCTGGCCTCGCTGATTCTGAAGTTGCCGGCGACCAACGGCGTCTACGACCCGGGGCTACCCTCACCTGTCGAAGAGCCTCTATTCCGCCGTTTTTACTCGCTCTACCGCTTTCTACTGCGCGCTTGCCACGAAGATCCGGAGGCTCGCTTCGGTTCTGCCGAAGAGATGAGTGTGCAGCTCATCGGCGTATTGCGCGAGATTCTGGCGGTGCGCGACGGCGTGCAATTCCCACAGGCGGTGTCGAATTTCTCGCCGCAGCGTTCCACGTACGGCACCAAGCACCTGGTGTTCCGCACCGACCAGCTTGTCGACGGCATCACCCGCGGCGTGGAAATCACTCCGCAAGAAGTGACCTTCGCGCTGCCTGTGCCACTGATTAACCCGACAGATCCGGGTGCGCGCATCCTGAGTGCCTCGTCGTTTACGGAACCCAACGAACTAATCGAAACACTGACCAACGCGCTGTCCGAACCCGAGTATGGTTCTTCGGTGGAAATTCCGCTGGGCATCGTGCGTGCGAAACTGGACCTCGGATTAATTGATGAGGCCCGCGACAGCCTCTGCGATGTCTCTGAACGCTTGCAGCGCGATTGGCGTTACCACTGGTACGAGGGCGTGACTTATTTGCTTCTCGACCAATTCAACGATGCCCTCACCTCGTTCCACCACGTGCTGACAATGCTGCCCGGCGAGCCCGCGCCAAAGCTGGCGCTGGCCGCAACTCTCGAGTTGATTCAACAGCGCTTGGGCATCGCCAACGCATCTCTCCTCGAGCCCTCTGTCGCCCGCGCCGCCGCGAACTTGAGCAGCGCGCTGGATAATGTCGCTGCCGATACGCCCGAAATCTTCTCCCCCGCCTGGGCCAGCGAGTCCCTGTCGCCTCAGACGATTCGTTTCAACACCCTGCGTCTCTACGCCGTCGTGTGGGCGGCCAACCCGACGACGGTATCCTCCGCCTTCGGGCTAGCTCGTCAGCTGGCCTCTGAGCGCCAACACGAAATGGCTATCTCCCAGCTTGACCGCGTTCCCGGTAACTCCCGCCACCATCGCATGGCACGTTTGACGACGATTCTGATGCTCACCTCCGGGATGCCCTCCGAGTTGACCGAATCGAGAATTCGCCGTGCTGCGCGTCGCCTGGTGGAGCTACCAACAAATGAACCGCGCATGCCGCAGCTGCGCATCGCCGTGATGGCGTCCGCGCTGAACTGGTTGCGCAGCTCGAACCTCGACCATGCAGCTAGCTCCAATGGTCTTTTCGATGCGCCCTTTACCGTGGCCGGCCTGCGTGAAGGATTGGAAAAAGACTTACGGATGCTGGCACGCTCTTCGCAGTTTCCGCGACACCGCTACAACTTGGTGGATATCGCAAATCTCATTCGGCCACGGACTTGGCGTTAGCTCTCTAACAGCTCCTTACCGAACCTGGTTAAACATGCTGTTGTGGGCCTGAGCGCCACCCCAGAATTGGTGAATAAAGAGAGAATTGCCTTTCGTGGTTTAAGATATCCTCTATGTTTGCCTCTTCGAAATCCTCTCTCCGCAGCGCTAAGCGCGTCATTATCAGCGCTGCAGCCCTCACCACCGCCTTTGGTATTGGGGCCGGCACTGCCGTTGCCCTGCCGGTTTCTCCAGACCTGCAGTCGCTTAGCCAGAGTGTTCGGGACCTCAAGCTGCCGGAGATCTCGACTCTGAATTCGGGCGACCTTGCCCCTGAGCTCTCTGAGGTACTGGATTCCTCTTCGGTGAAGCTGCCGGATTCGGTCGTCGCTCTGATTAATGAAAACTTCAAGTTCGCTGAAAACAACAAGCAGGTGGCGGACAAGGTCAAAACTCAGCTGCTGAACGCCATCGACAGCCTGCCGTTGCCAGCCGCACAGAAGGCCGAAGCCACCCGCGTTGTCAACGAGATTTTCGGTTTGCTGGGGGGCCAGGACGAGCCGTCGCAGCCTGAGCCGGCGCCTGCCCCTGCTCCACAGCCTGAGCAGAAGCCACGCCCTGAACCACGCCCAGAGCCAAACAACCCGTGCCCGCCGAGCGCCCGCGCATGCGTTGACCTGGCTAACCAGAAGACCTGGCTGCAGGAAAATGGCAACATCACCTACGGTCCGGTGCCAATGTCCTCCGGTATGCCGGGTTACGAAACCACCCGCGGCCACCTGAGCGTTACCCGCAAGGTCCGCGATGAGTGGTCCCGTCCTTACAACGGTCCGATGCCGTTCTCGGTGTACTTCACCAACGACGGTGAGGCTTTCCACGAGGGCTCTGTTAATCAGATGTCCCACGGCTGCATCCACCTGAACCACGATGATGCTGTGAAGTACTTCGATACCCTGCAGGTCGGCGACGGCGTCTACATCTGGTAGTTAGCTGCGCTGATGCGTTGAAACGATGACCGGGTGACTGAGCCTGTTGAGGCATAGGCGCAGTTTCCCCAGCGGCGAAAATGAGCTCGCCCCACTAGATTCTTCCAGTTTGGAAGGCAGTGGGAGCGAGCTCGTTTTTGTTGGGTCACAGCTGCGGATTCAACAGATGGGGCATCTAGAAGCCGTCGATTACGGAGGGTTACAGGGGTCCTGCCTACTCGTCAGTGCCCCTGTCCAAAAACTACTCCACGAAGCTCATTGCGTAACGGGCAATGGCCAGTTCCTCGTTGGTCGGTACCACGAAGACCTTGACCTTCGAGTCCTCCGCCGAAATCAGACGCGGGCCGTCATTCGGCTGGGAGTTGAGCTCATCATCAATCTTGATACCGAAGTTCTCAAGCTCAGCCATAGAATCACGGCGGATACCGACATGGTTCTCACCGACACCTGCGGTGAAGGTGATGGCATCGAGGCGGCCGAGAATCAGCATGTAAGAGCCGATGTAGCGGCGCAGCTGGTGGACATACATCTGGTACGCAGCCCAAGCATCCGGGTCGTGGTCATCCATGCGCTCTTGCAGGACTCGGAAGTCATTGACACCAGAGACACCCTTCAGACCGGACTGGCGGTTGCACAGATTGTCGATCTCGTCGATGCTCATGCCGTTGCGGTAGAGGTGGAAGATGACGCCCGGGTCAATGTCACCGGTACGGGTGCCCATCATCAGACCAGCCAGCGGGGTCAGCCCCATCGAGGTATCCACCGCCTGGCCACCTCGGATAGCCGCACACGACGCACCATTACCCAGGTGCAGCGTAATCTGGTTGATTTCCTCTGCCGGCTTATTCAGAAGGTCCGGCACCTGCTTGGAAACAAACTCATGCGAGGTGCCGTGGAAGCCGTAACGACGGATATCAAACTTCGATGCGACCTCTGCGTTGAGCGGGTACAGAGCAGCAGCTGGCGGCATGGTGTGGAAGAAACCAGTGTCGAAGACGGCGACGTGAGGCACGTCCGGAAGCAGCTTGCGAGACTCTTCGATGCCTACGATATTGGCCGGGTTGTGCAGCGGCGCCAGCGGAATAAGGTCGCGGATCATGCCGACGATTTCGTCGGTAATCAGCTCCGGTCCAGAGAACAGGCGACCACCGTGAACGACGCGGTGACCGACGGCCGCAATATCCACCGACTCCGGACCAACACCGTGCTCATCCATCAGCTCGAACGCGCGGTCAAGACCACTGGCGTGGTCAGCGATCGGCTCAGTGATTTCAATCTTCTGTCCGGAGAACTTCAGATTAATAATGCCGTCTTCTTCACCAATGCGCTCCACCAGACCGGAGACATACGGCGGCTGCGTTGAGTCCTTCTCCGGATCTACCAGCTGAAACTTGATAGAGGAGGAACCGGAGTTCAAAACAAGTACGTGACGGGACATAATAATTAGTTTCCTCCAGCCTGAATAGCGGTAATTGCAACCGTGTTGATGATGTCCGGCACCGTGGCGCCACGGGAAAGGTCGTTGACCGGCTTGTTCAAGCCCTGCAGAATCGGGCCGATTGCCAATGCACCACCACAGCGCTGGGCAATCTTGTAACCGATGTTACCGGCGTCCAGATCCGGGAACACGAAAACAGTTGCCTTACCCGCAACGGAGGAATCCGGCATCTTCTTCGCAGCCACAGACGGGTCAATAGCAGCATCGAACTGCAGCGGACCATCGACAGCGAGCTCCGGAGCCAGCTCCTTGGCCTTGGCCAGACCCGCCTTCACACGATCAACATCCTCACCTGTGCCGGATGCTCCAGTGGAGTAGCTCAGCATGGCGACGCGGGCATCGATGCCGAAGGAAGCTGCAGTCTCGGCGGATACTACCGCGATTTCACCCAGCTGTTCCGGAGCAGGCTTCGGCAGCACCGCACAGTCCGCAAAACCCCACAGCGAGTTGTCCATAACCATGAGGAACAGTGACGACACCGTGGAAGCCGACGGCTTGGTCTTAATGATTTGCAAGGACGGACGAATGGTGTGCGCAGTTGTGTGGGCTGCACCGGACACCATGCCGTCGACAAGCCCGTTGTGAATCATCATCGTCGCGAAGTAGGAGATGTCCTGCATCGTCTCACGGGCCTGCTCCAGCGTGACCCCCTTGGCCTTGCGCATCTCTGCGAACTGCTCCGCGAACTGCTCAACATATTCGGAGGTCTGCGGGTTCCAGAGATGGGCGGCGTCGATGTCAAAACCCAGTTCGGCGGCGCGCGCCTTCATCGCATCCGGGTCGCCGAGGATAGTGAGCTCACAGATGTCCTCGCGCAGGAGGTAATCAGCGGCCTCAAGAATGCGGTCATCGTCCCCCTCTGGCAGCACAATGTGACGCTTATCAGCCTTGGCGCGCTGCAATAGCCACCACTGGAAACGCTGTGGAGTCATCACTGCGGTGACCTCGCGGCTTACGACCTTGCGCAGCCCCTCAGCATCGTCAACGGCAACAACGGGAACGTCGAGCTCGAGAGTCTTAGCAGCCTTAGCTGCCTCCTCCCCTGTAAGGACAACTGCGAGTACCTCGCTGTGACGCTGAGCTGCACTGCTGAGAGCCAAACGAACGCGAGCCTTTGCGGCCTCTGTGTGGCAGCCCTCGCCACCAGCGACAACGATGACACCGGCGCCGGCGACGGTGGCAATGCGGAAGTCAAAATCGAGGTTGCCGGAGCCGGTCAGAACAGCCGCCCCCTCGTTGGCAGCGCGATCAGCTTCAACAGCACTGACGATGGTGTCAAGCGCGGATTCCGGATCCACAACAACCTGATCCACGGTGGCGCCGTGCGCCCCACCGACAGTGTGGAGGCAACGTGCCCCACCCAGTGCCTCAGACAATGCCGTAATGACATCTTGCAGATTGTCTGCGCGGTCCACTGAAGTAATCAGGACTGCGGAGTTGTTGGTGGACGCTTGGGCGTTCTTATCGCTCACCGACGTTCCTTTCTCGCACTGCGCTTAATCGTTGACTTATTTAAACGTTGACTTGGCTCGAGCCGTTGGACTGCCGGAGGCTCAAGATCATGCTGAGCTTCTAATCCTGCTGAATCTAATCCCGCTGAGTCCCAAATCATTATTTTCATCTTATTGTGAGTCACCTTACATCTCACGGCGGACTCAAACCTCTTTGGTTACCCCTGGTAGCCACACTTTTCCCCACAGATTCCAACAATTTTCCCGCATAATCGCGGCTTTTATGCGGTTTTTCTAGTGAACTAGCCCAGATTCCCACATCGAACGTGACTAAGGTCACATTTAGTTTTGTATGCCTCCAAAAGCATCTCACCGATGATGTGATGCTCGCCTCTCGATTTTTCGTAAGTTATCGCTACGATTGGGGGCGCTACCATTGGGAATGTCGAATAAACCGATAGCTCACCAATAACTCCTTTCCCCCACGAGGTCACCGCTGGCAGCTACTTACGCCGCGGCCTCGTGGCCGTCGTAAAGCATTAGAGAAAGAAGGACACACTTCATGAATCGCCCGCTCCGCGTTGCCGTAATTGGCTCTGGCCCGGCCGGTGTTTATGCTTCCGATGCACTGATGAAATCCAGTACTGACGTGGAAGTCGATCTGTTTGAAAAGATGCCGGCTCCATTCGGTCTAATCCGCTACGGCGTCGCCCCCGACCACCCACGCATCAAGGGCATCATCATGGCCTTGCACCGCGTGATGGAAAAGCCGGAGCTGCGCCTATTTTCCAACGTTGAGTTCGGCAAGGACATCACACTCGACGAATTAAAGGAGCATTACGACGCCGTCATCTTCGCCACCGGTGCCGTCGGCGACCGCGCACTGCCAACGCCGGGAGCGGACCTGCCGGAGCACTTCGGCGCAGGCGAATTCGTGGGCTTCTACGACGGCAATCCACTCTTTGAGCGCACCTGGGACCTTTCGGCGGAGTCCGTGGCCGTCGTC
Source organism: Corynebacterium sp. MSK035 (assembly GCF_030232615.1). NCBI lineage: Bacteria > Bacillati > Actinomycetota > Actinomycetes > Mycobacteriales > Corynebacteriaceae > Corynebacterium > Corynebacterium sp. MSK035. Next base: position 113,363 of record NZ_JASPJP010000001.1, read on the forward strand.
GGTGTCGGCAACGTCGCGCTGGATGTCTCTCGAATCCTGGCGAAGACCGGTGAGGAACTGCACGTCACAGAGATTCCGGACAATGTCTACGAGGTTCTGAAGACAAATAAGGCCAAGGAAGTCCACGTCTTCGGCCGCCGCGGCCCGGCACAGGCAAAGTTCACTCCGCTGGAGCTCAAGGAGCTCGACTACTCACCGAACGTCGAGGTCGTTGTCGATCCGCGCGATATTGATTACGACTCCGCATCCGAGATTATGCGTCGCAACTCCAAGATCACTGACCAGGTCTGCACCATCCTGGAGAACTACGCCATCCGTGAGCCAAAGAACGCACCGCACAAGCTCTACATTCACTTCTTCGAGTCGCCAGTGGAAATCCTCAGCGAGGAGGGTACCGACGGCCAGCAGCATGTGACAGGCTTGCGCACTCAGCGCATGGAATACGACGGTGCTGGCGGGCTGCGGCCGACCGGCGAGACCACCGACTGGAAGGTCGGCGCTGTCTACTCCGCCGTGGGCTACCGCTCTGATGCGCTGCCGGGTATCCCGTTCGACAACGTGAAGAATGTCATTTCCAACGTCGGTGGTCGAGTCATCGAATCCGACAACACCGAGGATGAAGCAGCCGAGGCCATCACTGGCCTCTACACCACCGGTTGGGTTCGCCGCGGACCGGTCGGCCTGATTGGTAATACCAAGGGCGATGCCAATGAGGCCGTAGCCAATCTGCTGGCCGATGCCGCTGAGGGCAAGAAATTCAACCCGTCGAAGCCGGAGTTGTCCGCTGTCAACGAGCTGCTGGAGTCCAAGGGTATCGACTACCTGGACTGGGAAGGTTGGCACAAGCTCGATGCTGCCGAACGCACCGCCGGCGAGGCCGAGGGTCGCGAACGCAAGAAGTACGTCGAGTGGGATGAGATGGTCACCCACTCCAAGGGCGAGTAACGGCGAGTAACTAGGACGGATAAAAAGCGTCGGCTACGCCACTACCTTCACGTCCGTGTACGCGGCGCGCGAGTCCCAGCGGCAGCACACAATCGGCGCCAACAGCTCGGCCAATGGCTCACCAAAAGCCACCTGACCAGCACCGTCGGCAGCGCCTGCATCGATGACTCGATCCCACAATAGGCCCGGCGCGGTAAACAGCGGCACCACTACGAGTCCGCGTCCGCGCTTGGCCGCGCGCTCCTGCGCCGCGGCCACAGCATCGGCTCCCTTGATTTTCTCAGGACCGACCACGAATGCCGCGCTCACATGTCCCGGCAGCATCCCGCCAAGGTTTGCCGCAAACTGGTGCACCGCCGCATTGGCATCCTCATCAGAGGAGCCGACCCCCATCACCAGCGCATCGACCGGCCAGGAAAAAGATGCATTCTCCGCCGCTTCGATGATTCGCTTTACGACGGCGCGCTTCGTGCCGTCGCCAAGCCCGAGTCCTTCAGCCACTGTGATGTCAACACCATGCCGATCGCAGAGTCGAACCTGCTCGGGAACGTCGACTCGCGAGTGGAACGCATCGGTGAACAGCAGCGGTACGGCCAGTGCCTGAGTCTCGCCGGCAGCGGCGAGCTCGGCACAGACGGTATCCAGTGAGGGCTCGTCGAGGTCCAGCCAGGCGAGGCGAATCTGAGAGGGCGCATCCAGACGGGTGAGCGGCATCTTCTCGCGCACGAGCGCGACCACGTCTTCGAGCACCGGTTTGGTCTCTGAGTGCCGAGAACCGTGCGCAAGCAGAATCAGTGCGGTCATCGATGGTCTCCTCAGGCTCGCTAGCTGTGCTTTCTGGTTTCTCTACCTGGCAGCTCTACTGGGCAGCGCCACGCACGAGGCCTGCGGTGAGGGTGTCACCGGTGCCCGGCTCGATGAGCAGGAATGCACCGACACGGCCACCGACGCGGTAGGCATCGACCGGCAGCGGCTGTGCGACCTCGACGGTGATCTCCGCGACGTCGTTGACTGCAAGCTGATCAGCCACACCGGTGGGCTCACCGGTTTCGATATCGATGAGCGCATCGACGGAAGCGATACGACCACGCACCAGTGCGGCACCATAGCGCACCTCTACGACGCGACCGACTGCCAACGGCTTGTCTGCAAGGTGGACGGCCACGGCGGAGAAACGGCGCACGTCTTCCGGGCGCGTGCCACTGATGAGGTCGCCACGGGCGAGGTCGAACTCGGCATCCAGGCTGATGGCCACCGACTGGCCGGCCACGGCCTCAGTGACATCCTCAGCTGCCACGGTGATCTTCGTGACCGTAGCCTGACGGTTGGCGTCTACGGAGACAACATCGCCCACACGCACGCTACCTGCGGCGATACGGCCGGCGTAACCACGGTATTCAGTGGCGTGATCGCGAATGACATAGTCGATGGGCAGGCGCAGGTCAGCCTCGGCATCGGTTTCCAGGTCGGCACCGATGTTGAGGTTTTCCAGCAGCTCCAGCACGGTCGGCCCCTCGTACCACGGAGTGTGCTCAGAAGAATCGACAATGTTGTCGCCGACCAGAGCCGACACTGGAACAACGAAGGTGTTCTGCAGACCCAGGCGCTCTGCTAGTGCTGCCACATCCGACTCAATGGCGCGGAAGGCCTCTTCGCTGTAGTCCAGTAGGTCAATCTTGTTGACTGCGAAAATCACGTGGCGAACGCCCAGCAGACCGGCCACCGTTGCGTGACGCTTGGTCTGCGTCACGACGCCGTTGCGCGCGTCGATAAGCAAAACGACGGCCTCGGCGGTGGACATACCGGTGACGGTGTTTCGGGTGTACTGCTCGTGACCTGGGCAGTCGGCGAGGATGAAGGAGCGGACGTCGGTGGCGAAGTAGCGGTAGGCGACATCGATGGTGATGCCCTGCTCACGCTCGGCCCGCAGACCGTCGACCAGCAGCGACAGGTCCGGGTTTTCCTGACCGCGCGCCTGTGAGGAGGCGACGACGGCCTCGTACTGGTCAGCGAGGATATTCTTCGTGTCGTGCAGCAGGCGACCGACGAAGGTGGACTTACCGTCGTCGACGGAGCCAGCGGTGCACAGGCGAAGAGTGCGACGAGCGCGAGTGGCGCGGTCAGCGGAAATCAGGGTAGCTGGGGAATTTGGCTGGCTCATCAGAAGTAACCTTCCTTCTTACGGTCTTCCATGGAGGATTCGGACAACTTGTCATCTGCGCGGGTAGCGCCGCGCTCGGTGAGCTTGGATGTGCGAAGTTCCTCCATGACCTCCGCAATAGTGGTGGCAGTCGATTCGACAGCGCCGGTGCAGCTCATGTCACCGACAGTGCGGTAGCGGACAGTGCGAACCTCGAGGGTCTCGCCGTCGCGGGGGCCACCCCACTCGCCCGGTGCCAACCACATGCCGCCGCGGTTGAACACCTCACGCTCGTGGGCGAAGTAGATGGGAGGCAGTTCGATGTCACGGGCTTCGATATAGGCCCAGACGTCGGCCTCGGTCCAGTTCGAGATCGGGAAAACGCGAACGTTCTCTCCGGCGGCGTGGCGACCGTTGTAGAGGCCCCACAGCTCAGGGCGCTGACGGCGTGGATCCCAACCGCCGAAGGAGTCGCGGACGGAGAACACGCGCTCCTTTGCGCGGGCCTTCTCCTCATCGCGGCGGGCGCCACCGAGAACGGCATCGTAACCGCGGTTGGCAATGGTCTCCACCAGCGGCACGGTCTGCAAGGGGTTGCGGGTGCCGTCGGCACGCTCGGTGAGCACGCCGCTGTCGATCCAGTCTTGGACCTTGGCTACGTGCAGCTTGATGCCCGGCTGAGCGGCAATCTTGTCGCGGAATTCAATAACTTCGGGGAAGTTGTGGCCGGTGTCGACGTGGAGCAGCTCCAGCGGGATACCCGCCGGTGCGAAGGCGCGCTTGGCCAGCTCGAGCACGACGACGGAATCCTTTCCGCCGGAGAAAAGTAGTGCCGGACGCTCGAACTGACCGGCGGTCTGGCGAATAATGTCGATGGCCTCGGCTTCCAGCTCGGCAAGCCGCGGGTCGAGGCGGTTTTGTACGGAAACGGTGGTTGAGCTAGTCATGGGGGTTCTTTCTGTTGGGGCTGTGTTGGCTGTTGTAACTGCGCTGTTTTAGCTGATATCGGTTATCGGCGGGCGGCTAGTGGCTGGCGGCAAGTAGCTGTCTGCTAGCCGCTCGAACTAGAGGTGCAATCCGCACTCAGTCTTCTCGGAGCCCGCCCAGCGACCCGAGCGCGGATCCGCGCCCTCTGCCACTCGCGCGGTGCATGTCGCGCAGCCAATCGACGGGAACCCCTGTTGCGTCAGCGGATGCACAATGAGGTCGTTGTCCTCGATGTACTGGGCAACATCCTCATCTGTCCAGGTGGCCAACGGGTTGAGCTTGATGCGACCAGTCTTGTCGATCTCCAGTACCGGCGTGTGTGCGCGGGTCGGCGCGTCGACGCGCTTCAGACCTGTGACCCAGCCCTCGTAGGGGCGCTTCACGGCAGACAGCGGCTCGACCTTCCGCAATGCGCAGCAACGCGTCGGGTCGGTCTTGTACAGATCAACGCCCTCTTCGGCGTCCTGCTCGGCGCGGGTGCGCTTCGGCTCAATCGACAGCAGTCGGTTGTCGTAACGCTGTGCGACCTGCTCTGCCACGTCGAGGGTCTCCGGGAAGTGGTAACCGGTATCCAGGAAAATCAGATCTGCCTCCGGCGCGTGCCGAGCAGCCAGTTCCGCCAACACTGTGTCCTGCATCGACAGGGTCACAGCCAGTGGCGTGTGCAGGTGCTCCGCACCCCATTCCAATACTTCCCCAGCAGTGGCGGTCTCCAGCTTGGAGCCCCACTCCAGTGCGAGCTCAATCAGACGGCGAGCAGTTTCCGGGTTGTCCAGCGCGTCTTCACGCGCGAGCGCCTCCTGAGTCTTAATGACCTCAGCGGTTTTCAGTCCCGTGCTCATGACGCCACCTTTCTATCGATATGTCCGTGCAGTTTCACTGTGAATACCCGGCAGCATTCGCGGCATTGCCAGGCGTAATCGGTTTCCAGGTCGGGCCACAGATCATCACCGCCGCAGTAAGGGCAATGCATCACCGCACCCCGGTTCGGATTGGGGTGTGCGCTTCGGCCACCGATTCCCAGTCGCGCTGGCGTCTCGTCTTTTTCGCTTGACGACGGCCCCTGCGACCGAACCCCATTGGGAGATTCACTCACTTCAGGTCCTCCTCATCAGCGCGGACAATCCACTCGCGGAACTGTTCACCCTCGTGGCGCTGTTCCTTGAAGTGATTGACGACGCGCTCGATGTAGTCACCCAGTTCTGCCGAGGTGACCTTGTGTCCGCGAACCTTGCGGCCGAAGTTGGCATCGAGCCCCAGCGAACCACCGAGGTGAACCTGGAAACCCTCGACACGGTTGCCCTCGTCGTCGGTGACAATCTGCCCCTTGAGTCCGATGTCGGCAATCTGCGTGCGGGCGCAGGCATTCGGGCAGCCATTGAGCGCAATGGTGATTGGGACGTCGAGGTCACCGAGGCGTTCCTCCAAGTCGCCCACCAAATCAATTGCGCGCTGGCGCGTGGTGACAAGTGCGAGCTTGCAGAACTCTAGGCCGGTGCAGGCCAGGATGCCCCGTCGGAAAGCTGAGGGCTTGGCAGACAGGCCAATTTCGTCGAGTTCTGCGAGCAGGGAGTCGACCTGGTCGTCGGTGACGTCGAGGAGAATGAGCTCCTTCATCACGGTGGTGCGGACGCGGGAAACACCGTGGCGCTCGGCGATGTCGGCGAGTTTGACCAGGTCAGAGCCCGGAACACGGCCAACAGCGGGCTTAACACCGACGTAGTTGAGACCGTCGGCCTGCTTGTGCACGCCGATGTGGTCACGGTCGCCCTCGAAAGGTTCGGGTGCGGGGCCGTCGATAAGCTTGCGGTTGAGGTAGTCGTCTTCGAGTACCTGGCGGAACTTCTCCGCGCCCCATTCGGCAACGAGGAACTTCAGACGCGCACGATTGCGCAGGCGACGGTAGCCGTAGTCCCGGAAGATGCGGCACACGCCCGCCCATACCTCGGGAACCTCGTCCTCTGGGATCCAGGCGCCGAGACGCTGGGCGAGCATCGGGTTGGTGGAGAGACCACCACCGACCCAAACGTCGAAACCGGGGCCGTGCTCTGGATGATTGACACCGACGAAGGCAACGTCCTGGACCTCGTGGGTGACATCGAGACGCGGGGAACCGGAAACTGCCGACTTAAACTTACGCGGTAGGTTGGAGAACTCGTCGCCGGAGAGGTACTCCTCCTTGATGCGGCGGATGGCGTTGGTGCCGTCGACAATTTCATCGGCCGCAACACCGGCAACCGGGCTGCCTAGAATAACGCGGGGAACGTCGCCGCAGCCAAAGTTGGTGTCGAGACCAACTCGCTCAAGGCGCTCCCAGATCTCCGGCATATCTTCGACGCGAATCCAGTGCAGCTGGACGTTCTGGCGGTCGGAGAAGTCCGCAGTGTCGCGGGCGAAGTCGCGGGAAATCTCGCCGATGGTGCGAATGCCCTCGGTGGTGGTCTGGCCACCGTCGAGGCGGACGCGGAGCATAAAGTACTTGTCCTGCAGCTCGGCGTTGGTCTTCACGCCGGTGTGCTCACCGCTAAGCCCCTGCTTGCGCTGGGTGTAGAGGCCAATCCACTTAAAGCGAGGCGCTAGGTCCTCCGCGGGGATGGAGTCAAACCCCTGCTTGGAGTAGATGTCGATAACACGCTGCTTAACGGCGATGCCAGCATCTTCTTTCTTAATGCGCTCGTCGTCGTTAAGTGGCTCGCGGCCGTCGATAAGCCACTGCCCCTGTGGCTTCGGTGCGCGCTTCTTACGTCGGGTAGCCGCTGCGGAAGCTGGACGCTCGGCGGTTTTCGTAGGAGAGCTCATGGGGAATCTACCGAATCACTTTCGTTTTGTTCTCGTTGACCGAATTAGTTTCTAATCTTTATAGACCGTTTGGTCTACGTTGCATTGCAGGCAACATTAGACCGACCAGTCTGGCTAGTGCAAGCCGGGACACGCTCGGATACCTAGCGGACCCCCGCTTCGCCCACGCGGACACCGTTTTTCGCACCCACTTTGACACCTTCAGAAGCATCCTCGGCCCCGACATCAACCGAAGCGGGTGATGGAGATCCAGAACTAGACACATCAGCCGAGGGAGACTGAGAAGTCGGCTCAAGTTGGATCCGCTGACGCAGCCCCGGAAGAGTGTCGTGCGAACGCGCCCACAGCACCAGCGCGACGACAACAAAAGCCCACACGAGCAGAACCGTTGCCAGCACGCCACCAGAAACCAGCGACAAAAACAGAGTGCGAATATTCAGCCCCACCAACACGCCGCCGATCGCAATCCCAAGCAGCCGCGGATTAATGCGCCCCACCAGGTACGCAGCCAAGGGTGCCGCAATCACACCACCGCACAACAAACCAATTACCGGTGCGGCATGCTGGGTAAATTCCTCCCGCAGCTTGGGCAAAAAGCCCAGTACAGCCGCCGAGGCAACGAGAAATTCCGCCGCAGAGACAGTACCGATAATCTTGCGCGGCTGGTCAGCCTCAGCGCCGAGCAAAGTTGAGGTGGTAACAGGCCCCCAACCACCACCTCCCGTGGAATCAAGCAGGCCACCAAAGAGCCCCAGCGGAGCGAGCTTCTTCGCCCCCCAGGCCTTCTTCTTGCGCTTAACACTGGCCAAAAAGGCGAAGCGGATAATCACCCACAGACCGAGGAAAAGCAAGATTGTCGAGGTCACAGGCGTCGCAGCATCACCGTCGAGATTCGCCAAAAAGGTCGCACCAATAAAGGCACCGATAGCACCCGGCACGCCAAGACTCAGCGCGCGTCGCCAGTCGACATTGCCGAATCGCCAGTGTGAAATACCGGAGGCCAGTGTCGTACCCACCTCTGCTACGTGAACCACCGCCGACGCAGTGGCAGCACTACTACCAGCGACAATAAACAGCGAAGTAGCGGTGACACCGAAAGCCATCCCCAGAGTGCCGTCGACTAATTGCGCGCCAAGGCCGATTAGCACGAAGACTATGAGTTTTTCCATGACAAGCCCTTCCCCGCTTACCCAACCAGAGCCTGCCGTTGCCACGATGCTCGCACGACGAGCCCCTTTCAGAGCTCATTCAGCAGAAGCGATGCGCAGCAAAACCCTCTCAAGCCAAAGCAGTGATTCTTGCGGTGTTTTGTGTTTGCTTTTTGTAGACCAGTTTGTCTATATTCTGTTTCAGCAAGCATAGACCGGTTGGTCTACGATAAGCAATCGCGACAAAGAAAACGTAGAAAAAGGATTCCACCCAATGACCAACGACCAGACTGCAGCCCAGAACACGGCCGCTTCCTCACTGCCCGATCTCGCCAACTCCACCACGCCACTGCGTGTAGCCGTGGTTGGCTCGGGCCCGGCCGGCATCTACGCCTCCGACGCGCTGATGAAGTCCGGCCGCGATGTCGCCATCGACCTCTACGAGCGCCTTCCAGTGCCGTTCGGCCTCATCCGCTACGGTGTTGCGCCAGACCACCCGCGAATCAAGGGCATCATTAAGTCCCTCCACCGAGTGCTGGACAAGCCGCAGGTTCGACTGCTGGGCAACGTGGACGTCGGCAAGCAGGTCAGCGTTGATGAACTGCGCCAGTTCTACGACGCCATCATCTTCGCCACTGGCGCGACCGGCGACCGCGATCTGAACATCCCGGGCTCGGATCTGCCGGAGCACTACGGCGCCGGTGAGTTCGTAGGTTTCTACGACTCCCACCCGGAGTTTGCTCGCGAATGGGACCTCTCTGCTGAGTCGGTCGCTGTGATCGGCGTCGGTAACGTGGGTCTCGACGTCGCCCGTATTCTCGCCAAGACTGCCGATGAGCTGCACGTCACCGAAATCGCCGACAACGTCTACGACGGCCTGGCAAAGAATGCCGCCCGCGAAGTCCATGTCTTTGGCCGTCGCGGTCCGGCTCAGGCAAAGTTCACTCCACTGGAGCTGAAGGAACTGGACCACTCTGACACCATTGAGGTTGTCGTGAATCCGGAGGACATCCAGTACGATGCCGCCTCCGAAACGTCCCGTCGCGAGTCCAAGATCACCGATCAGGTCTGTACGATTCTGGAAAACTACGCCATCCGCGAGCCAAAGGGCGCCCCGCACAAGCTCTTCATCCACTTCTTCGAGTCCCCGGTCGAAATCATCGGCGAGACCGGTGAAGATGGAGTACAGCACGTCAGCGCTATCCGCACCGAACGCACCGAACTCGACGGCGAGGGTGGCGTCCGCGGCACCGGCAAGTTCACCGAATGGCCGGTCGGTGCGGTCTACCGCGCAGTCGGCTACCGCTCCGACGCAGTCACCGGCGTACCGTTCGACACCGGCACGCACACCATCCCAGATGCCGGCGGCCGCGTGCTTGACGACATCGACGGCAACCACATCCAGGGCCTGTACACCACCGGCTGGATTCGCCGTGGCCCGGTCGGCCTAATCGGTAACACCAAGGGCGATGCCAACGAAGCTGTCGGCAACCTCATCGCCGACTGGGAGGCAGGTCGCCTGGCCGCACCTGCAAAGCCCACGCATAACGACGTCGACGAGTTCCTGGCCGACAAGGGCCTCCAGGTCACCACCTGGGAGGGCTGGCACGCACTCGACGCCGCCGAGCGTGCCGCGGGCGAAGCCGAAGGCCGCGAGCGCAAGAAGCTGGTCGAGTGGGCTGACATGGTTGCGGCCTCCACGGTCGTCGCAAAGCAGCCAGATGCCGATGACGTGGCCGAAGCTGTGCACGAAGCTGTTGTGGAGACCGTCGCGAGCTAGCGCATCGGGTCTAACCGGACAGTTGATTGTGCACGTCAGTCGATCTTCGGATTAGAGTTAATACATGGCTTATCATGCAGACTCATCCAACCTGGACGTCAAGGAAGTTCTGACCTGGGAAGGCTTCGGCGTCGCCTCCCGTGAACTGGCACAGCAGATTGTCGACTCGGACTTCGACCCGGAGATTATTATCGCCGTGGCCCGCGGTGGCCTGCTGCCAGCAGGCGCACTCAGCTACACCATGGGCGTCAAGCTCTCTGACGCCATCAACGTCGAGTTCTACACCGACGTGGCGGAGACCCTGCCGGATCCGGTTCTGCTGGAGCCGCTCCTGGACATCGAATCGATTTCCAACCGCCGCCTGCTGGTCGTTGACGATGTGGCCGACTCCGGTCGCACGCTGCATCTGGTGCTCGACCTGCTCAAGAAGCACGGCGCTGAAGTCCGTTCCGCTGTGCTCTACGGCAAGTCCCGCTCGGAGATTGCACCGGACTACGTCTGGAAGCACACCGATGACTGGATCGTCTTCCCCTGGTCGGCCGAGCCACCGGTACAGAAGTCCAAGTAGATCAAGTAGCTTACGCACCACAGCGGGCACAAAAAAGTGCGCTGCAGCGTTCCTTTCCCAAGCAACACCAGCAGCGCACACTAGGTCGTCGAACTAGCCCAGTTCGACGACCTTAATCTTTGATGCCGCCTCCGATGCACGCTCACGAGCAGCATCGACAGAATCCGCGGTTGAAACAGCAACGCCCATGCGGCGACGCGGGCCAGCGACCGGCTTACCAAAGATACGAATATCAGTCTCCGGAATAGCCATGGCCTCCGTCAGCCCGGTGTAACCCGGCTGCTCGATGTCAGCACCGCCGTAGACCACAGCGGAGGCTCCCGGGGACACCAGCGTGACGTCGATAGGCAGACCCAACACTGCACGCGCGTGCAGCTCGAACTCAGAGAAACGCTGGGTGCCCATGGTGACCATGCCGGTGTCGTGCGGACGCGGGCTGACCTCGGAGAACCACACCTCATCGCCGCGGACAAACAGCTCGACGCCGAAGATACCGCGACCGCCCAGCGCGTTGGTGATGCGCGCGGCGACAGAGCGCGCATTGTCCAGGGCGTTTTCACTCATGGCAGCCGGCTGCCATGACTCAACGTAGTCGCCGTCCTGCTGACGGTGCCCAATGGGCTCACAGAACCACGTTGCCCCCTCGCCGGTCTCCGGATCAACGGAGCGCACGGTCAGCAGCGTGATCTCGTAGTCGAAATCGACGAAGCCCTCCACAATGACGCGGCCGGACTCGACGCGGCCGCCACTCATGGCATAATCCCACGCGGCCTGGACATCCTCCGGCGAACGCAGCGTGGACTGCCCCTTGCCCGAGGAACTCATGACCGGCTTGACCACACACGGGAAGCCAATCTCATCGACAGCTGCGGTGAATTCATCAAAGCTGGAGGCGAAGTGATAGCGGGAAGTCGGCAGCCCAACCTCTTCCGCAGCCAGACGGCGAATACCCTCTCGGTTCATGGTCAGCTGAGTCGCCCGTGCGGTTGGAATAACGGTGACGTCCAGCGTCTCGTCTTCCTCAACCTCTTCCAGCACCTCGGTTGCCAGGGCCTCGATCTCGGGGACGATGAAGTGGGGCTTGACCTGGAGAATCAGATCCCGCAGTGCACTGGAATCCGACATATTCAAGACGTAGGCGTGGTGAGCGACCTGGTGTGCCGGTGCATGCTCGTAGCGATCGGCAGCGTGCACCTCAACGCCAAGACGTTGGAAAGCAATGGTCACCTCCTTGCCGAGCTCGCCAGAGCCGAGCAGCAGAACTCGCGTTGCTTCCGGCTGGTACGGGGTTCCGGTGACTTCAGGGGTGAACATCGAGATAAACTCGCTTTCGTCTACGGCACGTACGCTGCACAACCAGCAGCTGTGAAATTGATTGTCTCCAGCATACGACAGCGAGCGGATTCACCGCGGCGGGCACGGGCGGGGAACCTAGCGCGGGAACACCCGCTGGAACTCAGCCAGCGCCACCTCACGGTCAGCGGCCAGGACAACATTCGCCACCGAACCGGCAGGATCTTCCACCACCTGTCCGCGCCGCGCAGGCTCATCTGCAAAAGTTCGCCTATCGACGCCCACGAGGCGCATCTTCTCCACTTCCCCGGTCACCGCACCGACGGCCACCATCGCAGCGAAGAGGTCATGAACCTGCGCCTTGTAACCGACTCCAACTCCCTGGTGGAACTCAAAGTAGAACTTCAGCGAGCGGCGCAGAACACGCAGCAGCTCCGAGTTCATACCGGCATCTCGCCAGGATTCAATCTCAGTATCACTAATGGTGATGGTCTCGGTGACATTGAGCGGAACCAGCGTCGGCACCGGCGCGCCTGCGGCGGTGGCGATGCTGCGCACGGCATCCTCCGGGCGCTCGACGGCCACAGCGCCCGCGGTGCCGAAGACCTCGGTGACCGCGGTGGGGTCGACCCAGAAGTTCCATTCCGCAAACTCGGTAACGTTACCGTGGTACTCCACAGCACCGCCCATAATGGTCACACCGTCGAGCTCCCGCATGAGTTCTGGGTACTTCTTCAAAGCGGCCACGTAGGTAGTCATAGGGCCAGTGACCAGCAGGTGCACCTTCTCCCCCGTCGACCGCGCCTGTTCGATGACCTGGCGCCACAGCGCCAGCGGATCCGCCGCCCCTCCGCGCCCCGGCTCGTAGATGACGGCCGGTGGCGCCAGGTTGTAGCCCAGCCCGTACGGACCATGAGTCTCAGGCGTGGTAGTCAGCTCACGGTCAGCGGGCCCCTCGAAACCGCTGACAACCGGGACCTCCGGGCAACCGCAGAGATTCAACATGTACTTGGTGTTGCGAGCGGACCATGCCGCAGTGGTGTTACCACCTGCGCAGGTCACACCCACCAGCTCGATCTCGCCTGCGGTATGTAACCCTGCGAGGTAGACGAGAGCAAGACTGTCATCGATACCCGTGTCAACGTCGGCAAGCACTTTCAAACGCGTCATAAGGTCAAGTGTGACACGAAACACGCTCAGCCCGCAGAGCTAAACACGGGCAAAACAGGGATACAGACGAGTTTTCGCTGGTGCTAGCCGGGTTTACTAGTTCGTCGACATCGCTGCATCACCCACCGGAGCGGGCTCTGGCAGCGGCATATTCAGCTCGGCCAAGACCTCGCGCAGTCGCGTCGGGTAGTCGGTGATGATGCCATCGACACCAGCGGCAATCTGCTCGCGCATGGTCTCCTTTTCGTTCACCGTCCACGGCACCACCTTCATGCCGGCCTCGTGTGCGCGGGAAATCAGCTCCGGCGTGGCGACCGGGTGGTAGTCAGAATCCGACGGTGTCTTGCCGTAAGGAATGCTGTGCGTCGGTGAGAGCACCTGCACGCCGAGCTGCTTGGCGGCCTCGATGATGTCGCCATCGACCTCGTCGTAATTGACATCGCCGATCCAAGGAGAATCCTTCTTCCAGGTGGTTTCGTCCCACAGCATGACCAGCGGAATCTCCGGGTTCCGTTCCGCGACCAGCGGCAACGAGCGCCAATCGAAGGATTGAATCATCACACGATCAGCCACACCCGCGCGGTCAATCTCGTCGAGAATCACATCGACGAACTCCTGCGGTTCTGCCGAGTCAGCGCGCTTTTCGCCCTCGATCTTGGTCTCAATGTTGAAGTGGATGTCCTGGTTGTCCTTAGTCAGCTCGAACAGCTCCGGCAGGGTCATCATCCTATTGCCCTTGATTGGCTCCGCATCCGGGAAGTCCTCGAGCTTCTTGTCGCAGACCAGGGTTTGTACCTGCTCATAGGTGAGATCATGTACGAGCTTGCCGACGTACGGGTACTGCGGATCCCCCTCCGTCACTGGCTCGGTGTCCGAGCACTTGTCATCTTGGATTTCCGGATCGTGCCAGACCATAGGCACGCCATCCTTCGTCAGAACGATGTCCAGCTCCAACGTCGTAACGCCCAGCTCCAGCGAGTTGGCCATCGCCTGCTTGGACTCCTCCGTCCACTCACCGCGACCACCACGGTGCGACTGCAGATCAAACCCCTCCGGCAGCTTAGCCATCGCAGCCGGCCGCACATTCGCGGACGCATTCAGCTCAGCGACCTGCTGCTTTTCAAAGGTCTTCTCTTCGCTCGCCGTAGTGCTAACCGCGCTTGCACTGCTTGACGACGATGCCGCATCGTTGTCCGCATCATTGCTGCAGGCTGCAATGGGAGAAATAGCAAACGCGCCCATAGCAATCGCCGCGATTGCGCGGCGCGTGCCGTGGACGCGTGAATTCTGAGGCTGCTCGCTCTGCTTGGCCCGTTCGTCAAACATGGAGTCAGATGAGTTGCGAGAAGACATGGCCGGTGATTTTCCTCTTTGGGCGTAGTGTTAGCGACTTCATAGCGACGGCATAGTACCGACAACAAAGTGTCGACAAACTACCGTCGGAGATTTTACGGAACACAGAAATTTACGTGAAATCTGTGTGTTGCGCCACTACTTTAAAACGGCTTGCCAGCACTCGCATCTGGAGAGAGCACGGGTTAGAGATTAATTTCCCTCTGCCTTTGGAATCTCACCTTCTTGAGCAACTTCTGCCCCATCCCAGGAGTACGTAACGGGAGCGTTGTACTGGTCTTTAAAGGCGAAGGCACCGCCGTCTTCAATCATTTTATTGACATCGAAGAAATTGACGGTCACAGTTTTGCCATCGCCTTCGACCGAGTTGATTGTCTGCGGACCACCGGCGGTACCCACGTACTCGCCCTTATGAAACAGCAGCACTGCACCAGAGGTAGTTGAGTGGGTAATTTCATTCTGTGCTGCTGAGGCAAAGGTCAACTCGCTGGTGGTATCCCAGTTCGTATTGTCCGTGACTGTCCAACCGCTGCCATTGCCACCTTCCATTGAGTTCAGGTCGGCAACCGCTTCTTCGAAAGCCTCTTCCTGGGTTGGCGCAGAAGAACCCCCATCGGTGTCGTTATCATCGACATCCGGATTGGGGGTATCTGCACTTTCACTGTCATCCTCGACAGTGGTGGTCGTAGTGATGGTGGTCGTTTCTTCATCTACCTGAGGAGCAGAGGTCGGTGCTGCAGTCTCATCAGTGGAGCAACCGGACAAAGCCACTACACCTGCGACCGCCGCGCTAACCAGCATCGACCCGCGACGAACTGAACGACCACTCATGGCTGGAACCTCTTCTGTTCTCTCAAGTTTTCTCAAACACTTAGCGACGGCGGAGCATTACTTTCTCATGTCCGACTCTGAATTGAGTTTACTTGGAAAAAATCAAGAGTCCCCGCGAGTGCCCAAGAATTCTCGAAAGCTCTCGAGAGTTCTCGGGAGCCGTTAGGAAGCGGGCTTCGCGCCGCCGGGAATCTTCCCCTCGTGAACGACGTGATCGCCGTTCCAGAAGAAGTGAACATTAGAGGTGAACTTGGCCACATCAGCGTTCGGCGCACCTGCGGCCTCCTGGGCCTCCCAGTCGTGGTAGATGACCGAGATGTTCTTACCATCAGGGGTCGGCGTCACCTTGTTGATGTGCTGAGGCCGGTCAGAGTCCGTACCAATGTATTCACCCTTGTGGAACATCAACAACACAGTGGAGGACTGAGCGTTACCCTGCTTGGCCTGATCTGCGAGAGCAAAGCTCAAATCGCTACACGGGCTGAAGTTGGAGGTGCCAGTGTACTTCCACCCATCATGGTTGTTCGGACGCTCCCTGTTGACCTTATCCAGGGCCGCCTGGATTTCAGGTGCAGCCGGGTTCGGGGTACAGCTATCCGCCTGCGCCGGAGCTGGAGCCGGTGCTGGTGCCGGAGCTGGTTTCGCCTGAGCCGCAGGAGCTGCAATTGCTCCACCTACTGCGGAGAAAACCATCGCGCCGGAAAGCACGGCGGAACTTGCCAGTCGTTGTACTCGGTGTCCTGTGTTTTGCATGAAAACCACACGCCTTCTGTCGTTTGGACTTCTGTCGTTGGACTACGCGGTGAGGCCTACGATACAAAAATGACTCTGGGATGCCAGGGGCAACTGACAATTCCCAGAGCCTTCGCGTGGTTAGCAAATGTTCTTTTTTACAGCAGCCAGCGGTTTCGGCACCGAAGATTTTTTATCTAACAGTTCGATAAAGCCGGGTCGAAAGCCGGACTATTTTCCGGTTAGTTCGCCACTGCCTCCAGGTTAAGTGTCCAGCGCTAGTTATCCAGCACGTCGTGAACAACGATGGTCTGGTCACGACCCGGACCAACACCGATGTAAGAAATGCGAGCGCCGGAGAGCTCCTCCAGTCGGTTCAGGTAATCCTTGGCCTTGTCCGGCAGCTCATCGAAGGTGCGGCAGCCAGTGATGTCTTCGTCCCACGCAGGCATGGTCTCGTAAATCGGGACAGCGTGGTGGAACTCCGACTGGGTGAGTGGCATTTCGTCGTGACGCACGCCATCAACGTCGTAAGCGACACAAATCGGAATCTCACCGATACCGGTCAGGACGTCCAGCTTGGTGATGAACAAATCCGTGAAACCGTTGACGCGCGCGGCGTAGCGAGCCAGCACCGAATCGTACCAACCACAGCGGCGCTTACGGCCGGTGTTGACTCCGACCTCACCGCCGGTGGTCTGGAGGTACTCGCCCCACTTGTCGAACAGCTCCGTCGGGAACGGGCCAGCACCGACGCGGGTGGTGTAGGCCTTCATGATGCCCAGCACCGAAGTAATCTTCGTCGGGCCGATACCGGTACCCACGCAGGCACCACCAGCGGTTGGGTTCGAGGAAGTCACGAACGGGTAGGTGCCGTGGTCGACATCGAGCATGGTGGCCTGACCGCCCTCCATGAGGACATGCTTGCCGGCATCCAAAGCCCGATTGAGCTCAAACTCCGAGTCGATAATCATCGGACGCAGACGATCGGCGAAGCCCATGAAGTAATCGAAGACCTCATCCGGGTCGATGGCGCGGCGGTTGTACAGCTTGACCAGAATCTGGTTCTTCTGAGCCAGCGAAGACTCAATCTTCTGGCGCAGAATCGACTCATCCAGAATGTCCTGGACACGCAAGCCCGTACGGCCGACCTTGTCGGCATACGTCGGGCCGATACCGCGGCCAGTGGTGCCGATAGCGCGCTTACCCAGGAAGCGCTCGGTCACGCGGTCCAGCGTCTGGTGGTACGGAGCAACCATGTGGGCATTGCCGGAAACGCGCAGGCGGGAGGCTTTTGCACCGCGAGCTTCGAGGCCATCAATCTCGTCGAAAAGCGCCTCGAGGTTGACCACACAGCCGTTACCGATAATCGGCACAGCGTTTTCCGACAGCACACCCGCCGGAAGCAGCTTCAGCTCGTACTTCTCACCGCCGACGACAACGGTGTGGCCGGCGTTATTGCCACCGTTGGGCTTGACGACGTAGTCGACGCGGCCACCGAGAATATCGGTTGCTTTGCCCTTGCCCTCGTCGCCCCACTGGGCACCGACGATAATGATTGCGGCCATAGTCCTACTTCAACTCCTGGGATTGCAGACGACGCATTAGAGTGTAGTCCTATGCGTATTGTTGTGCTGCAGTGTGGCCCCGATGTACCCGCGTTTCCCCAATTGCTCCACCAATCATGGTCTACATCAGCACCGTCCACACCATCAGCACCAGCTACTCCGGCACCACCCGCCTATGCGCTTCACGACGTCGCGATGATCCCCACCCGCAAGGAGCTGGCTTTCATCGACGACCTGGCCAAGGACGTACTGCCTATCGATACAGCACCGACGCCGGAGGAAATCTCCAAGCAGAAGAAAGTCGACCACTTAGGCGCTCCGCAACCCGCTCCGCAAAAGCCGAGCGAGCCGTTACGAATTGTGGTCGTTGGCACCGACGCGGCACTGGCTACCGTGGCAACCTACCTGATGCGCAAGAACCTCCTGTGGATTGAAGTGGCACATGTCCCCACCGCACCGTCGACCGCGGCCAAAAACTGGGGCATCGAAGGAGGAGAAGGGCTCGATGCGGCGACCGCGCTCACACGCCCGACGACGCCAGTGCCGCTGATTCGCGATGACACCGGCCACGCAATTGTTGGTTACGCCCTACTGACAGAGCCGGGAATTACCGGAGTGTCCTCGGCAAACGGGTTTACTGGCGAGGTCTATGTCGACGAGCATCAGATGTTCTCCGGCACATCCACCGGCCTGCAGATTCGCCCTACCCCCGACGCCCCGGGCATCGTTGCGGCCGAAGTTCCGGCTCCGGAAGCGGAAATCGGTAACGAGGATGGAGGCAACAAAGGCCT
Source organism: Corynebacterium sp. MSK035 (assembly GCF_030232615.1). Classification (NCBI taxonomy): domain Bacteria; kingdom Bacillati; phylum Actinomycetota; class Actinomycetes; order Mycobacteriales; family Corynebacteriaceae; genus Corynebacterium; species Corynebacterium sp. MSK035. The sequence continues at coordinate 131,468 of NZ_JASPJP010000001.1, forward strand.
GCTGAGCCGACTCGGATTGGGGCGCGGTGGCCGTCGTAAAGCGAAAGAAGCCCCGGCCCGCGAGCTACACCGTCCGATGACGGGTCGGGCAGTTCAAGTTGGTGGCCTGGGCTTCCGATATGTGCGCGATGGAGTCGAGTCTCGAAAGCCGCGAGAGAAGACAACTCTGTACCGACACCTTCGCGACTTGCAGATTGTGCACTAACTGCGTCGGGGCAATAGCCACGGTCTGCCCGTGAGAAAGTGGCTTGCGCGAAAGTGGCCTGCGCGATAGCTCGAGTACAGATAACATTTGGGTGTTAAAGCCCCTGCCCGCCACTGCCTCGATAGGACAGCATCATGACTGACAACACCCCACGGCTACGCGCTGGCGACCAAGCCCGCCACACTGCGCTGGAACGCTTGGAATGGGCATTCCGCGATGGCCAGATTGACTTTGCGGAACTGCAGGAGCGCACCGAGAAAGCCCAAAAGGCAACGTACATTGATGAGTTGCCCACATTGACACAGGACTTGTCGCTGCCCGCGAACCTGGCCGAGCCGACTCCACATGCGCACCCAAACCCTAACCTGCGCCCGAACCTGCACAGCGTCCCGGACGAGCACCATTCAGTGGCACCGAATGCAGCCAGCAATCATCAACCAGCCCGGATTGATAGCTCCGCCGCGGCAACTGGTTCGAAGCTCTCCATCGGCATCTTTGGCGGCACCGACAAGAGAGGCCCTTGGACGTGCGCTCCCACGCACACCACGGTGGCGGCCTTCGGCGGGACTGGCTTGGATTTCCGCGAGGCCATCCTTACCGCGGAAACCACTGTCGTCAACATTGGCTGCGCCTTCGGTGGAGTCGACGTCATTGTCCCCGACCACTACCAAGTTGATGTCGACGTGCTGCCCATCTTCGGAGGCACGGATGTTACTGGAAAGCCGGGACGCAACCTTCCTGCTCCTGGCGCAGGACAGGCTCCGAAGATTATTGTGCGCGGCTTCGTCGCTTTCGGCGGCGTCGAGGTCAAGCGCGTACCGCAGTAGAGCAGGTTGCAGTAGCACGGGGCAGTAGAGCGTACCGCAGTAACCGACTGACGGCTAGCGAGCCGCTACTCGCCCACTCCTCACCGGCTACTCGTCCCATACCTCCGGCGGCATTGCTGGGAACGGCGTCGTCGGCGGCAGCGTTGCCACAGCTGAACGTCTGGACAGGCCACACACCTGCAACAGGTCCACCACCAATGAGCGGGACTGCGCAAACACGACCTGTTCCGATAGCGTTGCGTCCTCGATGACGCGCGGGTGCATTTTCGCTGCTAGACGACGCAAGTACCGAACCACGTCTTCAAGCTTGACCTCTCCGGATCCCTCGGAAAGCTGGGCGATAGCGATGTCGCCGGATTCGAAAGGCAACTCGCCCCACTCTGGGATTCGGCGCACGGCGGCTTCGTCGTCAAGCACATGACTGACCAGGCGCGTGCCTTCAGATACGCCGAGAACAAGCCCACACAGTTCGGGCGAAAAGTCGATGTGGTCCTCGCGGGCTGTGATAGCGCGACGCGCGAGCACACGGATGTTGCGCATGGCGTTGTCGACAGGATGAACCATGCGTGACAGCGAGTGGATTCGATCCCGGGAGCGCCAGAGCAACGGGGAGATGCGGACCTGCTCGCCCGCGTCAGCAACGGTGCGGTCCATCAGTGAGACCTGCGCCTGCATGGAGCGCACCACGCTCAGTGCGGTGCGGATGCGATCGGTGTCGCCCTCTTTCATGCCGATGCCGATGTCATAAAGTACGTCTGCACCCATGTCGAGGACCTTGGCCACCTTGCGGCGAGCACCCGCCAGCGGGCTTCGCGGCAATACCATGAGCACAATAATGCCCACCACACCACCGACGAGAGCATCAATCATTCGGTAATAAGAACCAGCGGTGCCCGGCGGAATAATGGTGGCGATAAGCACGGCTGAAGATGCCGCTTGGTTCACCACAAGCGGGCCTCGACCGACAAACACGCCAATGACCATGGCGACGAACACACCGACAGTCAGCTGCCAGATACCCGAGCCGAGGATGGAGATAATCACATCACCAATGCCGACTCCCAACGAGGCGCCGAGCACCAACTCCACAGAGTGCTTTAGGCGAGGACCTGCGGTCATCACGTTGAGGCTGATGAAAGCGGCCATCGGCGCGAAGAACGGGTTGGGGTGCCCCAGTACCTCAAGTGCGAACCAGTAGGCCAACCCAGCGGCTAACGTGGCTTGGACAATGAGCATCCAACGGGAGCGCACACGGTCAATCGCATGGAGGAAACGCGTGCGGGGCCTCACTTTCTGACGCAGCTTGTTTGCTGCGCGGGAGGCCGGATGTAGGTACGTATTGCGAAAATCTTGGAAATCCGGGCGCGGATTATCCTCGACGAATTGCGTTTCCTTAGCTTCGACGAGGTCGTCGACATGCGCGGGAGCAAGGTCCTCTAGATTCCTGGCAGCTGCGGCATCCTTATCTTCCCCACCAGCGATGCCAGCCATGCCGAAGTCACCATCCTCATGTGAAAACTATGTGCTTGTTGCGTCCCTGTTGTGCTCGTGTGCGCTTCTATGCGCTCGCTGAGTCTTTGTGCGGTCTCTGTGCGCGATTAAAGACCCAACTCTGGCAGCGCGGATTCATCACTGTCACGCAGTAACGCCATCATGCGATCGAATTCATCATCCTCGCCGATAGCCTTAGCAGCCTTAGCCAATGCTGCGAAGGCGCGGAGCACACCACGATTGGGCTCGTGCTCCCATGGAATCGCTCCGAACCCCTTCCAGCCGTTTCCGCGCAGCAGATCCAGACCACGATGGTAACCAGTGCGGGCGAAGGCATAGGCCTGAATCTCCTGACCTTCGGACAAGGCACTTTCAGCCAAGTCTGCCCACGCCTGGGAATCGCGCGGGCATGCGCGAACCACAGCCTCCGGGCTTGCGCCACCATTGCGGGCAGCAACGGCCTCGTCAAGAACGGGGAGCTTCACGGGAGCAGGAGCCATCATGTCATTGAGTTTCATGCGTCCTATTGTGCCAGTCATCACGTGGCGATGGCAGGGGCTCAGTAGGTGACTCCCTGTTGGCAACGGCGGGCACAGCGCGGTGGTACAACGTCGGCAAGCGCCAGATGACGACCAACTAGCGTTCCCCGACTACTCCGGGCAGCTCGGCTTCGTCGAATCCAACGACTCACCATTTTCCAGCTTGGTCGCAACAAAATCGGCCACTCGGGCACACGCTTCCATCAGCATCCAACCCGACAGCTGGACAGAGAGGTCACGCTCCTTGATCGCCGAACCGCGAACCGCGCCACCGACTGATTGCGCAACCGAGCCGCCCTGTGGGAACTGAGCATTGTCGTTCCAATCTGCGGGGAAAAGCGGCAGGCCATCGACCTCGAGGCGGTGGTACCAGCACTTCTCCCCCGACGCCAGAACCAATCGGCGGGCAATGCGGGCCGCCGCGCGATTCATGCGATTGTCTCCAGGCAAACGCACCGCCGCATCGGCGAGGTATCGCACGAGGATGCCGTTGAACAGACCACCATCGCCGCCACCGGCACCGGCGATGACATTGTCGGTGGTCGCCAAATCCTTTGCCACCGCGTGGATGAGGTTTTGCACGCGCGTGAAATACTTCGTCGCCTGTTCCCGCTGGCCGTGCGCCCGAAGCGCAAGTCCCACTTCGAGGCAAGCGCCAATCATGACACCCTGGTTGTACGTAAACATGCCCTTCTGCACCACGGCACCTGCCATGGACAAGCGAATGCCGTCGTAGAGCAGACCTGAGTCCGCCAAAAGGTTGGCGTAAACCCAGTCGATAAGTTCCTCTGCCTCCTTGATGCGACCAGCCCGGGCCAGAGCGATGGCTGCAGGACCGTTCGAGGGGACGTTGAAAAAGAGGTCCTGCTCACGCCACGGCAGCACACCCGTGGACTCCTGCCGACCATCGCCCAAGCATGAAATCAGCCGCGCTGTCGTCTTCTTGGGCACCGATGCGCCGAGGACAGCGTCGGCACGCCCGAGCGCCAGTGCCATCCACGCGCGATCGTCGTAGTACTTGTTCTTGGTCAGCAGCGTGAGGTTGCGAATGCGGATACCCCGAGTGGTCTGGCGGATAGCGCGGTACTTCTCCTTAGAGGGCACGCGCTTGGCTGCGTCTACCAGACAGTCGAGATACTGCGCCTGCCACCAGTAATGCCAGTTGATGAAGACCTTGTGTCGCAGCGGCGCGGGCCAGGAAGCCATTGCCAGATTCGTGCCCGGAAGACCCCACAGCTTCGCCGCATGACGGTTGCGAATCGCCTGCTCAGCCACGTCCGCGCGATAGGCCCACGTTTCGGCCTCCGGACGCGACATTTTTAGAACCACTGGCTCTCCTTAAAACGGCTGTGAAACAGCTCTAAAACAGCCTTTCGAAATAAAACACCTAAGCAGACAATTACCAGGCCGCGGTGATATCTGCATGAGTACGAATCCAAGAGTGCATGGCAATACCCGCCGCTACCCCCGCATTTATCGAACGCGTCGATCCAAATTGGGCGATCGACACCGTCAGATCCGCCGCCTGCTGTGCCTCTTCAGTCACTCCCGGCCCCTCCTGGCCGAAGAGCAAAAGACAACGCTCGGGCAACTCAACGGTTTCGATGGGTACGGAGCCCGGCACGTTGTCCACGGCCACCACAGCCAGGTCATGCTCGCGCGCCCAGCTAATGACCTCCGACACCGTCTCATGGTGCAGCAAGTGCTGGTAGCGGTCAGTCACCATCGCGCCGCGACGATTCCAACGCTTGCGCCCCACGATGTGCACGGCCTCTACCAGGAAGGCATTTGCGGTGCGTACCACGGTGCCGATGTTGGAGTCATTCTCAAAATTCTCGATGGCGATGTGCAACGGATGACGACGCTTATCCAGCTCCGCGACGATAGCCTCCATCGTCCAGTAGCGGTAAGCATCGACGACGTTGCGTCGGTCGCCCTCATCCAAAAGCTGCTCATCGTATTCTGGGCCGGTCGGCCGAGGTTCGTTCGGGTGCTCCTGCTCCCACGGTCCCACCCCGACACGAGCCTCAAACCACTCCGTCGGCCCCTTCCCGGGCTCAGGCGCGGTCAAGAGCCAACAGCCCCTCGACCAGGAACAACTGCGCCACGGTGTAGGTGTCCATCACTGCCGCATTCAGAAGCTTGCCGACGACGCCCTCCTCCGCAAACATCTTTCGAGCCATCAGTAGCGTGTCGGAGATAAGGAACAGGTTGCCACCGTGACCTAGGCCGTAGGTGGCATCGGCAATCGGCAGGCCGGTCTGCTCATCAGTTCCGACAGCACCGGCCCCCTCCAGCAGTACCGGGTCATCGGCCAGTGCAGAAGTCACGGCCAGCAGCGGACCGTAGCCAACTGCAGCGGGCAGCGCCTCTGGCTTTACAGCACCGACCAGCGGTACCGAACCAGCCCACAGTGGGAAGCGAATGGCAGCACGCAGCGCGCTAATGCGAGCTCCGGCACGCCACAGCAGCACGTGGTAGGCAACCTGGTTAACTGCGAACGGCACAGAACCGCGGTTCAGGTTCGGCTTGTTCGGCATGAGAATCAAGTCGCCCAACCAACCGCCGGCGAGGCCGATGAGCAGGGTGGTCGTCGTAAAGCGAGACGTCTCGTGGCGACGGCGCCAAACATTGGCCGCCAACAGTGGCATGAGGACAGTCTTGGAAACTCGACGTGGAGTCTCCCAGCCGAAGGCGCTGGAGACAACGTTGACCGCACTGGCGGCAATGTAGCCGGCGCGTTCCGGGGCACGGCGGGTGTCGGAGCTCGCGCTGGCGATACCGACGAGTGCGCCGAGGCCCTCGCCCGTGCGACGCACAAACATGTCAGCGACGGTTTCCTTGGTGCCGGGAAGTTTGGTCGTAGTGAGCTTGGACAAGAGTCCTGCACGCTTGGTAGTCATGGGGATGTTCCTCTTTCGTGGGACTGCGTTGGGGCGGGTGAGCTGGGTGAGGCTCGGCGAGGCTCAGTGAGTTGAGTGAGGCTCGGTAAAAGCTCTAGCGCTCAGATTCTTAGGCCAGGCCCAAGTCATCCAAACCGAGCAGATAACGGTACTCCAGGCCTTCACCCTTGATGACCTCGTCGGCGCCCGTCGCGCGGTCAACCACAGTGGCTACACCGACAACCTCGGCACCGGCCTCGCGTAGGGCAGCTACGGCGGTCAGCGGTGAGTTGCCCGTCGTGGTGGTGTCCTCAACAACCAGGACCTTCTTGCCCACAATGTCCGGCCCTTCAATGCGGCGCTGCATGCCGTGCTTCTTGGCTTCCTTGCGTACTACGAAGGCATCAATCGGACGTCCTTCGGCGTGCATGACAGAGGTGGCCACCGGGTCCGCGCCAAGCGTCAGACCACCGACGTGCGCGTAGTCCCAGTCGGAAGTGAGCTCTCGTAGCAGGGAACCAATCAGGCGCGAGGCCTCATGATGTAGGGTGGCGCGGCGCAGGTCAACGTAGTAGTCAGCCTCACGTCCAGACGACAGCGTGACCTTGCCATGGACAACCGCCAGCTCCTTGACCAGCTCGGCCAAACGCTGCAGCTTCTCCTGATTGACATTGCTCGTGTGGGTGCTCATCTGAGGTTGTCTCCTAAATAAACGACTGTGTGCTCAAGGATATGTCTGGTTCTACTCGTCCGCGGAATCAGGGGTTGCGCCTTTGTCCTCGGATACAGATTCGGTGGGGTCGTCGCTGCTGTCGAGGTCTGGGGCGGCGTCGGTAAAAATACTGGCGGGCTTCACATTTGATCGCACTACACGTCCCCGGCTCGAGCGCATCCGGCTATGTTCGGGATCCTCGCCAAGCGCAGGAATCTGCTGGCCAGAATCCCCAATGTCCTCCGACTCACCAACATTTGCACCCATCTTTCGTGCCGTTGACCGCGAAGGCAGCGCCGTCGGATCAAGCGGTATATCCCGCGTAGGGCGCCACGACGAGCCGTCAATCGCCTGCACCACCGTGGGTTGTGCATTGCTTTGCGACGACCACTGCGAATCATCCGTGGTTGCATCCACGGTGGCAGCGGACGAGGACGAAGGAGAATCTGCGTAAACAATTTCCTCAACGTCCAGCGGCTCTTCGCCCTTGCTATTCTGCGCGCTGTGACTCTGGGCATGCCCGTTCTGTGAGCTGTGATTCTGCGATTCATGGTTAGCAGAACCGTTGCGACGCTGGTCTGGTACCGCGTGCAAGTGCCCACGCCCGGTTCCATCCGAGATCAAGGAACCAGAGTCAACGGACTGCTCGGTGAGCTGCAAACGAGTGGGATCCCACTGATTAGCGTCCGGAGCGACGGTTTCACCTTCCGCCGGTGGCAACCTGCGCGCAATGTCGGAGAAGTCCGACAGCGATACCAGTGCACCGTCCCAGTCCTCTGGCACTGAATTATCAATCAACTGAGCTAAGGACCAGGAGTTTTCGGACCACATGCGGGTAATGGCCGGGTGCACGTCGGCAAGCATGCGGGTTGCACGGTCGTCGAAGATGCGATGAATGAGCTCTGGGTCGGTAGCTGCGACTACCAGGCCGGCTTCGGTGGCTACGTGAGGCAGCGTCGTGCCGCCGCTGCGGCGCAGCTCGAAAACCTCATCGCTGGATACAGAGCGGCGGATAGCGATGGTGGTGATGCCACCGACATCGGCGAGGTGCATTTCCCGGCCAAAGGCGAAACCGGAGACCACGGCCTTGGCATCGCCGTCCGGCGTGCGCTGCCAGTACGACGGCAGCTCATGGTCCACACGGTTGTAGACAGAATTACGTTCCTGCGCCCAGGCCTTCCGCAAGTGACGCACCCGGCGACCGCTGATACGTCGACGGACAGGAGCCACTGACTTCTGCTGGGCGCGCTGCGGTTGCGCGGGCTGGGTGGGCTCTGTGGGCTGGGCGGGTTGGGTGACCTGAGTGGCCTGGGCGTGCGCCGCAAAATCGGATGATTGCGGCACTTCGCCGGTCTCGGTATTTTCGACCGACGCAGCCTGGAATTCTGTACCGTCAACAGTTCCAGTGCGAGTGTCAGCGGCGGTGGTACTGTTGGCCTCTGTGGCACTGGTGTCGCCCACTAAACCTGTCTCGGGCTCATCCACGGTATCAGTATCTTCAGCAGTCACTGACTCGGCTGGCTCCGCGCCAGCCCCTGTGCCAAACTCCGCGCCAGACTCCGCGTTACTTCGGAGAGTCCCGTCCGTTCCCGCATTCAGGTCAGCTGCTGGTCCCGATGTTTCGGAAGCTCCCGTGTTTTCTGCTGCTTCGGACATTTCAGCAGGGGCCGCCGGTTCGATTCCCGCGACAGATTCAGGCTCCGCCGGCATCATTTGCCCAGCTGAAGTACCCAGTTCTGTCGTCGAAAACTCAGTTTCAGGGTCAACTTCAGCGGCACCATCAGTCTCAGCGACAACCTCAGAGTCAGCGCCAGCTGCGACATTCGGTCTCACCACAGAAGCTGTCTCAGAGCTGCCCTGCTCTGAAGAATCCGGCTGTTCAGGCACAACATCTTCTGCCGCCACACCGGTTACTTCGCCGGTGGAGTCCGAAGGCTCGTCGTAAAGCGATGGCGACGAAGGAGACGCCACAGCAGTCTCACTTGTGCTGCGACGGCGGCGGTCGACAACGAACAGCGCGACTGCGGCGATGATGAGGATCGCTGCGAGGGTGAATACTAGGGGAATCATTAATCTCCTAGCTTAAGCCAGAAGCCGTTCTATTTGGTCAGCGACAATATGCCGTCCCCCGTCTGGCGCAATGCCAATGCCCGAGGCGAGAGCGTACAGGACTCTCTAGAACCGTAAGGGCGAGGGGAAATATCCACATGGACGACACATCAGGGGTTCCCTGGGGGGGCGGTCGCCCTGCCCCGGACACATGCGAGTCCGGCGCCGCTTAGAAACGGACGATAGGCAGGCTCGGATTGCCAGCCCACTGGGACCAGCCTCCGACATACAGCGAGGCGTCAGTAATGCCCGCTTCTTCCATGGCCTGAATGAACAGTGAGGAATGAAGACCGGAACCGGAGTAGACCGCTACGTTACGACCGGCTTCGATACCGACGGAGGCAAAGCGCTCACGGAGCTTCTCAACAGGCAGGAAGGAACCGTCGGCATTTTGCAGACTGCGAGCCGCCAGGTTCACGGCACCCGGGATGTGACCTGCCTGCAGATCGACGCGCTCACTGCGGCCTTCAAAGCGGCTGGACTCACGCGCATCCACCAAAATTCCACGTTCAGACCAGGTGCGTACGTCGTCGAGGCTGGCAACAGGCATATTGCCCTCGCTCACCGCAATCGTTCCAGGCTGCGGCAGATTGCCGGGACCGAAGGCAGTCTCGTTTCCATCTGCTTCCCAAGCAGCTAACCCGCCGGTGAGGACACGCACATTCTCCAGACCCGCCCAGCGCAGAATCCACCAAGCACGTGACGCGAACAGCCCATCGCCCGCGTCGTAGACGATCACCAGATGCTCCGAGCGGACTCCCCAACGACGGACGGCATCGCGCACACGCTCGATATCCGGCAGCGGGTTGCGACCAGCTTCTCGGCTGGGAACACCCGCTAGATCCAACTCGGGATCACAAAACACGGCCAGAGGGATGTGAGCCGTAGCGTAGGAGTCATATGGTTTTTTAGCGCGCGACCAGCGTGCGTCAACGACGACGATGCGACCGCCGCCGGCAATCTTGTCACGAAGCTCTTGTACCGAGATGGATGTTGTCATAATCCCGGATTCTAAATCGATTGACTTGGTAGCGCGATATGTACGTTATTAAAACTAGGAGCTCGGGAAGATGTCTGAAGATGCTGCCCACCTGGCCGTTTTCATCTCAAACGCAGGCCATGGAATCGGCCGTGCCACCGCAGAAAAACTGCTTTCCCGCGGTTAAACCGTCGGAGTTGTTGACGTCTCTGCTCGAAAATGCCAGCACTGACGGCACCAAGCGCATGGGTATTCGCATCACACCAGCTGATGTCGCCAACGCAATCGTCGGCTGCATCGACCAGAAACAGGGCACGATTACTAAGGCTGACTTCCCTGTCAGCCTGCCGACAAAACTGCTGCACTATGCCGCCAGCGTCGGCGCCCCTTTCCTCGACCGCTTCATTAACGCAAAGCTGACTACGAAGCGGAAAATCGGCCTCTAAGCCAGGGCGCCTCACCCTCCCATCCGGCTATCCACCGGGATCCTGTCCCGTCTCGCCATTGCCATCCGCTGTGTCTCCCGCTCGTGTCTCTCGCGCTTTACGACGCAACCAGCGCCCCGGGCTATCGAACGTATCGGGGTCCTCATTGGATTCCGCTTTTCGGTTTCCTTCCTTGCCTTTCGGGGCCACCCAGACCACACGATCAGTAGAGACCGGCTCGCACTCCCCACTAACCCCGTCCCCTTCGTCAGTTCCTAGAATCCCCGGCACCTCATCCGGCCGAAGCGTCCACCAAGCATTTTCATCACATCGAGCATCATCGATCTTTCGATGCGTACCCGGATCAACCAACGTGAGATTATCCAGATCAGTGCCACCACCGGAAGACCACGACTGCACATGGTGAACATCACACATAGCTCCCGGAGTGCCCATGCCCGGCGCGGAGGAACCTCCTTCCTCTCCAAGAAGGGCCAGATACTGCGGCAAAGTCCCCAGCCTGCGGGACCGACCAAAATACAAGGTCTGCCCCTCATTCCCCAATACTTGGAGGAACGAATTTCTATCAACCATCTGTTGCACGGCCTGACTAATGGAAATTCGCACTCCCGCGTCTGAGACCGCTTTGCCCGATCCAGGAAGTACAAAATCTTTCCCCTCAGGCAGGGAGACTCCAGCTAACGCTGCCACATCTGCGATATGCGCGACGGTGACCACCGATGTCGTCCCCCGCGCCGGCTGAAGCTCACCGCCTGGTTGAAAGCCCCCGTTCACCGCCGCTTCCACGGCATCATGGAAACGCTGCTCCGGATTCCGCTGGTCATCGGCGCCTTCTTCGAGTAACCCACCAGGCCGCGCATGATCTGCCTGCAGCCTTTTGAGCACCGCCGCAAACGAAGGCGTAACCACACCGCTCAACCGGCTCATGCCGTCCGGCCCCTGAGCACCGATTTTTAGACTTCGTTTCCGAGCGCGGTCCTCATCCGTATACGGGTCATCAACCCCCAACATCGCCCGCAGGCGGTTCGGCAATTTATTGAGATCATCAACACGGATTTTGTCCACTAAATCTGAAATGTGCTTGTCCAGCAGCCTAGACAGCTGTGCATGCTCCGTTGCCGGCAGCTCCCGAACGGCTTTGTCAATCTTCGCAACAGCATCCGCACCGACAACACCTTCCTCAACCTTCTGACGAAGGTTCGGCATTCGCACATCCTCATTCGCCGGAGCAAACGGATCAACATTCCTACTCAGACGTCCGACGACATTGATACGCTGCCTCGCTTCTGCTCGCGAGATTCGCATCTCCTGCGCTAGCCACGCGATCCTTCGGTGCTCCGCGCTGGGCATCCGCCCCTTCATAGTCTCCACATAAGTCGCATCAATTACTGCGAGTCGTTTTCGCGCTTTCTCAATCGACTTATATGCATCGTGCGCATGATCCGGTGCAAGTACTTCGAAGTTCTCCACGATGACTGTCGACAGAGCTTCAAACTGCGCAACCGCATCTAAAACCTGCGATGTCGAAAGCGGTCCACCGCCGTTTGACGCCGATGGTGTAGACATTTCCCCACCCCTTTTAAAACGCTAGCAATCCGAATCCCCAAATGGACTAACTAATTTCCCTCCCCCACATTATCGCACACCCATTCGACACACCACAACCCCCTAAGTCAACTTTTTCGAACCTTTTTCCGAAACGCTGCCTCGCTTCCAGCGCCTAAACACCCCACCATCCGCCCTGAAAACCCCACCAACTCGCGCAGTCCCTCACCACCCGCGCAGCCCCCACCAAAAACTGCACGCCGAAAACCTAAAACCGCACCACCATCACATCATGGTCCGGGAAGCTCGAGCGCCCCACTAGCTCAAATCCCGCCTTCACATAGGCTTTCGCCGCCCGCGGGTTGGCATCATGGACAGCCAGACTAACCCCCGGGTACCCCAGCTCACGCGCATACTCAAGGAGTCCTGCAATCATCGGCTGCGACAGCCTGCGCCCAACAACACCCGGACGCAGCGCAATCGCTACCTCAGGAATCCGATTTTCCACAAACCCGTACCCCGGATCGTCCTGCGTAAACGTACGCAGCCAGGCTGCCCCCACCGGCACTTCATAGCTCTCGTGCTCTTCGCTTGACGACGAATCCCCGCGCTCCAACCATTCCGTCTTAATGGCGGCCGCACTGTAGGTAGCCTCGCGAGAAACCCTCGGTTCAAATGGGTCAGTGCGGGTCATGTCGCTACTGAGCGACTCGAGGTCAGCGTCGTCAAGCGAAGTGGCGAAAAGGATAACCCCGCCCTGACTCGCGTCCCACTGGTCGACGTACTGACGCCTCGTGACTACATAATCTTCCGGCAGTGGCTGACTTTCATCTCCGAATGTTTCCGTTAGTTCGTCCATCCAGGCAATGAAGGGGAGGTCGGAGTCTGTCGCTGGTCGCCACTGAAAGTTAGTCATATTTGCGCACTATACCGGCGCACTCCAGACTGACCGGAATGCAACAAGCACACACGGTCGGTCACAAGACACATAAACCCGGACAATAAAGGCACAAAAAAGGGGCGGTTCAGGAGAAAACTCTCTCAAACCGCCCCAACAAACAGACAACCTGCTCAGCAGTTATCGCCCTGAGTATCAGGCGCCCTAGATTCGGGCTACGCCATCCTCGTCATAGCCGACAACCTTCAGCGACTCGCTATCGTCAGCAACCGTGACCTCTACGCGGTCACCATCGCGAACATCACCGGCGAGCAGTCGACGTGCCAGCTCATCGCCGATTGCCTTCTGCACCAGACGACGCAACGGACGGGCGCCGTAGGCCGGGTCGTAGCCGCGCTCCGACAGCCAATCCAGTGCCTCATCGGAGACATCCAGCACCAGACGACGTGCCTCCAGGCGTTCTGCCAGGTTGCGAACCTGAATGTCCACAATGCCGCGCAGCTGCTCGGAGGTCAGCGGATCGAAGATCACTACATCGTCGAGACGGTTGATGAACTCCGGCTTGAAGGCCATCTTGACCGCATCCATGATCTGCTCATGCGTACCACCAGCACCGAGGTTGGAGGTCAGAATCAGAATCGTGTTTCGGAAGTCCACGGTTCGGCCCTGACCATCGGTCAGGCGACCCTCATCGAGCACCTGCAGGAGCACATCGAACACGTCCGGGTGAGCCTTCTCGACCTCGTCGAAAAGCACGACGGTGTACGGACGGCGACGAACAGCCTCGGTGAGCTGACCGCCAGCGTCGTAGCCGACGTATCCGGGAGGAGCACCAATCAGACGAGCGACAGAGTGCTTCTCGCCGTACTCGGACATATCGATGCGCACCATCGCACGCTCATCGTCGAAGAGGAACTCCGCCAGCGCCTTGGCCAGCTCTGTCTTACCAACGCCAGTTGGACCGAGGAACAGGAAGGAACCAGTCGGACGGTTCGGATCGGCAACACCCGCACGCGAACGGCGGACGGCATCGGAGACAGCCTCCACAGCGGCATTCTGACCAACAACGCGACGGCCGAGGTTGAGCTCCATTTCGAGCAGCTTCTCGGTCTCACCCTGCATCATCTTGCCAGCCGGGATACCCGTCCAGGCGGAGACAACCTCAGCGACTTCCTGAGGCGTGACCTCCTCCTTGAGCATGGAGTTTTCCTCTGCGTCAGCGACCGATTCCTCGGCGGCCTCCAGCTTCTTCTCCAACTCAGGGATGCGTCCGTAACGCAGCTCTGCGACGCGCCCGTAGTCACCTTCGCGCTCAGCCTTTTCGGACTCAGTGCGCAGGGCATCGAGCTCTTCGCGGACGGAGCGGACATCATCAATCGAGGACTTCTCGTTCTGCCAGCGAGTCTTCAGAGCGTTGAGCTTCTCGCGCTCATCTGCAAGTTCCTCACGGAGCTTGTCCAGACGCTCCTTCGACGCGATGTCAGTTTCCTTCTCCAGGGCCATTTCCTCGATTTCGAGGCGGCGCACGATGCGTTCCGCGGAGTCGATTTCCTCCGGCGAGGAGTCAATCTCCATACGCAGACGCGATGCGGCCTCATCAACCAGGTCGATAGCCTTATCCGGCAGGAAGCGGGATGTGATGTAGCGGTCCGACAGCGTTGCTGCAGCCACCAGCGCGGAGTCCTGGATGCGAACACCGTGGTGGACCTCGTAGCGCTCCTTCAGACCACGCAGAATACCAATGGCGTCCTCAACGCTCGGCTCACCGACAAAGACCTGCTGGAAACGACGCTCCAGCGCAGCATCCTTCTCGATGTACTTGCGGTACTCATCCAGGGTCGTCGCACCGACCAGCCGCAGCTCACCACGAGCCAGCATCGGTTTAATCATATTGCCCGCATCCATCGAGCCATCACCCGTGGCGCCAGCGCCAACGATGGTGTGAATCTCATCGATGAAGGTAATAATCTGACCGTCGGATTCCTTAATCTCGTCCAGAACCGCCTTCAGGCGCTCCTCGAACTCACCGCGGTACTTCGCACCGGCGACCATAGAGCCCAGATCCAGGCTCATCAGCGTCTTGCCCTTCAGAGATTCCGGCACGTCACCTGCAACAATCCGTCGTGCCAGCCCCTCTACAATGGCCGTCTTACCAACGCCCGGCTCACCAATGAGCACCGGATTGTTCTTGGTACGACGACTCAAGACCTGTACCACGCGACGAATCTCCGCATCGCGGCCAATAACTGGGTCAATCTTGCCCTCACGTGCCCGCGCGGTTAAGTCCGTCGCATACTTTTCCAGAGCCTGGTACTGCTCTTCTGGATTCTCCGTTGTTACCTTCCTCGATCCACGCACACTAGTCAGCGCGCCCTTTAACGCCTCGGCAGTAGCACCCGCCGACTGCAGCACAGTTGCCGCCTCCGACTGGCCAGTTGCTACACCGATAAGCAGAATTTCCGTGGAAACGTACTCGTCTCCCAGCTCCCCCGCCAGCTCCTCGGCGGCGTTCAGAGCATTAACGGCGTCCCTATTAAACTGTGGGTTCGCCATATTCGCCCCGCTTGCCGACGGGTACCCCGCGACCAACTCCTTAGCGCGGGTCAAAACCCCGGAAGGATTAACGCCCGCTGCTTCAAGCAGTGGAGCCGCAATACCCTCCTTTTGCTCCAGCAGTGCTACCAGAATGTGCCCAGGCCGGATATCCGGGTTACCCGCGTTGGTCGCGGCCTTCATAGCTTCCTGGAGAACTTCTCCAGTCTTAGTTGTTGGTGTAAAACTCATAACTTGCGCCCCTTTGACTCAACTTTGTCATTCACTACCCATAACGCACTCAGCCTTGAGTCTGTTCCACTCAACTTCAAATTTTTCAATTTCCGACTGTGATTCACACCACATCTATAGCAAAAAGGATTGAGCTCGGCAGCGTCGTTAAGCGTAGTAGCGCGCCGGAAAGCACTAGAAAACGTTGGAAAGCTCGAGAAACCACGTGCGAACACACTCCGACACACCGCCCGACGTCCTCACCAGCACACTCCCGCCGGATTCAACTTCCCCCATGTGAGTGATGGGTGGACAGCGCACTCATACTGTTTTGGTTACCCTGGTAGGTGACATTCCTTCATTCTCACGAAAGGACTCGAATGAACATCGAGCAGGCACGTCAGATGACTGAGGGCAAGGGCTTCATCGCCGCTCTCGACCAGTCCGGTGGATCTACCCCGAAGGCTCTGCGCCTGTACGGCATCAACGAGGATCAGTACTCGAACGAAGATGAAATGTTCGACCTGGTTCACCAGATGCGTACCCGCATCATCACTTCCCCGTCCTTCAACTCTGAGCAGATTATTGGCGCGATTCTCTTCGAGCAGACCATGGATCGCGACATTGAGGGAATCCCGACCGCTCAGTACCTGTGGGAAAAGAAGGGCATCGTCCCGTTCCTGAAGACTGACAAGGGCCTGGCAGACAAGGAAAACGGCGTTCAGCTTATGAAGCCGTGCCCGGGCCTGGATGAGCTGCTGGAGCGCGCTGTCGCTAAGGGCATCTTCGGTACCAAGATGCGTTCCTTCATTGCTGAGGCAAACGAAGAGGGCATCAAGGCCAACATTGCCCAGCAGTTCGAGTTCGGCAAGCAGGTTCTGTCCCACGGTCTGGTTCCGATCCTGGAGCCGGAGGTCGACATCAACGCTGCTGACAAGGCAGAGGCTGAGGACATCGTCCTGCGCGAGCTGCTCGCTGGCCTGGATGACCTGGCTGATGACCAGAAGGTCATGATCAAGGTTTCCATCCCGACCAAGGATGACCTGTACAAGCCGCTGATTGAGCACCCGAAGGTCATGCGCGTTGTCGCCCTGTCCGGTGGCTACGAGCGCGAGGACGCCAACGAGCGCCTGTCCCGCAACCACGGCATGATTGCTTCCTTCTCCCGTGCACTGTCTGAGGGCCTGTCCGCTCAGCAGTCCGACGAAGAGTTCAACGCAACTATGGCTGAGTCCGTCAAGGGCATCTACGAGGCTTCGATTTCCTAATCGTCCGCGCTGTGCATCTGCGCTTGTGCGCACCTCTAGATAGTCGCTAGCGCAACTAAAAACTCCCGCACCAGGTTTTCTTGGTGCGGGAGTTTTTCTGTCGGCGCCTCTGCCCTTACGACAGCACCGTCCTACACCGAGCGCTTCGCAACAGCTGCTTTACGACGCGCATTCACACCACCAATGACAACCGGTAGCACGGAAATTGCAATGACCAGCAACATGATCTTGTCGATGGAACTGGTGATTCCCGGAATGTTGCCCAGCAGCACACCAACAGCGACCATACTGGCGACCCAGCCAATCGCACCGGTGACATTCCAGCCGATGAACTTTCCGTAGGGCATATTCGCAGTGCCCGCCGCCAGCGGAACGTAGGTGCGCACAATGGGAACAAATCGCCCCAGCACCAACGACAGTGGTCCGTACTTGGCAAAGAACTTCTCGGCCGCTTCCAGCCGATTAGTTCGGAGCACCTTGGCATTGTCGCTGAACAGTTTGCGGCCGAAGGAGTGGCCTAAGAAGTAACCGACTTGATCACCCAGCACCGCGGCAATAATACCGATAACCAGCACCTGCCAGGTGTGGACATCTAGCTCTGACCTTAAGACGGCAGCAGTGACCAACAGCGAGTCACCGGGCAGAAAAGGAAAGAGCACACCGGACTCAATAAAGATGATGAGTCCAAGCCCCGCAAGCACCCAAGGGCCAAACCCCTGGAGTAGAGCTTCGGGGTCTCCGATACCGGAGAGGAATCCAGAAAAATCCATAACGGCAATCTTTTCAGCAACAACTATCGATTCTGCTGAGCTAATTAGAGTATTTTGCTGAGAGTTTTTCTGGGTACTGTGTTTTAATCGCGCCCCTGATAGTCAAATACCGGCAGCGACCAGCCACGCCAAAGCGCCGCTAGTCGAATGAACAGTGCGGACAGCACCGCACAGATGATGTTGATGTTCTCGTGCAGGCCAACCATGTCGAGCACGTAGTAAAGCGTCGCCGCGACGACTGCGATGGAGGCATAGAGCTCCTTTTGAAACACCAGCGGGACGCGGTCACACATCAGGTCGCGGAGCACACCTCCAAACGCACCGGTAAGAACGGCGCCGACAATAGCGATGATGACGCCGTGCCCCATTTCCATGGCCACGCGGGCACCAATGATGGAAAACGCCGACAAACCGATTGCGTCAGCGACCAAGAACACGACCCGGAAGTGCTTCATCAGGAAGTCGGCCAACAGCACCGTGATCAGTGCTGCACCGACAATAACCAGCAAATATTGTGGGCTTGCAACCCACACCAACGGATAGTGACCGAGAATGACATCGCGCAGGGTACCGCCGCCGATAGCAGTCATGCACGCAATTGTTGAAACTCCAAAGAGATCCATGCGCATTCGACCGGCCGCTAGTGCGCCGGTGACGCCTTCGGCCGTAATTCCGATGACCCAGAGGATGTGGAGCAGCATGATAAGAAATATAAAGGACTTCGCCCGAATCGGTAGAACTATAGGCTAATATCCCGCAATCTTCGCCCCCTCGGCTCGGCCCGCTTCATTGCTTCCCGGCTAGCCCTAATCGCGAATCTCCAGCACCGGAATCGAGCGGCGAATCCGCTCCACCTCCGCTATATCCACATCGGCCACAAGCAACTGCGGGTCGTAGCCCGCCGAGGCAATGACTCCGCCGTCCGCATTGACCAACATGGAGTGCCCCGCGCCGGTCGGCCCCTCATCTTTCCCCGCGGCCTTCGCCCCACCAGGCCGGGCTGCATCGACTGCCGCAATCACACAAGTGCTATCCAGTGCGCGTGCCGACACCAGCGTCTGCCACTGCCTTACCTTGCCCGGGCCATCATTCCACGATGCAGGCAGCGCGATGACCTCTGCGCCCAGGTTGGCCAGTTGAATGAATTGCTCCGGGAACCTGATGTCAAAGCATGTCGCAAGACCGAGGGCGACCGACAATCCGTCGGCAAGCGGGACATCACAGACCACGTGCGCATTGCCCGGCGCGACAGTATCCGATTCGCGAAACCCAAAAGCGTCGAAGAGGTGGAGTTTGTCGTAGAACTCGACACCGGGGCCGTCCTCATCACGCCAAGCCAGAAGCAGCGAATTGAAGACGCGGTGCATCGTCTTACCGTCGCGCTCCACTTCATCTGCCGGCCGGAACATGCCGACCACCACGCTGATTCCGGCATCGTGAGCGGCCTGCGAGACCTCCGCTACGAACCTATCGCTGCTGGACTCCGCCACGACATCCAGGCGACCGGAATTGAACGCCTTCATCGTGGCTTCGGGGAAAACCACCAAATCGGCGTTGTCCTGTGCTGCCCGCGCGATAGTCACCTTCACCGCGTTCAGATTCTCTTCAACCGACGCTGACAATTCCAACTGAGCCAGTGCAATACGCATGCCTAAATGTTACCGACTACCCCGGATTGACCGCCCTGAAGTTATCCACAGCGCGGCTTCCTGCGTTGCTTCCGCTCAGAGTTATCCACAGTTCGCTGAAGATGGTCTTCCGCTGCCTTACTCCACCCAGCAGAATCAAAAACATGGCCGAACACATCACAGTCAACCCAGCTCAACTATCCGCCTTAAGTCGTTCCTACCAGCAGATTTCCACTCGTATTGATGCTCTTTCCACCATCGTCGCAGCTGCCCCAGGAAGCGCCGGGCTCACCTCTGCCCTGCCCGGTTCACGGATTGTCCCCGCGGTCTCCACTACTTGTGGGAAGTGGTCGGAATCATTGCTTGCCGCGTGCACAAACATCGACGTTATTGCGCAGGCTGCCGATGCCCTCGCTGTCAGCGCTCTCGCGCACGAGCATGACCAGTCCGCCGCCTTGGAAAAGCTGTCATGGTCACGGTAGGCGAAGCGCTGCTGTGGCGTGTGGATTCGCTGGAGACGCTTGCCCGGGCACTGCGTTCCGGGGCGCGCGCCCTCGCCGATTCCGCCGACAGTTCCCAGGCCGCACTCAACGCGCTTTCAGAGGATGACTTCGCCGGCGACAACCGCAGCGCCGCCGAGGTTTCTGTCACCCACAGCTCCACGCGTCTGCGCCGAAGCAGCGTCGCGCTCGAACGTCTCGCCGCCTGCTGCAGCGACACCGCCGCCATGCTTAACGACGTCATCCGCGAACTTACCGCCGCGGTAAACCAGGCAACCAACCTGGGGTTTCAGGTGAACCTGGTTTCTGGTGCGGTGACTCCGCCGGAGGGCATGCTGTCTGCGATTGCGCGCAGCCTCGTTCATCCCAAAATTCCTGCCGGGCCTTTCACCATGGCCGAATGGCGTGCAACCTCGCAGCTTCGGATTCAGTCGGCTTTGGCTGAACTCAACCGACTCGATGAGAAGGCGGCGGGCGCAATCTCAGCTCTTTCACCACTGGTGGCAAGCGAAGTTAGCGGCTCGGGTAGATTGCAGCCATCACAGGCTGGCAGTGGTACTGGCAACCCTGCTGACAGAGGGCTTGACGGTGGTTGGGACTTGGAAGTTGGGAGCGGATTGACTGGGGCGTATTCGAGTAGACCGCTATCGGAGATAGACGCTGCCATGTCCGCTCGCGCCCGGGCTTTGGGGCTGCCTCCTGGACAACTATTGGAGTCCTCGCCTGGACATTCTGCGATTGCGTTCGGTGACGTTGAGCGAGCATCGACTGTGATTACTCTCGTCCCCGGCACCAGCTCTAGCGCGGAGGATGCTAGCAGGCAGTTCGAGCGCGTAGCCGCGACCTTCCACGCCGCCGGTGAAGATCCGGAGGATGTGGCGGTGGTGTTGTTTTCCTATGACGCGCCGCCCGACCTCCGTGAGGCCATACGCACCGAGTATCACAATTTTGCCGCTGAGCGGCTGCAGCATTTGCAAGCTGGTTTGATTGAACGTTCCGGTGGTGTCGATAGTGGTGACACTGCGATTGCCGGTGGCATTACTAGCCACGGCACGTCTTCTACTCAGCGGCACGTTGTTGCCGGCTATAGCTATGGGGCGACGGTGGTCTCGCAGGCTTCCCTTGGTAGTGGCCTCTACGCGGATAGGGTGCTGCTCATAGCTCCGCCAGGTGTTGGCCCCGGACTGGAGCGCGCAAACGACATGAAACTACTCAAGCCGGACGGAACAGTCCGACCCGAAGATGAAAATAGCCACCGTGTGGCAGTGGCGACGTCCCCGATGGACCCCATTCGTATTCCTGCCGAACTGGGGATTCATGGGAAAAACCCAGCGGATAAGGATTTCGGCGCGTACACACTCAACCTGAGTGAGCGTGGCCTGTCCATGCGAGATTTGACCGATTTCATGGTCACTCCCGTGCAGGATATTCCTCAAAAGTATCGGCACGTTCAGGGCAACCCGCACATCGAACACTACTTTGACGACGAAGTTTTCACCCGCGAGACCAACCGGTGGCTAACTGACAGCTGACCGGTGTCTCAGATCAGCGGTTGCGAATCCACGGCCCAAATTAACAAGCCAAAAGAAAACGGACTAACCAGGCGACGCTGGTTAGTCCATTCACTCAGCCGTGTGGGATTACCTTTCCCCACCGCGGTTGTCTTTGTGCCGGCGTCGTGTGCGCGGCTCCCACATCACCACTGCCGTAGAGCGTGGGACGTGGACCAGTTCGCCTCGCGAACGACGAGCCTGTGCCTTTGCTTGATAGAGCTGCTCTCGCAGTTCTGCATTTTCCTGCTCAAGCGAATCCACCCGCTCAGTCAGGTCGATGATGGCCTTAATACCGGCCAGGTTGACGCCGTCTTCCTGACTCAGACGCTGAATCTCACGCAGCAGCGCCACATCGCGTTTGGTGTAGCGCCGACCTCCGCCGGAGGTTCGCTGCGGAGTTACCAACCCGAGTCGGTCATAATTACGCAGCGTCTGCGCATGCATGCCCGCGAGATTCGCGGCTACGGATATGACATAGACCTCAGTGTTGTCGGACATTATTTCGCACCTGCCCAACCCTCACGAGGATTGAACCCGCTGGCACGTTCCGCTTCGACGTAGGAGCGCAATGCCGAAGTGGCATTGTCGTCCAAATTGGTCGGCACCTTCACACGCACGGTTACCAACAGGTCACCCGGAGTGCCATTGCGCTTCGGGATTCCTCGACCGCGCACACGCAGTGTTCGGCCATCGGCTGTGCCAGCCGGGACACGCACGCGAATCTTGTCACCCAACGTCGGCACGGTAATGGTGCCGCCGAGCGCGAGCTCGCCGAAGCTCACGGGCACCGTGACCTCAAGGTCGTTGCCGCTGCGGGTGAAGACTTCATCCGGACGAACATGAACGGTGACAAAGAGATCACCGGCCGGACGCCCCCGCAGTCCCGCTTCACCTTGGCCCGCAAGACGGACCTTCTGGCCGTCCACCACACCAGCGGGGACGCGAACGGTGATGGTACGACGGCGGGTGGTCACACCGGTGCCGTTACACTGCGAGCAAGGGTTCTCGATACGAGTGCCCTGGCCACCACAGTCCGCACACGGACTGGAGAAGCCGAAGGCCCCCTTTTGCTCCTTGACATATCCCGAACCATGACAGGTGGTACACGTCACCGGTGAGGTTCCCGGCGCTGCACCCGAACCATTGCAGTTCGTGCATGGCGACGGGTTGGTGAGCTGCAGCGGGATGGTGACACCTTGGGCGGCCTCGCGGAAATCGAGCGTAATCTCTGTCTCCACATCCGCACCACGGCGGGCCTTCTGCCGCCCGGCAGCACCAGCGCCACCATTGCGGTTTACGAAACCGCCCAGGAAATCACCTAGGCCACCTGCACCACCAGCATTGCCACCGAATCCGGCACCTCCGCCGAAGAGATCCGACACGTCGAAGTCGAATCCACGTGCACCGGCAGCACCGGCTCCGCCGGCACCTGCGGCACCGGGGAATCGGAAACCACCTGCGAGAGCTGCACGCAGCTCATCGTATTCGCGGCGCTTGTC
Organism: Corynebacterium sp. MSK035; assembly: GCF_030232615.1. Taxonomy (NCBI): domain Bacteria; kingdom Bacillati; phylum Actinomycetota; class Actinomycetes; order Mycobacteriales; family Corynebacteriaceae; genus Corynebacterium; species Corynebacterium sp. MSK035. The sequence goes on from NZ_JASPJP010000001.1 coordinate 154,082, forward strand.
CTCGTCACCGACCACCGAGTATGCCTCGGAGATTCGCTTGAACTTATCTTCAGCGGCCTTGTTACCCGGGTTCTTATCCGGGTGGTTCTCCCGGGCTAACTTGCGGTAGGCCTTTTTAATCTCGTCGAGTGACGCAGACTTAGAGACGCCCAAGTCAGCGTAATAGTCCTTATCTGCCCATTCCCGTTGAGTCATGGTGCATCTCCTCCTTTCAGAAAAACTAATTCAAAGAAATCTGCGTCACTTGTGTCTCCGCTACTGCGGATCGCCGATGATTACCATCGCCGTACGAATGACACGGTCATTAATTCGGTAGCCCTTGCGCAGCACATTGGCTAGAACCTTGTCATCCCCTTCGGAGAGATCCTGGACAGCCTCGTGGATGTCCGGGTTGAACTCCTCTCCTGCGGCACCAAATTCCTCAACACCCTGTGCGGTCAGCACGCCGCGGAATTTATCCGCGAAAGCCTTCAGCGGGGTGCCGTCTGCCAAGTCGCCGTGATCTTCAGCCCGGTCGAGGTCATCAGCCAAAACCAGCAGTTCTCCAGCCAGCTTTGCCTTCGCCTGTACGCGCTCGGCTTCACGGTCTCGGTCAACTCGACGACGGTAGTTTGCGAACTCCGCCGACAGGCGCTGCAGGTCCTCCGTGCGCTCATCCAACTCACGCTGGATGGCTGCAACTGGGTCTGCAGCTTCCTCCGCGGCGGTGTCGCCGGCGGCACCTTCGGTCGCCGGCTCCACGTCGTCGTCAAGCTTGGCCTGCTCGAAGACCTCGTTGACCTGATCGGCCAGGTTGGCCGGCTCCTCCGGGGTGGGCTGGTTTCCCTGATCCTGGTCAGTCATTCTTACTTGTCCTTCTCGTCCTCGTCGACGACCTCAGCGTCAACGACGTTGTCGTCAGCGTCAGCGGCCTCAGCGCCCTCGGCTGCGGTTGCACCCTCAGCTGCCTGAGCCTCGTAGATGGCCTTACCCATCTCCTGGCTCTCGGTGGACAGCTTCTCGACGGCGGACTTGATGGCCTCGATGTCGGAGCCCTTCAAAGCCTCGTCGACTTCCTTGGCGGCCTCTTCAACGCGGTCGCGGATGTCCTGGGAAACCTTGTCCTCGTTCTCCGATGCGAACTTGCGGGTCTGGTAAGCCATGGACTCAGCCGAGTTGCGGACTTCCTGCTCCTCGCGGCGCTTCTTGTCCTCGTCAGCGTGCTTCTCAGCGTCCTTGATCATCTGGTCGATCTCCTCCTTGGAGAGGCCGGAGCCGTCCTGGATGGTGATCGTGTTTTCCTTACCAGTGCCCTTGTCCTTAGCAGTGACGTGGACAATGCCGTTGGCGTCGATGTCGAAGGTGACCTCAATCTGCGGGACACCACGCGGTGCCGGAGCGATTCCGCCCAGCTCGAAAGAGCCCAGCAGCTTGTTAGCTGCAGCCATCTCTCGCTCGCCCTGGAAGACCTGAATCTGAACGCTCGGCTGGTTGTCTTCAGCAGTGGTGAAGGTCTCCGAACGCTTGGTCGGGATAGTGGTGTTGCGTTCGATCAGCTTGGTCATGACACCGCCCTTGGTCTCAATACCCAGCGACAGCGGGGTGACGTCGAGCAGCAGCACGTCCTTGACCTCACCGCGCAGAACGCCGGCCTGCAGAGCAGCACCAACTGCGACAACCTCGTCCGGGTTAACGCCCTTGTTCGGCTCACGACCACCGGTCAGTTCCTTGACCAGCTCGGAGACTGCCGGCATACGGGTGGAACCACCGACCAGCACGACGTGGTCAATGTCGGAAACCGAAACATCAGCGTCAGCAATGACCTGCTGGAACGGCTTACGAGTGCGGTCAAGCAAATCAGAGGTGATGCGCTGGAACTCAGTACGGGACAGGGTCTCGTCCAGGAACAGCGGGTTCTTGTCAGCATCAACGGTGATGTACGGCAGGTTGATAGATGCCTGCTGCGAGGAGGACAGCTCAATCTTGGCCTTCTCAGCAGCCTCACGCAGACGCTGCAGAGCCATCTTGTCCTTGGTCAGGTCAATGCCGTTGCTGGACTGGAACTTCTCAACCAACCAGTCAACGATGCGCTGATCCCAGTCATCGCCACCGAGCTTGTTGTCACCAGCAGTTGCGCGAACCTCAACAACACCGTCGCCGATCTCCAGCAGGGAGACGTCGAAGGTACCGCCACCGAGGTCGAAGACCAGAATGGTCTGCTCCTTGTCGGACTTCTCCAGACCGTAAGCAAGTGCAGCAGCAGTCGGCTCATTGACAATGCGCAGGACGTTCAGGCCAGCAATCTGACCTGCTTCCTTGGTTGCCTGACGCTCAGCGTCGTTGAAGTAAGCCGGAACGGTAATAACCGCATCAGTGACGTCGTCACCCAGGTAAGACTCAGCGTCGCGCTTCAGCTTCATCAGCGTACGAGCGGAAATCTCCTGCGGAGTGTACTTCTTGTCATCGATCTCGATGCTCCAGTCAGTACCCATGTGGCGCTTGACCGAACGAATAGTGCGATCAACGTTAGTGACAGCCTGGTTCTTAGCGGACTGGCCAACCAGGACCTCACCATTCTTTGCAAATGCAACCACCGACGGAGTGGTGCGCGAACCCTCAGCGTTCGCAATCACCTGAGCCTCGCCGCCCTCGAGGACGGAGACACAGGAGTTCGTCGTACCCAAGTCAATACCAACAGCGCGTCCCATGATGAACACCTTTCTAGAAGAGTAAAAGAATTGCCCTTAAGTCTTACGCGCTCAAGTCTGCATTGCCGTAGAAAATCTGTCAAGCAAACTTGAGTGTGTCCGACTCAATGTTTGTCATGCTGTGCAACGGACTATGGGGCAAAGTTATTCCCACCCAACTCAACTTTTCTAAAAAAACCGTCATCACCGCAGGTCACCGCGATAAAAGATTTTTACAAGACTATGCTCTAAAGCCACTCACGGTAGCCGACAGCGCAGTTTTCTATACAGAATCCTGCCTCTGGACTCCAGGGGGACAAAGAATTTCCTAGCACTAGCCCTGGGAACTTTCCTGCACAGCGAACCGACTAATCCCCTGACGTGTTTTGCAGCCACCGGCTCATCAACAGGCCATGCCCTTGTTACCCCATGGCCTGACACCGAATCAGCTCTGGCGGCTCCACTAATACATGTCTAAATTCTCCCCATTTACGGGGCGATTGAGCCAAGAATTCATCCCACTTATTTAGGAGTTTTTCGTGCCTCAGAATGCACAGCGACACCATTTCCCCTTTTTCCGTGGGCTCGCAGTAGCGTCGGCAAGCGCCGCACTAACCCTCGCCTTCCCTGCCATTGCATCCGCACATGTGCATGCAACCCCGTCGTCTGCCCCGATTGGCGGCTACGCGGATCTGGCTTTCGGGGTCGGCCATGGCTGCGACGGTTCGCCGACGACGAAGGTCGAGTTCACCATCCCGGAGGAGTTCGAAAAGGTTACGCCGAACGTGAACGCGAACTGGGATGTCACCAAGGAGTCGACCGGCTCTGGCAAGAATGAAAAGGTGCAGAAGGTCATCTACACCGCAAAGACTCCACTGCCGTCGGACCTGAAGGATTCTCTGACGCTCAGCGTGAAGGTGGCTGATGACGCAAAGCCGTCGACAGTTGAGGTGCCGACGCTGCAAACCTGTGAAAAGGGTTCGATGAACTGGGCTGAAAAGGACCACGATAGTGACTACCCGGTTCCAACTGTGGAGCTGATTGAGAAGTCGGAAGACAATGAACATAGCCACGGCCACGACCACAGCCACAACCATGGCACCAGCGAGACAAACCACGGCGATAGCCGCTCAGACGACGTGGAGCATTCCGCAGCTGCTACCAGCGAGGATTCGAGCAGCACGCTTGGCGGCTGGGGCCTGGGGCTCGGCCTCGTGGGCGCGCTGACCGGTATTGCCGCATTGGTAGTTTCACTGCGTAAGCGAGGTTAAGACCACAGGCGGATTGCCACTCGGGAATCCGCCTTCACCGCGGCACTGCCGCCCATGCCTTCACAGAGCTCACCCCATGCGAGCACATAGAGCCGGCCGATCTTGACAATGCACGCCGGAGGATAATCCGTGCTGTCGGCTCGTCGTTTCGGTCGACGCAGTGAACGGACAATGCAAAGCTCTCAAACAATGACGGCTGAATCACGCATCTAGGCTCGGATTGAGTTAGGCGAAGCTTTATGGCGTATTCGAAAACCGTTCGAAGGCAGTGGGAGGATTACACTGGCAAAACAGCAAAAACTCGAGCTGGGAACCCCGTCCCATCCTTTGGCTTCGGCCAGGAGGCAACCACGAGAGCCCCCGTTTCCGGCACCTGGTCGAGCCCAGCCAGAAGTTCAATCTGCCATCGGTCACGCCCTAATAGATAGAGTTCCGTCGGCAAGCTGCCACCATGAGCCACGATGCCGGGGTCCGTATCAGTGGTCTCGTGCCCAATCGCCACAACGCCACGGTTGTCTATCAACCATTCGACAACCTCAACGTTCCATCCTGGGTAGTGAGTCACGCCCTCTTCATCCGCATTGGCCATTGCCTCAGCGTCAGGCCACCGCTTTGACCAGTCACTGCGAAATGCGACAAATGCACCGCCCGGAATCAAACCATTGCGTTCCTCCCACGCCTCGACATCAGCAATCGAAGGGGAGAAATCATGATCCCGAGCGACTTCAGCAGTGAAATCTAGGACGACCAAAGGCAGGATCATCTGCTCGACGCCAATATTGTCAAGAGTTCTCGTCTCTTGGACGAAATGCACAGGCGGATCCACATGCGTACCCCACTGGCCAACAAACTGATACTGGTCGATTTCAAATCCATGCTCAGCAACGGTGAAAAGCCGTGTTCGCTGTTCGTCGGGAAGCGCAGGGAATTTCGGCTGACCGGCGTGAAACGCGTGAGTCAAGTCAACATAGGTGTGGTTTTCCCGAAGCTTGCGAGCAATGTCCCATAGTTCGTGCGTGTTTGCGGTGTTCTTGTTCGACATAAAGCGAAGTATATAGACAAAGCTGTCTAGTTAGCCAATATGGCCACCGGCACATCGAGCACTAAAAGACACCAACTCGCCCCACCCTGCACCTATCAGCTCAAACAGCCTGACGACACCCGCTACCGCAGGTACCCTCGCATACAGGAAAGACTTTTCAAGCCGCAGCCACGTTCTTCAGATTTTGGAATTGCGGGCTACATACACAACTTTCACCAAACTCAAGCCATCCCAAAGGAGTATCTAATGACCACCTACGAAAACATCCTTACCGAAACCCGAGGTCGCGTCGGCATTATCACCCTGAACCGCCCGAAGGCACTGAACGCCCTGAACCACAAGACCATGGAAGAGATCGGCGCAGCAGCCACCGCTTTCGACAACGACTCGGGAATCGGCGCGATTATCATCACCGGCTCCGAGAAGGCGTTTGCCGCAGGTGCGGACATTAAGGAGATGGCGGACAAGTCCGGCACCGAGATGTATGTCTCTGACTGGTTCGCACGTTGGGATGTTCTGACTTCCGTCCGCACTCCAGTTATCGCCGCCGTCAACGGCTACGCCCTGGGCGGTGGCTGCGAGGTCGCTATGATGGCGGACTTCATCATCGCTGGCGCTAAGGCCAAGTTCGGTCAGCCTGAGGTCAACCTCGGCATCTCTCCGGGCATGGGCGGCTCGCAGCGTCTCACCCGCGCAATCGGCAAGGCTAAGGCAATGGAGATGTGCCTCACCGGCCGCATGATGGGTGCCGAGGAAGCTGAGTGCGCAGGTCTGGTCGCCCGCGTCGTCGAGCCGGACGCGCTTCTCGACGAGGCCCTGAAAGTCGCCGACACCATTGCGTCGAAGTCTCTGGTTGCCACTACCCAGATTAAGGAACAGATCAACCAGGCCTACGAAATGACGCTGTCGCAGGGACTGCTCTTTGAGCGTCGCACCTTCCACTCCCTGTTCTCCTCCAATGACCAGAAGGAAGGCATGGCCGCTTTCACTGAAAAGCGCGAGGCAAACTTCACCAATTCCTAGAAACTGCTAGTTCACAGTCGACGGGACTGCCAGCCACAGAGCCGAGTTGTCGGCGGCAGCATAGGTGTCTCGTGCACGCGGTGTGTGCGTTGGAGAAGTCACAATGACAGCAGCACGAACGCCACGGGCTCCCGATCCTGCAAGGTATGCAGTGCCTGCCGCGTTTTCAACGGTGGAGTCTGAGTTTGTTTCCATCGTGATTCGTCGCTTCCACACTCCCATAGATGCAAGCGCATCACGCATGTACTCAGCCTCAGTCTGGCAGCCCGGCCGAGTACGACCACCCGTGACGACGACCGGGTTAAGCGGATGACGCAGCGCCAGCGAACGTGCAGTTTCCAATCGGGACGTCAACACAGCAGGAGCACTGCAGTCGGGATTGAGACGGGCCCCGAGCACAATAATCGGCACCTGAGGATCAAGTAACGCAGTCTCCGCAGCTGCACGTCCGACCGGGGAAACCACCACTGGAGTCGCAAGCGAGCTATTGAACGCCTTGACTGCGACTGCACTGACCGGATTGGCGTTTGCCACTGCGCCCGAGCCAAAGACCGCACTCGCAGTAAGAATAAGGCCAGCTCCAGCCATAGCGATTGCACGGAAAGATCGCGCCATTAAAGTCCCTCTCAAGAAAAGTGGCACGGAAAAATCCATACCCCACATGCCATTTAGAATCAGGCGGATAAATCCGCAGTATCACGCCGCTAATACTAGGCGCTACACAAAATGGCGCCTACATAAGAATTACGCGGGGGTGGCCAGGCACTCTCTTCGCCACCAAAATAGCACGCCGCCTACCAGGTAAATTGCGGACGTAGAGGCTTTTAAATCCACTTGGGATTCATAAAAGTGAGTTACATTTAATGACTTTTTCGTTAACTGCCAGCAAATCCCGGGATCCAATAGCAAATTATCCACCAAAACACAGGTACAGAAGTCACTATTGTTATTTAAGTTAAGGATGTAACGCATGTGAATAGATGTCCGCTTCAGTCAATCTTCAAAAATCAACACGCCACCGAACATCTTCTCCACCTCGCAACACAGCCCCACCCCTGCACTCCAGCACTACCCCCACAATGCGTCCGCAAAACATCGAATCGACAACACTCGACAACTACATACACGCAACTCCGCCGCCACTTCCGCCTACAAATGCGTGACGACGAAAGTGCCGCGCGCCGTCGTCAAGCGAAGGCGTCAACCCCCTCGAACCCCTCTCGAATAAAACAACGATTTTTTTGCGTAATTCGTCAAATAACCGCTGGTTACACCGTGTATCGATGAATTCAGCACTATTTTGCACATTAGTTAGGTAAGCGTCCGCGGCTCGTGATAGAACTCACAAGAGAACTATTTTCACTCAGCCATCACCCTGGCTGAGCCAGCCTAGAAGGAACATTATGAGCGTGCTCAACCTCGCCGCGGCGACGGCTGACACGGCGATTCCGGAATCTACCGGATTCACCGTCGCAGTCGGCGTTATTGGCGTCCTGTTGTCCCTGCCCTGCTGGTTCATCTTTATTAAGGGATTCACCCATATGGTGAAGACCATCATGGTGGGCCAAAAGACGTACGGTCACACCGGTGAATGGGGAACCCGTATTTGGACCATGATCCGAGAGATCGTCGGTCACACCAAGATGGCCAAGAAGCCCGGCGTTGCTGTGGCTCACTGGTTCGTCATGGTGGGCTTCCTCCTCGGTTCCCTAGTGTGGTTCGAGGCGTACATTCAGACCTTCTGGCCAGCCGGTGGTTGGCCAATCCTCAGGAATCTGACCGCCTGGCACTTCATCGACGAACTGCTCGGCCTGGGCACCACCCTGGGCATCCTGGCACTGATTCTCGTCCGCCAGACCAACCTGGGCAAGGAGCGTCTGAGCCGCTTCTACGGATCCAACGCCAAGGCTGCCTACTTCGTTGAGGCCGTCGTCCTCATCGAGGGCCTGGGCATGATGTTCGTCAAGGCTGCCAAGCTGGCTACCTACGGCGACCACGGTCACACTGGCGCCGAGGTCTGGACCTGGGCGAACTTCGTCACCGGTGGTATCGCACAGATTCTGCCGGCCTCCGAAGTCATGGTGTCCATCTTCGCGCTGATTAAGCTGCTGTCCGGTATGGTCTGGCTCTTCGTTGTTGGCCGCAACCTAACTTGGGGTGTCGCATGGCACCGCTTCCTGGCGTTCGCCAACATCCTGCTCAAGCGCAACGCTGACGGCTACAACGCCCTCGCTGGGGCTAAGCCGATGACCTCTAACGGCGAAATCCTGAACCTGGAAGAGGCTGACCCGGAGGTTGACTCCATGGGCACCGGCGTAGTCACCGACCACTCCTGGAAGGCTCTGCTGGACTTCACCTCCTGCACCGAGTGTGGTCGCTGCCAGGAGCAGTGCCCGGCATGGAACACTTCCAAGCCGCTGTCCCCGAAGCTGCTGGTTAACCAGCTGCGTGACCACGCTTACGCTTCTGCCCCGTACCTGTTGGCTGGCGAGACCATCGAAACCGCTCGCGAGGGCGAAGGTGCTGGCGCAGCACTCCTGACCAAGCCGCTGGTTGGCGACGGCGACGAGGGCATCATCGACCAGGACGTTCTGTGGTCCTGCACCAACTGTGGTGCCTGTGTTGAGCAGTGCCCGGTTGACATTGAGCACATCGACCACATCGTTGATATGCGTCGCTACCAGGTCCTGGTGGAGTCGGACTTCCCGACCGAGCTGGCTGGCCTGTTCAAGAACCTTGAGACCAAGGGCAACCCGTGGGGCCAGAACGCTTCCACTCGCGCCGACTGGATCAATGAGGTCCGCAAGGAAGGCGTCGTTGTCCCGATTTGGGGCGAGGATGTCGAGAGCTTCGACGATACCGAGTACCTGTTCTGGGTCGGTTGTGCCGGTGCTTACGACGACAATGCGAAGAAGACCACCAAGGCTGTTGCAGAGATGCTTTACACCGCAGGTGTGAAGTACGCTGTGCTCTCCCAGGCCGAGGGTTGTACTGGCGACTCCGCTCGCCGTGCTGGTAACGAATTCCTCTTCCAGATGTTGGCTGAGCAGAACATCGAGCAGCTCGACGAGGTCTTCGACGGTGTGCCGCCTAAGCAGCGCAAGATTGTCGTCACCTGTGCGCACTGCTTCAACACCTTCAAGAACGAGTACCCGGAGCTGGGCGGACAGTACGAAGTTGTCCACCACACCCAGCTGCTGAACAAGCTGGTTCGTGCTAACCGCCTGCAGCCGGTTGCTTCGGGTCAGGGCCGCCAGGTCACCTACCACGACCCATGCTTCCTGGGCCGCCACAACAAGGTATTCGAAGCTCCGCGTGAGCTGATTGGCGCGTCCGGCGCCAACCTCGTCGAAATGCCACGTAATAAGAACACCGGCTTCTGCTGTGGTGCTGGTGGCGCTCGCATGTGGATGGAAGAGACCATCGGTCAGCGCATCAACGTAAACCGCACCGAAGAGGCTGTCGGAACCGGCGCTGAGGCAATTGCCATCGGCTGCCCGTTCTGTAAGACGATGATGAACGATGGCGTCAACAACGTCATCGAGGACGACGAGAAGAAGCCGGAGGTCCTGGACATCGCCCAGATGCTCCGCGACTCCGTGAAGGTCGACGGCGAGCTGCCGCAGGCACGCGAACCGGAGTGGATTGAGCAGCCGGAGCGTGGCTGGGTCGATCCGAAGAAGGCTGAAGAGGAAGAGCGTCAGCGCCTCGAGGAAGAGGAAGCTAAGCGCAAGAAGGCTGAGGCTGCCGAGAAGAAGAAGGCAGAGAAGGCTTCCGCTGCCGGCGCTGGTGCCGCAGCTGCTGGTGCTGCTGCAGGCGCTGCCGCCAAGGGTGGCGCTCCGACTCCGGGTGGTGCTCCGAAGCCGGGTGGTGCCAAGGGCGGCGCACCGACCCCAGGTGGTGCCAAGAAGGGCGCTCCGACTCCGGGTGGTGCTCCAAAGCCAGGCGGTGCCAAGGCCGGCGCACCAACTCCGGGTGGCGCCAAGAAGGGTGCTCCTGCTCCGGGTGGCGCTCCGAAGCCAGGCGGCGCCAAGGCCGGCGCCCCGGTTCCAGGTGGTGCAAAGGGCGGCGCCCCGACCCCAGGCGGTGCCAAGAAGGGTGCTCCAGCTCCGGGCGGCGCTCCGAAGCCAGGCGGAGCAAAGGCCGGCGCACCGGTTCCAGGTGGCGCTAAGAAGGGCGCTCCAGTTCCGGGCGGCGCCAAGGCCGCTAAGCCGGCCGCGCAGGCAGAGCCAGCAGCTGCAGAAACCGAAGCTCCGGCTGAGGCTCCGAAGGCAACCAAGGGCGCTCCGATTCCGGGTGGCGCACGCAAGGGTGCCCCGGTTCCAGGTGGTGCTAAGAAGGCAGCCCCGGCCGCCAAGCCGAAGGCCGAGGAAACCGCTCCCGCCGAGGACACCGCTGCTGAAGTAGCGGCCACCGAGTCCGAGCAGCCAGCAGCTGACCAGCCAGCAGCTGAGCAGCCGAAGACCGCATCCGGTGCTCCGGTTCCGGGCGGCGCACGCAAGGGCGCTCCAATCCCAGGTGGCGCACGCAAGGCCAAGCCAGTCGCTAGCACCCCTGCCCCGGCAGCAGAGGAAACCGAAGCTCAGGAGGCTCCTGCTCAGCCAGAGGCAGAGCAGGCTCCGGCGCAACCAGAGGTTACCGAACAGCAGTCGGCGGAAGATGCCACCTCCACCGAGCAGGCCACTGAGACCCCAGCCGAGGAGACGCAGGCGCCGTCGGCAAGCGCTAAGAACCTTCCGCGCAACCAGCACGGAGTTCCGCTGCCAGGATCGGCGCGACGTAAGTAGCGCTCGCTAAGTAAGCAGGAATCCGCCCGAGAGGTTATTCTTCCCGGGCGGATTTTTTGTGCTTTACGACGACCCCTGCGCCACGGCATTAATCATGCAAATGGCACTCTCAACCGCACTGACAATATATTGATTACTGCATATTGATTACTGCATCCCGTTAGAGATGACCGCGTTGTGGTGTGGAAAGAGGTCTTGGCGTAGTGATTAAGAAATCGCTGTCACAGATAAGAGACTTTCTGAGGACTCCGGGGTCAGTGGAGATGGTCATTGCGCTGATCCTCACGGCTCTCGATGCGCTAATTTTCCGCGAGAGCAACTCTGATTTATTGTTGCCGACCATTATCGGTGGCCTTCAGGTCATTCTTGTTGCAGTGGCCACGTATTTGCCGCTCTTTGCCATGGTGGTTGTCCCAGCGAATTTCTTGGCGTTGACCTTCCTCCCAACAGAGCAAGCTCCAATGCAGATTTTCTGTGCGCTTCTCATCGTGGAAGTGATGCGTGCTAACAACAACAAGATGCCGGCGAGAATCACTGCGTTGCTCTTGTTGGTGATTTCAAACTACGACGTAAACACAAGTACTTTCGCACGCGACCATGTCGCAACCTTTGTGACAACACTGCTTTTTGTAATTGCCTACGCCATCGGCATGATGCGCAGCCGCTACAAAGAGCAACGCCGGCGGGCAACGATTGAATCTAACCGCGCTCTGGAAGAACAACGCCTTGAGTTGGCGACCGTACTGCACGACTCCACCGCCAAGTCCTTTACTCGCGTAACCATGCTGGCACAGGCGCTCGCCATCGAGCGAGAAGGGACCGATGAAAAACTTGAAGAATCCCTGGAGGACATCGCAGAGACCTCCCGAGAAGGCCTGCTACAGCTTCGCCAGTTGCTTTCATTGCTGAAATCCGCTGACGACGAGAGTTCTTTGACCTCCGCTATCGGCCAGGATGAGCGAGTTCCCAGCATGAACAAGGTGCTCCAACAGGCCAAAGATGAACTACAGGAAGCTGGGTTTAACGTTTCGCTGGCCACGAGGATCGAAACCGAGCCCTCTTTGACGCAGATTTCAGAGGTTATCTCGCCGGCGCTGTCGGAGTTCTGCACGAACATTCAGAAGTACGGCGAACCGCAAACGAACGTTCACATTCTGGCGCTGAGCAATGAAGAAGATGGCTTCACGCTCGACATCAGCAATCAGATATCGAAGGCGCTACCGCATTTTCTGCCGCGGGCGATGCTCTCGAGCGGTTTGGGGCTTTCCTCACTGCATCGGCGAGTGCGACCGTGGGACGGTTCCATCACGTCAGAACGAGAAGGAAATGTGTGGAATTGCAAACTCCACATGCCACCTACCAACCAGTAGGTTACGCTAGCGTAAGATTGATGTAGTAGCCGCCTGTGACGAAGATATCTCTCGAAAAGTCCTGGTTAGCGTAGTAATATCACACGATGACAGATATTGTTCGGTTTTTATAACTTCTATGAAAGGTTCGCGGATGTCTGACATTAAGGTTCTCATTGTCGACGACGACCCACTCGTACTCTCGACGCTGCGAACCTATTTCAAGAAGGCACCGCATATCACCGTGGTCGATGAAGCCAGCGATGGCCACGAGGCTCTCAACATTATTGCCCGCGGTGGCGTTGACGTAGTTTTGACCGATATTCATATGCCCAACATGGACGGCGTTGAGCTACTTGAGCGCATTAAGAAGGTGGAGAATCCACCGAAATTCATCGCTATCACCTCATTTGATACCGATGAAACAATGCTGAAAATCTTGAGTCTCGGCGGAAATGGCTACATTCTCAAAACTGCCCGCCCGGAATCTGTCATTGGCACCGTTGAAGATGTCTTCCAGGGTGGCACCGTCATCTCGCCGATTTCTGCGACTCGGCTGATTAAAACTCTGCCGTCCCGCAACATTTCCTCGTACAAGATCACTCAAGCCGAGCGAGAGGTTCTCGGCCTAATCTGCCGCGGTAAGTCAAACCACGACATCGCCAAGGAACTCGGCAAGTCGCCGGGCACTATCAAGAAGCACCTCTCCAGCATGTTCAATAAGTTTGGAGCTACCTCTCGCCTGGACCTGGCGCTGAAAGCAATAGACGCAGGCTTCCACCCGCCGGCATCCGCTGCCGCAGAATAACCAGGGGCTCTGAGATTTGGCCGGTTAGCGGCTCTGAATTGAGCCTTTGCAGGCCCGAGATAGATAGCAAAAAAAGGGGCCTATTCACTTTCGTGAATAGGCCCCCTTTTACCCGTGCTGAGTGTGGAGAGAGAGAACTGTGTAACTACTGAATGGTCACCTCGACATGTCGCTCACGCGGAGCCACGCCAAAGTAGCTGCGCCCAATCGGCTGCCACGTCTTCGAGTTGGCGTTGCAGCGGACTGTCTGCCCGGCGAACTCGTCAACCAGGAATCCCCAGCTCAGACGACCAGTTTCACCCTTGCGTACTTCGTATGGCCCGATCTTCTGCCCGAGGCTCCAAACCATCTCTCGGGAGTATTCCCAGGAGTACTTGCGGTTGAGCTCCTTGCTGACCTTCACGCTGACGGAGATATTGGTCCACCACTTCTTGGTCTTGGACTCCTTAATGGTCTGCGTCAGCGGAATCGGCTCATCACCGATGTCATTCTTCGTAGAAACAACGCCCTCAACGTCGTAGCGAGAGCCGGTGATTTCCACGAACTCAGCCACCGAACCCGGAGCTTCACAAGTGGTTCCCAGCGCCGGGCCGCGGTCAACTGCCGCTGGCTTGGGCACTGGTACCCACTCCTCCGGCGCGAACGGTTCACCAGCTCCCGGATTCGGGGCGGCCACTGCTGTCGGAGCGCCGAGTCCGAGCGCAAAGACCGTCGTCAAGCACATGGCGACAACACGCTTTTTCATAACTGCTCCTAGTCGTTAATCGTGACGGATGCCGGGCCGCCGTCACCGGAGTTGCCGCTGACAGGCGCCCACTGCTGACGGTGCTCGCCCTCCTTGGTGGTCTTGTGCCAGACCACGAAGCGAGTCGACGGCCCCTTGCCGTTGTACTCACCGAAGTAAGGCTCACCGCGCCACAGGCCGGTCTTCTGGTCACAGGTGCGAACACGGCCAATAAAGGACTTCATGTGCACGCCGTAGTCTGCGCGAACGGTCTCACCAGGGTTGACGGTCACCGGGCCCAGCTTGTCGCCAACCGACCACTGACTGACCTCGACGATGCCGTACTTGTTCTTCACCCCGTGGAGGAACACGTCCCACATATTTCCGGAGCTCATGGCCTTCACGGACTCGTTGACCCCCTCTGTCACCTCGAGGGTGTACTGAATCGGGCGGTCAGTGCGGTTGGTGAATGAGTTAGTGCCGTTGTAGCGGTCCCATTCGTCGGTAATCCACTGTTCCCAGGGGTGACGCTTGGCATCCTTGACCGGGTCACATTTATCCGTATTGGTGAAACCGGTGTGGTGCTCATCCTGGTCGGGGGTCTGGGTCAGCGGGGTCGCCGCGACCTGTCCGACGATGCCTGGTGCAAGAAGACTTGCACCCATCACCGCGCAGGCCAGGGCCTTCTTTTTCAGGCTCAACATGGAGAAACTTCCTTCTACTTCGAGGTCTTAAAGAGGCTCAGCCCGTCTTAGACGGCGTACTCCTTGACCTGCGGAGCAGCACCGTCCACGGAGCGATCAGCTTCGTTGGCGCGCATGGAAACGCGAATGTGACGCTCCTTCGGGATGGTGCCCCAGTACGGACGACCTGCGTCAATCCACTTTCCACCCTTGCAGGTCAGGTGAGTGCCTTCGAAGGACTGGTTCAGGAAGCCATACTCCAGAACACCGGTGTAGCCAGGCTTGACCGGGTACGGGCCGAGGGTCTGGCCAACTTCCCAGGTCTGAGTCGACTGGTAGCCAGCGCTGAAGGTGACGTGGAAGAGCTTGAGCAGGTCGAAGTCGACCGAACCGCCGACGTTCCAGGACTTGGTCTTGCCCTCCTTGAGGGTCTGGGTCAGCGGCAGGTCGGTATCGCCGTAGTTAGCGACGGTGGCGGTGCCTTCGACCTCGAACTTCGAGCCGGTAATCTTCAGGGACTGGCCGGACTGGCCTTCAACGGAGCAGGTGCCACCGACGGTGCCCGGGGTGGGGGCTGGGGCAGCTTCGGCCATCGGGGCGACAGCCAGCGAGGACATGGTAACCAGGGCTGCAATGGAGCCGGAGAGCAGGGTCTTCTTCACGGCGAAATCCTTTCAGGGTGTGACGAGCAACTCGTAAGGAAATACTTGAACTAACACCTGCTAAGGTAAGTCGAAATTCAGCGTTTTGTAATAGAAAATTTTCGACTCGCTTTACGACGGCCACAGCGATTATCCACATAGTAAAAATGGAATCTCACCGATTTCCACCATGCGAAAATAAGGCATATTACAGCGTTTGAACAGCGATTATGGTCGCCACAATAAGATTTCAGCGATTAATTTAATCGCATTAGAACTACACCTTTTGAACCAATTCAAAAATGCCTTGGTCGACCACTTGGTATTGGGCAATCAACATTTCGGCCACTACCCCACCTACATAAAGACACCATAGAGTAGCCATTTGGCCACCCCCGGGAGCGGGCAGACGAAGGGCCCCTCACGCTTCACACTCTTGATTAAATAGTTATGATTTCTTTATTAATCACTGGCGAAGTCCGGCAGTCCACAAAGCCCTGACACTTTGCCGAGGCAGATATCTTTCGGAGTACTACCTAATGTTTCGACGCACTTCTGTTCTTGCTACCACCATTGCATCCGCAGCACTTTCCCTGGGCGCGCTGACCGGTGCCCCTGCTGCTACTGCCGCTACCGCTGCACCGACAACCGCAACCAGCAGCGATGAACTACAGGTCAAGGAATACGCTCTTTCCGATACCTTCTCTTGCGACTACTACAACCTCCCGTGGTGCCGCTAAATAGCGGACACATCGCATACTCCAGCACCAATGAGTGCCGCGCTGTGCCAGCCGTCGCAGCAATAATGACCGGCATGGAGGTCAGCGCATCCTTATCCAGGGCGTCGAAAAACATCTTGAAAAGCCCCGAGTAGGACGCTGCGAACACCGGGGTCGCGGCAATCAATCCATCAGCACCGCTGACAGTATCGAGGGCGGTGCGCAATTTTTCGTCGTAAAGCCCTGTGGACATCACAGTGCCGAGACTGACAGCGAGTTCGCGCAGCTCAATGTACTCGATCTCGAGACCTTCGCCGCGCTTGGAGACCTGCACGTCAACAGCTTCCGCGATGCGATTCGCGAGGATGCGCGTGGTCGATGGGTCGGAAACGCCAGCGCTTACTACGACAAGCTTTCTCACTGCTGATTCCTTTCCGCCGGGCGGACCAGCAGGTGCGGGGAATCTGCGCCTTCGGCGACGAGCGAGGCGTGCGTCGGCGGGTCGGAGGGCACGTGTGCCGGACGGCGGCGCTCGAACTCTTCACGCAGGACCGGAACGATTTCGGTTCCCAGGATCTCAACCTGCTCCAACGCCATCTCCAGCGGCAGGCCGGCATGATCGATGAGGAAAAGCTGGCGCTGGTAGTCACCAACGGCATCTGCATAGCCCAGGTAACGTTCGATGATTTGCTCAGGCGTGCCGACGGTCAGTGGAGTGATGTTCTCGAATTCTTCCAACGATGGCCCATGTCCATAGACCGGGGCATTGTCGAAGTAGGGGCGGAAAATTTCCTTGGCTTTCTTCTCCGTCTCAGCGGAGAAGACCTGCCCACCAAGTCCGACAATTGCCTGATCAGCAGCACCATGACCGTAGTGCTCAAAGCGCTGGCGGTAGAGATTGACCATGGCTGTGGTGTGCTCGATATTCCAGAAAATGTGGTTATGGAAGAAGCCGTCCCCATAGAAGGCGGCCTGCTCAGCAATCTCGGTGGACCGGATTGAGCCATGCCACACGAAAGGCGCTACCCCGTCGAGCGGACGCGGAGTGGACGTAAAGGACTGCAGCGGCGTGCGGAATTGACCTTGCCAATCCACACTCTCCTCACGCCAAAGGGTGCGCAATAGGTGGTAATTCTCAATGGCCAGCGGAATCCCCTTGCGGATATCCTTGCCAAACCACGGATAAACCGGCCCGGTGTTGCCGCGGCCCATCATGAGATCCATGCGGCCTTCGGAAAGGTGCTGGAGGTAGGCGTAATCCTCGGCGATGCGCACGGGGTCGGTGGTGGTAATCAGCGTTGTCGAGGTCGACAGAATCAGATTTTCGGTCTGCGCTGCGAGGTTTGCCAGCAGAATCGGCGGGTTCGCCGGGGCCACAAACGGTGGATTGTGGTGCTGGCCGGTAGCAAATACATCAAGGCCAACCTCTTCAGCCTTCTTCGCTAGCGCGACAGTTGCCTTAATTCGCTCATGTTCAGTAGGGATTTGTCCGGTCGTGGGATCTTTTGTGACGTCGCCAATTGTAAAAACTCCGAATTGCATGGCTCCATATTAAGACCTTTTTGTTGACACGTCATCTCTCCCTGGCTTATAGTTGATACGTCAACACCGGAAGTTGGTTCCGGCGGACAAAAATACTTCGAAACATTCGAGATACTTTTAACTTTTAGGAGATTCACCATGGCTCTTCAGTCTGGTAACTACGTTCTTGATGCACAGCACTCCACCGTTGGATTCACCGTTCGTCACGCAATGATCACTAAGGTCCACGGTCAGTTCACTGAGTTTGAGTCCGTTATTAATTTTGATGCCGACAAGCCGGAGAATTCCACGGCAAAGGCGACCATTCAGGCGAACTCCATCAACACCAACAATGAAGAGCGCGACAACCACCTGCGCTCGAAGGACTTCTTCGGCACCGACGAAAACCCGACCTTCGAGTTCGTTTCCACCGCTATCGAGCTCCAGAGCGAAGAAAAGGCCACCGTTACCGGCGACCTGACCATCAACGGCATTACCAAGCCGATCACCCTAGATGTCGATATTTTCGGCTCCGCTGAAGACCCATGGGGTCAGACTCGCGTTGGCTTCGAGGCAGCTACCAAGATTGACCGCACCGATTTCGGTATCGATTACAACGCTCCTATTAAGACTGGCGGCCTGCTCCTTGGCAATGAGATTTCCCTGCAGATCGACGGCTCCGCAGTCAAGCAGTAACTAGCAGCCGGAACCCAGCAGCCAGAACCCCAGAAAAGCGTCCTGCATCCTCATGCAGGACGCTTTTGCGCAATCAATGTGCAATTAATCTGCCCCCGCTGTGAGAAAAGCATGGTGCGGGAGCAAAAAAGTGGCATGCTTAGACAGGTGAGTTCCAGTAAAGACACTTCCCAGGGCACCGAAACCACCAACGAGACAACGCAGGACGCTCAGACTGCGCAGGCCGCTCAGGCCGAGCAGTCCCGCGCCGCCCGCGTTGCCGCCCGTCGTGGAAACATCAAGGCACCTCGCCGCACTCCGCTGAAGACACTGGACCAATCCTCCAAGCTGCAGAACGTCCTCTACGACATTCGCGGTCCGGTGACTACTCTCGCCGAGCAGATGGAGGCCGACGGCCACCGCATCATGATGCTCAACACTGGCAATCCGGCGAAGTTCGGCTTTGATGCACCTGACACCATCGTGCAGGACATGGTCCGGGCCCTCCCCCACGCACAGGGCTACTCCGAGTCCAAGGGTATTTACTCCGCACGCCGTGCCGTCGTCACGCGCTATGAGATGGACCCGGATTTCCCCCGTTTCGACGTCAACGACGTCTGGCTGGGCAACGGCGTCTCCGAGCTGATTTCCATCACCACGCAGGCGCTGCTCAACGAGGGCGATGAGGTCCTCATTCCAGCTCCGGATTACCCGCTCTGGACGGCAGCAACCACCCTCGCCGGCGGTAAGGCCGTCCACTACACGTGTGATGAGGAGAATAACTGGGCTCCGGATGTCGAAGACATTCGCTCGAAGGTGACGGATCGCACGAAGGCGATTGTCATCATCAACCCGAACAATCCGACCGGCGCGGTCTACACACGCCAGACACTCGAAGCCATCGTCGATATCGCTCGTGAGCACTCACTCCTGCTGCTTTCCGACGAAATCTACGACCGCATCCTCTACGACGATGCAGAGCACATTTCCACTGCTTCCTTGGCCCCGGATTTGCTCTGTATCACCTTCAACGGCCTGTCCAAAACCTACCGCGTGGCCGGCTACCGCGCGGGCTGGATGGTACTGACTGGCCCGAAGCGCCACGCAGAGGGCTTTATCGAGGGAATCAACCTGCTGGCCAGCACCCGTCTGTGCCCGAATGTCCCTGCTCAACACGGCATTCAGGTGGCACTTGGCGGTTACCAGTCCATCGAGGACCTGATCTTGCCAGGCGGTCGCCTCCTGGAGCAGCGCAATGTCGCCTACGAGGGACTGACCTCAATTCCGGGCGTGAGCTGCGTGAAGCCGATGGGAGCAATGTACGCATTCCCGAAGCTGGATCCGAACGTCTACGAAATTCACGATGACGAAAAGCTGATGCTCGACATCCTGCGTGAAGAGAAGATCCTGATGGTCGGCGGCTCTGGCTTCAACTACCCGACGCCGGATCACTTCCGAATTGTCACCCTGCCATGGGCACGCGACCTGAAGGAAGCTATCGAGCGCCTGGGCAACTTCCTGGTCAGCTACAAGCAATAGCTGTACTTAGGGTTGCGCACGCTATTGGTTCTGCCCTTCTCACATATCGATGCGCTATTCACTTATGGACACACTGGAGCGCATCGATGAGTGAGTATTGCATCGATAGGTGAGCCATAGCGCTGATGACTACGGCTCGGCGCGCCGGAATGGCGGTACGCCTTCCGGTGCTGGTGCAGCGATTAGGTTATTAAGGGTGGGCAGGCATTCAAAAGATTCAATGAACTCTGACAACCAGCAACCTTTTCACGTTGCTCCGGGTTCCGACATAGGTGCGCATCTCGACGTACTGAAGAACTCGAACAGCGGCTCCCCTACCGGCCGGTTCCGGGCTGTCAATACCGCGAATCAACCCAACTCTGCAACCTCGGCTGCCCCAGCACGACTTGCAGAGCCTGCCGCACATTCAAAACCAGCACCGGCACGGCAAAACGAACCTGCGCAAGCCAAACCAAAACCAACGAAACCGCGGCACAACCCCACAAGAGCACGTCGCTTGCTGGCCACAGTTCTCACAGTTGCTGGTATTGCCACTTTCCTCGCAGTGATTGGGCTCTGGCCATCGGGTGAAGCTCCGAGCCCAGGGCCGGGATTCCTGCAGTCACAGACGTCAGCTGCAGAGACGGTTAAGGGAACCGTCGTAAAGCACAGCGTCGGCGCGTGCAATTCGCCTGACAACGGACGCGTCTTCGATGACCAGCCGCGGCCAGGGCTGGCGGCCTCCCTCAATGACCCCGCGGCGCCGAAGTGCCAGCTCTCGGTCATTGAGCTGACCTCGGGTCCAGACGAGGGCAAGAAGACTCTGCTGGAAGCATCCGGCCTGCCCGGCGAGATTGAGCTGGCGGAGGGCGACAAGGTCGTCCTGGCAATTCACCGCCCAAACGCGGCCGGTACCGGAGCTGTCGACAATGGTGCCGTGCCGGATCCGGGGTTGATGACACCGGCTCCCGGCGTTGTTCCCGCGCCTGCCCCTGAGGGCGCAGAGGGTGAGCCTGCTCCTGATGCAGAGGCTCCGGCACCAGCTCCAGCCCCGGAGCAGGAACCAGCACCTGAATCCGGCGCAGAAGCTCCTGCTGCTCCTGCTCCACCCGCACCACCTGCCCCCGAGGCTCCCGCGGCCGACACTAACGTCGTCGACCTCGCACCTCATCAGGTTGTCGACACCGCTAGCATCGGCAACACCTACACCTTCCTGGACAAGGATCGCACCACGACCATCTGGATGTGGCTCGGCGCAGCGGTGCTGCTCATCATCCTCGTCGGCATGACTCGCGGGGTCTTGAGCCTCATTGGTCTTGGCATCACGCTGGCCGCAGTGATGGGATTCCTGGTTCCGGCACTGCTACGCGGCGGCGATCCTGTGGCCTTGGCTATCACGGCGGGCGCGGCGATTCTCTTCCCGGTGCTCTTCCTCGTTCATGGCATCAATTGGAAGTCAGCTTCCGCACTGGCGGGAACACTCACCACGATGGTACTGGCGGCGGGCCTGGCCAACCTCGCTATCTCCACGTCGCAGCTACGTGGTCTCGGCAACGAGGACAACCTGCTCATTCAGCTTTACCTGCCTGACGTCTCCGTCACAGGTCTGCTTCTGGCGGGATTCATCATCGGCGCGTTGGGCGTGCTTAACGACGTCACCATCGCCCAGGCATCGACCGTCCAGGAGCTTTACGAAGCAGCTCCGCGGTCGCGCCCTATGGAGGTCTTCCGCTCGGCAATGCGCGTCGGTCGCGATCACATCGCGTCGATGGTCTACACACTGGTACTGGCGTACCTCGGCACCGCACTACCGCTATCGATTTTGTTAAGCGTCTCCGACCGGCCGCTGATGCAGTCGTTGACCTCCGATGTCGTGGCCACAGAGCTGCTGCGTTCCACCATCGGTGCGGTGGCTTTGGTACTCGCAGTGCCGATTACCACCCTCATCGCCGCCTATACCGTGGCCCCGGAGGGTATGAAGTTTCCGAAGCGCTCGAGGGCAGCTAGCATTTAGCCGCGGCCGAGGCAGGTGACATCCCAGCCTGCGGCACGCCACTGATCTGCTGGCAGGCAGTTGCGGCCGTCGAGCACCGCTGCGCGCTTGACCAGCTTCTTCGCAGCCACCGGGTCGATGTCGCGGAACTGCTGCCACTCGGTGGCGACGACAACCATCTCCGAGCCTTCCAGAGCTGCTTCGATGCTCGGTGCATACTCCAAGGTCGGGAAATTCTTCTTGGCGTTCTCCATGGCCTGCGGGTCATAAACAATCACCGAAGCGCCCGCCAGAGACAGCGAACCGGCAATCGACAGCGCCGGGGAGTCACGCACATCGTCAGAGTTCGGCTTGAAAGCCGCACCCAGCACGGTCACGGTGTGGCCGAGCAGCGAGCCGCCGAAGCTACCACGCACCAGGTCAACGGTCTTTTCACGGCGACGCATGTTAATCGCATCGACCTCACGCAGGAAGGTCAGCGCCTGGTCAACGCCCAGCTCACCGGCGCGGGCCATGAATGCGCGGATATCCTTCGGCAGGCAACCGCCGCCGAAGCCCAGACCCGCGTTGAGGAAGCGGCGGCCAATTCGGGCATCCATACCGATGGCGTCGGCAAGCGTGGTGATATCCGCACCTGTGACCTCACAGATTTCGGAGACCGCGTTGATGAAGGAAATCTTGGTGGCGAGGAATGCATTCGCCGACACCTTCACCAGCTCTGCGGTGGCGGTGTCCGCGACGATAAGCGGAGTCTCGCGCTCGAAGATAGGGCCGAAGCACTCGCGCAAACTGGCCTCGGCAATCGATTCGACCTCCTGACCCGCACCATTGAGGATCATGCCCGGCTTCTGGGTGCCCAGCACCACACGGTCCGGCTCCAGGGTGTCCTTTACCGCGAAGCCCTCGCGCAGGAACTCCGGGTTCCAGGCGATTTCGAGACTGGTGTTCTTCAACTGCTCATCACCGGCTTCGGCGCGCTCACCAATCATTTTCGCAGCCAGCTCCTGCAGGCGCGGTGCGGTACCGACGGGCACAGTGGACTTACCAAACACTAAATGCTTGCCGACGACGCGCTTAGCCAATTCGGTAATGGCGGCGTCCACATAGCGAACATCGGCGGCGTACGAGCCCTTAACCTGCGGAGTTCCGACACCTACGAAGTGGACGTTCGCAAATTCAACGGCTTCGTCGTAGTTAGTGGTGAAACGTAGTCGCCCCGACTCAACGTGCTTCTTTAGCAGTTCGGGCAAGCCAGGCTCAAAGAAAGGAACTTGGCCTGCGGACAATGCCTCAATCTTGGCGGGATCAACATCTACGCCGAGAACCTCGTGGCCTAACTCCGCCATCGCCGCGGCATGAGTGGCGCCTAGGTAACCCGTACCAATAACCGTAATACGCATAAGGGCTATTATTTATCGAAAGATAAAAGGCCATCAAGCCGATTTAACCCTTAAATGGTGTGAACTAAAGGCCCATATTTAGGCTTTTCACCTGCGAAAACTCTTTATTGAACAATTGTTTCCATTTCTTCACCGAGAATTCACTCGGGGCTATTCACAATTCATTTATATTCCGAGTTCATATCCCGAGTTTCAGGTGCCTTATTCCTCATCGCGGAAGTTCAGGTACGCACGCGACGGCGTCGGGCCGCGCTGCCCCTGATACTTCGAACCGAGCTTGCCGGAACCGTAAGGCACCTCTGCCGGCGAGGACATCTTGAACAGTGCCAGCTGGCCGACCTTCATGTTCGGCCACAGTGCGATAGGCAAGTTCGCCACATTGGATAGCTCCAGCGTGATGTGGCCTGAAAACCCTGGGTCAATAAAGCCGGCGGTCGAGTGCGTTGCCAGGCCCAGACGCCCCAGCGAAGACTTACCTTCCAGGCGGCCTGCTAGGTGCGGAGGAATAGTGAAGTACTCCAGGGTCGATGCCAGGACGAATTCGCCCGGGTGAAGAATGAAGGGCTGCCCTTCTGGAACCTCGTGCGGGGACGTCAGTTCTTCCTGCGGCAACTTCGGATCGATGTGCGTGTACTGCGAGTTGTTAAAAACTCGGAAGAACTTGTCCAGACGCACGTCGATGGACGAAGGCTGAATCATCTTCGGGTCAAAAGGATCAATGCCGAGATGGCCGGAGCCTTCGGCATCGATAGCGGCACGAATATCACGATCTGAGAGCAACACATAGACCAGCTTAACCGCTCTGTAATACACAGCGTGTGCGGGTTACAGGATATGCCCGCACTGAATCCCCCGGGAAGGACTGGATAAGGTCCTACAAGGAGATCAGCGATTAACCCGAAAAGACGGACAGAGGGTCTTCAAGACCAATTTTTTCGACACGAATCGAGAGTGCTACATTGAAGTTACAGAGGGCGACTGATTGCCTGCATGCCACACCTACTGTGCCAATCCCGTGGCGTGCTTTTAATCATTCCGCCTACTGTGTGCCGATGTAGTTCAATGGTAGAACTCCTGCTTCCCAAGCAGGCGGCGCGGGTTCGATTCCCGTCATCGGCTCCACTTAGACGTCGAAAATGATAAGTAGGCGTTTGCGTTAGCGAGTATGCCCCAAGGGGGTCAAGAAAATCGCTTGCGTTAGCGAGTGTATAGCGCGTTAACTCTGACCTGTAGAAACACTTTCCTCTCTTTCGGCTGAGTGAGCGTTTGCGTTAGCAGGCGTTGATTTGGTCGAGGTGGATAGCGTGGTCGGCGACCTCGGTAACGAGTTCAGCATCGTGGGTGATGACGATGACGACGGCACCAGTGTCAGCGAGTTTACGCATTACTCGGGAAATCGCGACAAGGTGTTTGTAGCCAACACCGGACGTGGGCTCGTCGAAGATGTAAACTTTCTTGTTCGCAGCAAGCGCTGTAGCAATAACCAGACGTTGACGTTGCCCGCCAGAGAGTGCTTGCGGATGATCAGCCTCGTGGTCGGCAAGGTCGAGTTCTTCAAGGATCGCGTGGGCATCGATGTGTTGCTTTTCGGCTTTGGTCGTGCCGAGCGTGACTTCGTCGATGACGGTATCTGAGAACAACTGTCGGGTAGGGTCTTGCATCACAAGGTAGGCGTCGCGGCTGGTGAATTTTTGTCCGCCGAGTGTGATGGATGCATGTTTGGCTTTTTCTAGTCCGCAAACAATGCGTGCCAGTGTTGATTTGCCTGACCCGCACGGGCCGAGGAGTGCCGTGATTTTCCCTGCCGGAAACAACACGTGGTTAATATTGAGGACTGTGTTTCCGTGGCGGTAGGCAAAGGCGAGGTTGTCGATTGTGAGCCCTTCACCTTCTGGTTCGGGCAGGCTCGGCATGGATACGGGCACTAGGGATCGCAGCCCAAGCTGTTTGCGCTCCTCATCCGAGGTAGCGTAGAACTCTTCGCCGGTTGCGGTGAGGACAATCTTGCCTTTGTCGAAGCAGTAGACACGGTCGACGATCCCGGAAAGGAAACTTAGCCGGTGTTCAGCAATGATGATGGTGTGTCCATCGGCTTTGAGCCTGGCGATGAGTGTGGCGAGTTGGTCGATAACGTCAGCGGACAAGTTCGCGGTTGGCTCGTCAAAGACGATCAGCGACGTGTTGTTGCACATGGCGACGGAGCAGGCCACGCGTTGCATCTGTCCGCCTGATAGTTGTGTGACGCGGGATTCCAGCAGGTCGGCGATACCTAACTCGGCTGCGACCTCGTCAATGCGGGCACAGATCTCCTGCGGGTCGCGGCCGAGATTTTCTGGGCCGAAGGCGAGTTCTTGGCGCACGTGGGTGGTGTAGAACTGGGTGCGCGGGTTTTGAAACACTGTCGAACAGTGGTGGGCAAGGCGTGGCAGGTCTGTTTGTGCCACGTCAATGTCGTCGACTGTGACGTTTCCGGTAAGGTCGCCGTCGTGGAAGTGCGGGATGAGCCCGTTAAATAGCCGTAGTGCGGTGGTTTTTCCTGACCCGGATGCGCCACACAGCAAGGTGACGGTTCCGGGTGTGATGGTGATGGTTACGTCGTTGATTGAGGGGTGGTCTGCTCCTCGATAGGTGAAGGTGACCCTAGTTGCTTGGGCTATTGTCATAGGACGATTCTCCATATCGCGAAGCCGATAACGATGAGCAGAATGACTGCGTCGACCACTCGGAATTTCACGACTGTGACTGAGGTGGGCTTTGCGGTTCCGCCCAGTCCGCGCACGAGGGCGGCCGATGCCAGTTCGTCCCCGCTGCGTACCACGGTCGATAGCAGAGGGATTGTGAAGTATTGCGCCGCACGCAGTGAGAGCACGGACATGCCGCGTAGTTTCATGGCATCTGAGATCGCTTTAACTTCGTGGCCGATCACGGGCAGCACACGTAACGCGACTGAGATCGGGATCGTGAAACAGGTCGGGATTCGTGAGCTGGCGAGTGCTTTTTGCAAGGTGGCGGGTCGGATTACGCCGATCGCGTAGGCTCCCATTCCTGCGCTGACGCTGAATCGCCACATCCACTGCAGAAACAGCACGAGGAACGCGCTGGCTGTTGATTTCCAGACCAGGGGTATCACGAAGACGAGTGTGCCGAGAGCCGCAAACGTGGCCAGGTAGACGGCCACCCAGCTCGGGCGCACGAGCGTGTTGGGGTTGATCGTAGCGCTCGTCAGCATCACGGCGGCGAATCCGCCCAGAGTACACACGAACCACGGCGAGTAGGCACTGTAGATCGTGGTGGAGACGATGACGAGCGCTGCGATAATGGTGCGCGGGTCGGGAAGTTTAGACAAGACCGGCCCGTTCAAAGTGTTTGCGCGCGACCCTGGTTCCCAACAGACCAGCAAGCCAGCCCACGATGAGCATCACGCCGAAGAAGCCCAGCAGAATCGGAATCGTGACGACCTGTGCCATCTTGGCGGCATACTCGGCACCCATTTGTTCGGCGATCTGCGACATATATGCGTCTTGGTTCATAAATAGCGGAATCCACGGGGAAACATAGATCGGCAGAATAAACAGTGCATATGCCAGCGGGACACGAACTTTCACGCTCTTCGGCCCCTTGGTGATCACCAAGTCAGCGAGCAGGCCGAACACAGCGGCGATCGCAATTCCTCCCACCCAGTGGCCGGTCACGAAGAAGAGGATTTCGATGATAATCAGCATGATTGTCAACGCCCCCATCTTCGGAGTGCGGGCAGTAAACAGCGCAAAGACGATGCCGTTAACGAGGATAGAAAGCAAGAAGCCGGCATACATGGCAGCCGGAATGAACCCGAGCATTCCGAATGCAAACACGATGACGAACATCAAGGCAGTGAAGACGCCGATATTGATGAAGTCGCGCGCGTTGAGGCGCGAGGATGTGGGTGTGGACATAGTTTTTCCTTTTATGTGCTGATATGCGCTGTGTTTAGACGAGTTGCCATCCGCCTGCGTTGATGCGCTCTTGCCAGAAATCGCGGTATTGACCCGGCTGGTTGACCAGCTCGTCGTGGCACCCGCGCTGGGCGATACGCCCACCGTGGGAGAGCACAATAATTTGGTCAGCTTGTCGAATGGTTTCAAGTTTGTGGGCGATCACGATCAGCGTGGAGTGCTTGCGTAGCTCATTCATCGCCGCAACAATATTGGCTTCATTTTCCGCGTCCAATGCGCTGGTGGCCTCATCGAAAAGCACGATCGGGGCCTTCTTCACCAAGGCGCGAGCGATAGAGACGCGTTGCCGTTCCCCACCTGACAGTGCACGCCCGCCAGAACCCGCCAATGAATTCCAGCCATCTGGGAGGCGGTTGACGATTTCCGTCACGCCCGACAGGTCAGCGGCCCACCTGATTTCTTCATCGGTGGCTTCTGGGTTGCCAAGGCGAATGTTGGCTTCGAGAGTGTCGTTGAATAAGTAGACGTCTTGGAAGACAAGAGACACCTGGCGCATCAAATCTTCGGTGGTCTGCTCGCGCACGTCCACTCCGCCAACGCGCACGCTGCCGGACTGCACATCCCAGAAACGTGCAACCAACCGGGCGATCGTCGTCTTCCCGCACCCAGATGGACCAACCAGGGCACACATGCCACCTTGCGGGACATGGAAGGAAATATCACGGAGAACCGGGGTGTCCGGATCGTAGCCGAAGGTGACGTCCTCGAAACGAACATCACCAGGGGCGTTTATCGGTGTAGAGGCATCGGGTTCGGACAGTTCGGGGGCATCCATGACCTTGTCGACGTGGTTCATCTGCTGGCGGCGTTCTTCCAGCCCGGTCATGCAGCCACCGATGTCTTGGAGCATGGTGGTGAACCGCAGGCACATGCCGATTGTGACCACGGCGTTCAGCGCATTCATTTGCCCGCCGAGGGCGAGTTGGGCGGTCAGCCAGATCATCACCACAATGAGCGCTTGAACGAACATCCCATTAATCAGGTTCGCTAGTGTTTCGATCCACAATGCTTTGCGACCCTTGCGGTCAGCCTGTTTGAATGCCCGATCAAGGGCCGGGTAGTCGTCGGCGACATGGCAGGAGCGCAGCGCGCCTTGGCAGGTGGCGAATTCGACCATGCGAGCCGCCAGCTCCGATTCGGCTGGTTCGGAAACCTTCTTGCCCTTATCGAGAAGCACACGGGAAATATGGAGGAAGGCAAGCATGATCGGGAACGCGATCGTCAAGGTCAGTCCCAGCCGCCAATCCCAGAACCAGGTTCCCACAGTGATCACCAGCACGGCCGAGAGTTTTTGGACGAGAGAGAAAATGAAATGTGCCGCCGACTCGCCCAAGTTCATCATTTCCTGGGTGACCATGCGCGACAGCCGTCCAGAGCTACCCGAATCGAACACTCCCAACGGTAGGCGGGCTACTTTGTTACCTACTGCCTGGTGGACGTCGTGAATGAATCCAAGCGCGCCGATATAGCCGGTGCGCATGCCATAAAACTCCGTGCCCACGCCCAGCACCGCGAACACCGCCAAGGCGATGAGCCAGCCCCAAAACGACAGCCCCCACACCGGCATTCCGGTCGCCAAGGCGCTTGCTGCAGGGAGTAGCGCGAGCAGGGCAAAGCCGTGACACAGTCCTGAGACCGCACCCCACGCTTGACCAACCGAAAGGTCTCGCCACGAGGCGGGTTCCATCAAACGCTTAAAGCGTGGCAGCAATAGTTGATTCATCGTGTCATCTCCTCGCATGCACCTTGGGCAAGAAGTGCCTGATAGTGCGCATTACCCAACAACTCGTCGTGTTTACCGACCACAGCAATGCCCCCGCGTTCCATGACGACAATCTGATCCGCGCCCCTGATCGAGGCCAGTCGGTGGGCGATCACAATCACGGTTCTGCCTTTGGCAAGAGTCGAGAGAGCTTGTTGGATTTTCGATTCCGATTCCGGGTCCGCCATCGCCGTCGCCTCGTCCAGCACCAACACTGGGGCATCAACCATGAGCGCCCGGGCGATCGCGATACGGGCTGCCTGCCCGCCCGAAACGTGGGTGTCCTCCCCCAACACAGTGTCGTAACCATCTGGCAGGCTCATGATGAACTCGTCGATCTGCGCTGCTCTCGCCGCCTGCCGCACCTGATCCAAGGTTGCGTCTCGCGCGCCCAGGGCAATGTTGTTGTGGATGGTGTCGCGAATAAGCTGTGCATCTTGCAGGACGAATGCGACCGTCGAATACAACACATCCTGGGAAATGCTCTTTAGATCAACCCCGCCGATGGTGATCGTGCCAGCGTCCGGGTCATCAAAGCGGGCCATCAAACTCGCCAACGTCGACTTCCCCGCACCCGACGGGCCAACCAGCGCGGTCACCGTGCCTGCCGGAATGCTCAGGCTCACCTCGTCTAATGCCTGGGTGTCGTCATAGGCATACGACACACCCCGAATCTCGATATCATGACCGTGTGGTGTCTGTGGCGCATCGGGCTGACTCAACGCCGGTAGCTCCATGACATTCACCAGCCGTACTGCCGCTGAACCTGCGAGCTGATAAGACCAGGCGATGGTTGCGACTGCCATCAACGCTCCCGGCAGCACCAAGGCAATCAACGTCGTCGCTATCACCTCGTAGATGCTCACCCAACCGGCGTTCATCATCAACGCGCCACCGCCAAGGTTCACGATCAACAACACCGGGATCGACACCCACGAAAATGAGGCGACCGACATCGACACCAGCGGCATACACCACGCCCGGTAGAACTTAGAAAACTCGTTAGCTGCATCTAAATAGGCTTTATGTGCTTGGCCAACCTTGCCGAACGCTTTCACCACTGAGATACCGGCAACGAACTCGGCCATCGTTGCCGAAACCTGAGCAAGCTTGGTGTCCATTTCCGCGGTCTTCTCATTCATCCCACGCATCGACATGCCATACATGCCCACATAAACCGGAATCGTCGCAATCGACAGCAGAGCGAGCCGCCAATCCACCACGAACGCATAGGCCAACAAGGCGAGCGGGGAGACGATTGCGTTCAGTTTCTCGATCGGCCCGTGTGCGATCACTGTGTGCACCGTGGCCGTATCATCCTGAATGGTCTTGCGGATCTTCCCTTCGCCCTCGCGGGTAAACCACGACAGCGGAGCAGTCGACATTCGGGCGGCAATTTGCCGACGCATCTGATTACGCAACGACAGGTCAATAAAATGCGTCACGCCCAACGCAACAAAATACAAAGTCAACCGCGCCATGTAAGCAGAAACAAGGAGCATCACGATCCAGTTCACCCGCGCCGGGTCCACCCGGTCTTGCATCAGCGCAGCTCCCAGCTCCACCAAAGCCACATAGGGTGCGATAGCCAACACCCCAGAGGCGAACGTTAAGGCCTGCGCGATAAACAGTTTGCCTTTCACCGGCTGCGATAGCTGACGGATCGCGTTCTGGCCAGCGACTGATTTTTCCTTCGCCGACCCATACTCGCCTTCAACAACCTGATCCGTTGCACTTTCGTTCACGTAAGCACCATCCTTCTTAGGCATGCCTAACCTTACTATATTTCTGGGAGGTGTGTCTACTGTGCACGTCAACTGATACGAACATCACCCTTTCAGGGCAATCCTCACCTGTTCACCGGTGCGGAACACGAACCGGATCGCGTCCTCGGTGACAATGGCGTGGTCGATAAGTGCGCTCCATTGTGCGGGGTGAAACTCGCTCACAGGTTCCCCTGTCAGATCATTCAGGGTTGTGGTGATGGCGGCGTGCTTGGCGGTGTTCGCTGCGATATCTTTTTCCAGGCTTGTTCTACGTGCGAGCGTCTTACGGTAGGTAGTATCGAGTTCGGCGTACGCGGATTGGCAGGCGTCCTGGTCGAGCGCACACCGCTGGTTTTCCGCAATCAGCGCTTCGATCTGCTCGTCTTTCACCGTCGCGCTGCTGCAGGGATGTTCGTCTGTGTATTTATGGTTGCATTGCCAAACTGCGTCTTTGCATTTCGTGTTCGACGCCCACGTTTTACGCCCATACCACGCCCCACACCGAGCACATTCCAGCCGGGTGGAGAACAACCCGACTTTCGCTGACTATATGTTGCCATGCCTGGTGGCGAGTTCGTATTGCATCTGATCCCAGATACGCGGTTCGGTAATCGGCTCATGATTACCTGATACATAGTATTGGGGTACTTCGCCTTCGTTGACCTTCATCTTCTTAGTAAGGAAATCGGTGGTGAACGTCTTTTGCAGCAGGGCGTCGTCCTTGTATTTTTCGTTGGACAGGATGGAGCACACTGTCGAGGTTGACCACACTTCTTTCCCGCGCGGGGTGAGAATCTTGCGGGCAGCGAGCTCGGTTTTAATCTCACTGATCGCTATCCCATCAAGGAACAGCTGGTAGATCAACCGCACGGTCGGAGCCTGCGTCTCGTCGATGACGAGGCTTCCACCCTCGCCTTTCTTATATCCGAGTAGCACCAATTACCCATAATCCCCACGCCGACTCCCGTTTCGAAGGAGTCGGCGCGGGGGCTTTTGCGTGGGTATGGAGCTGATTCAGGGGCGCAACCTAAGCCGACGGCGACGACGACGGCGACGGTGCAGTGTATCTCAGCCACCGCAACACTGCTTTAACACGACGGTTGCTATCCTCCGGCTGGAAGCCGAGCTTTAAAAACACATTCGCCACATGCTTACTCACTGCACCAGCGGTCAGCACCAGGCGTTTTTCTATTTCCTTATTACTGAGCCCCTGCGCCATCAGATTGAGCACTTCGCGCTCACGCGGAGTCAGCGTGGCGATACCGTACTGCTTTGCAGTCAGCAGCGTTGCGACCACTTCAGGGTCAACCACGGTACCGCCGCCGCGGACCTCTTCCAGCGCCGCAACGAAGTGGTCGACATCCGAGACGCGTTCCTTAAGCAGGTACCCAAAGCCACCATGCTGCAGCAGGCGATCCAGATAACTGGCCGCTACGTATTGACTGAGCACCACAACCGGCTGGTCGGGGTTGTCCTGGCGCAGTGTGGAGACCGCGAGCAGTCCGTCGTCACGCATGTTCGGCGGCATCCGGACATCGGTGACGATGACATCGAACGCTTGCTCTTCGGCGGTGGCGAGCAGCTGATCCGCATCGCCGACGGCGACGACCTCGTGCCCCAGCGCCCGCAGCAGGCCGGTCAGCCCCTCGCGCAGGAGTACGGAGTCCTCTGCCAGCAGTATTTTCATCGTGTCCTTCCTTGGCGAACGGGCAGTTCCAACCGCAATTCGGCACCACCGTCGGCGTTGGTGAGCGACACGGTGCCACCGAGCGCTGCCGCCCGTTCGCGCAGGCCCGCAATGCCGGTTCCGGTGCCATGCTTTACGACGTCTACAGCGTCCGCCCCCGATGGTGCTTCCAGGCCTACGCCATTGTCGCGTACGGTGACCGTAAGCGTACCGAGATGGGACACGAGCGCCTTCTTTGGAGCCTGAACCGCAAGAGTGATCTCGGCGCTGTCGGCGTGACCATGTTTGGTGGCATTGGTCAACGCTTCCGCTGCACAGTGGTACGCCAGCAACGCTGTGGTCTCATCGAGTGGGCCGAAGTCGGAGACACCATCTTCATGGACGGCTACCTGCATTCCGGAGTGCGCGGCCAGTTCCTCCACTGCTGCCACCAGACCGTTTTCAAACAGTACCGGCGGAGCAATGCCAAGCACCACCGAGCGCAACTGCGCAAGTGCTTGCGTTGCATTGTTATCGGCGGCGGTGAGCGCCTCGGTCACTTCTTCCTCAGTCTTACCCATGCGAGCAGCGGCAATGTTGAGTTTCAAGGCGGTTAGGTGTTGCTGCGGACCGTCGTGAAGCTCGCGCTCAATGCGACGGCGCTCGCCTGAGAAGGAGTCAATGAGCACGTCGCGGGATTGGGTAACTTCTTCGCTGGATGGTGCGAGGATGACGCGGGAGAGCCAAATGGACAGCAGGCCGGCACCGAGGTTGATGGCGATGGTCAGCACCAAAAAGAGGATTGCGAAAACCCAGGCAACAGCGATTTTCTGTGTTGGGTCCGTCAGAGTCCAGCTGAAAAACTGCACTTCATCAACCAGGAAAGGTGCAGCGAAGAGCACTCCGACAGTAAAACCACCGCTGACCCACGCTGTAAAGGTGACGAACCCAATGACCAGTTGGACGAGCAGGTTGACGAAGTTGCGGATGTCGAACCAACGATTGGTCACGCGGTTGGCAATCGGGGTGCCGGACCACGATGCCACCCAGCGAGAGAGCCAGTCGGCACCTCGGCCGATGAGCGGAATCCACGGCAGAAGAAAAGCGGAGGCAATCAAACCCGGAATGAACAGCAGGCCGAGAATAAAACTCCAGGCCAGCGCGATTAAATTCTTTTTCTTTGTCATTGGTTCAAAGCTAAGTTGGCCCGGGTTCAAATACAGTGGAGCTAACTCCCCTAAATTCAGTCGAGCTGAATGCGCCCCGACTTCTTTTCACCGATACCTCGGTCGGCCAGTTCGTCATCAATGTACGTTGGCCGACCGACAGCCAGCCCAAGCACTGCAAGCACCACCGTAGTACCAAGCAGTACGACCAGAATAGGTGTCCACGTTTCCGTCGTTCCAGCGGCCACACCCACTAGGAATGGCCCGACTGCGGAGAAAATGTAGCCGATTGGCTGCACGAAGCCGGACAGCCGCGCGGTCAGCTCATGGCTGCGCGTGCGGCCCGGAATCAGCGCGATAGCCATGGGGAAACAAAAACCACCCACGCCCAGCAGGAACGCAGCCCCAATCGCGTATCCAACACCAGTTTCCGCCGCTCCCCGCTGGTCGATCAGAATCATCAACGCATACCCGAGGAAGAAAAGGCAGCCGAGACCAAAAGCGACGTAGGACATGGTGCGGAGCCGTGCAATCAGCGGTGGCATCAGCAGACCGCCGATGATGCCCAGCCCTTGAACAATCATGGATGCCGCGGTAGCTACGCTGACGCTGATGCCTGCGTCGACAAGCATTTTCGGCATCCAGCCCATCAGCACGTAAGCGTTCATCGACTGCACGCCGAAGAAAACTGCCAGCGCAATGGCTGTCGGAGACTTCCAGATTGGCGTGTTTGCCGAGGAACTGACCGAGGCCTTCGGATAGTCGAATCCGATGCGCGCACGCAGCGGCAACCACACAACAAGCTGAACAAAGGCGGTAATCGCCCATACGGCAATCGCCCAGCGCCACATATCGACGCCGCCTGTGGACGCTTCGGGTGAATCGTTAATCAAAAACGCCGTCGCCGGCCCCAGTCCGCCCCCGAGGGCGAGCATGCTGGAGTACAACATCATCAGCACGACGGCATGACGACCGCCATGCACCTTAATCCACGCAGGTAGCAGTACATTTCCCAGCGCAATACCCGCAACCGACAACGCCGTAAACAGAAGGAATAGCCAGATGCTGCTCACCCACGGGCGCACCGCAAGGCCGACGAATAGCAACGTCGCAGACAGTGTGAGTGCACCGCTTAAGCCCATTCGCTTGCCGACGGAAACCGCGGACAACCCAATCGCGAAAAATGCGAGCCCCGGAATCGCCGTAATCAAACCACCAAAAGCGGAGGAAGCGCCTAGGTCGGATAGGAGCTGATCAAGCACCGGACCGATTGACGCAATACTCGGGCGCAAATTCAGCGCAGCGACGATTACGGCGATAACGAGAACGGGAACGCTGAGCGCGATGGCATTCTTC
This sequence comes from Corynebacterium sp. MSK035, assembly GCF_030232615.1. Lineage (NCBI taxonomy): Bacteria > Bacillati > Actinomycetota > Actinomycetes > Mycobacteriales > Corynebacteriaceae > Corynebacterium > Corynebacterium sp. MSK035. Next base: position 188,613 of record NZ_JASPJP010000001.1, read on the forward strand.
GAGGACCCAGCGGCCTTTGGCTGTGGTTGCCCTGGTTTTTCTTCTATCGCCATAACAATGGACGTTACCGCTTCCTGCTAAGGACTCTCTAGCCGACCCAAGTCGGCTGGTTCGGGGAAGCTTAAAAACTAGCGTGCTGAATGTCGCTGTTGTCCTATCCTGGACTATAACGACATCTCTTTTTCTTCATCTATTGACAGTCTTTCGGCTATCTCTGACGTAAGGATTGAACTCAAAAATGGTTGAACCGATTTCTGATTCCATGCTCATTGCCTACGACGGCTCCGACGAAGCCAAGCGGGCGCTGGCCTATGCCGGAAAACTGCTGCGCGTTAAGAAGGCCTACATTCTGACTGCCTGGGAACCCCTGCAGCGCGCTGCAGCTCGCACGGCTGGCGCCTCTGGCATGATGCAGCCCGACTGGGATGCCACGACTGAAGACGGCGATCCGGCTCACGACGAGGCCGTCCGTATTTGCCGTGAGGGTGTACAGATTGCCGCTGAGGCTGGCTTCGTCGCGGAGCCCTACTTGGTAGAGACTGAAACTACTATCTGGTCGGCCATCGTCGATGCAGCTCACGACCTCGATGCGGGCGTGATTATCTCCGGCACTCGCGGTGTTACTGGTTTGCGTGGTCTGTTCACCGCCTCGACCTCTGACGCGTTGCTGAAGAATGCTGGCCGCCCGGTCCTCGTCGTTCCGGGGGAAAAAGAATAATTTCCAGAAAATTTTTAAAAACTTACTTAGCTGATAGAAAATGGGTTAATCTCTCAACTAAGAAAACTCAATGACCGCTGAAACCGCTCAAAATTCAAGGCGGGGAGAGAATCCCAGCTGTTCCACTGGTTTACAGAAGTCACAGAGTGTAGTTTTATAAACAGTATTGACTTAATGCACACGAGGAGTCCTCAACATGGCATACGAAACTGATTCCGAGCAGCGTCGTAGCGTTGGCCCTGCCCTGGCCTCGGCGCTCATTGGCGCCCTTCTCGGTGGTGCCGCTATCTTCGGCATCGGCCAGGCTCTGACCGAAGACCGAATTCCGGAAGCACAGGCTGTTTCCACCGATGACGCTCTGCTTGGCGGTGTCGAGTACGGTCAGCGTTAAGTTTTTAACGCTAACCCTCCTTTAAAGCTATGCCCACCTTTGTTCGAGCGCGTAAGCGCGTGCTTGTACCCTGGTGGGCTTTGCTGTGCCTGCTGGCATTCATCCAGTCCCCCGGCAAGACTGTCGCTGACACAAAGCACGACCTGACAGAAGACCCCATCGGGTTTTTGTCCGCCTCGCTCAACATGTGGTCAGACACCATGCCGCTGGGACAGCTCCAAAACCAGGCATATGGCTATCTCTTTCCACAGGGCGCGTTCTTCGCGCTGTTTAGTTTGCTGCCCGATGTCCTAGCGCCCGGCTGGCTGATTCAGGCGCTGTGGTGGAGCCTTACTCTCTGCGTGGCTTTTACCGGCGCATATCGCGTGGCCGAAGCTATAAACGTCGGCACGCATACCTCACGCGTATTGGCGGCTTTGTTGTACGCGTTGTCGCCGCGTGTGATTACGACGTTGGGCGCGATTTCGTCCGAGACCTGGCCCGTCGCGCTGGCACCGTGGATTCTGCTTCCGCTCCTGCGGGTCGCAGCCCGGCGCGAGGAACTGCCCTGGCGTGCGACTGCCCGTGCCGTATTGCTGTCCGGTCTAGCGGTACTGTGCACTGGCGCGGTCAATGCGGTCAGTACAGCGGCGGCTTGCATCCCCGCAGGTCTGATGCTGCTCTTCTTCGCTTTTACGGGGCCTCGTCGCGGGCGTGCGTGGGCGATGCTCGGCGGTTGGCTGGCTGCGTGTGCAGCGGTCAGCATGTGGTGGATTGTGCCGCTACTGCTGCTGGGCAAGTACTCACCACCGTTTACGGACTACATCGAGTCCTCCGGTGTGACCACTCGTTGGTTGAGTCTCGGCGAGACACTCCGCGGTTCCACCTCGTGGACACCGTTTGTCTCTTTCGAACGAGTCGGCGGAAATGCGCTGGTCGCGGAGCCCATTCTCATTTACGCCACCCTGGCTGTAGCGGCGATTGGCCTACTTGGCTTGGTCATGCGCTCGCTGCCGCTGCGTCGAATGTGGCTGATGATGCTGCTCATCGGGCTTGTCATCATGGCGGCCTGGACGGAGCCATTCGGACTGGCGTGGGAATCGGCTCGAGAGGTGCTCGATTCCACGCTCGCAGCAGTGCGCAACCTGCACAAATTTGACACTATTGTGCGTCTGCCACTTGTTATCGGCTTCGCTCATGCGACAGCCCAGCTGCCATGGCCGTGGCGAGAGCCGGCGAACGAGCACACGAACGAGACGGCGAGCGATTCAGCGACCACTGGCTGGCAGCAGTGGCTACACCCGGAGAAGCACCCGCGCGCTATCGCATCGATGCTGGTTCTGGTGGTTATCGCCAGTGCCACCGCCCCTGCGTGGAGCGCACGCCTCGCCCCGACAGGCAGTTTTTCCGAGGTTCCGGGCTACTGGCACGAAGCGGCCGACTGGCTGAATGAGCAGGGCGAGGACACCCGCACGCTGGTGGTGCCGTCATCGCCGTTTGCTGATCAGACATGGGGCAATACTCGCGACGAACCGCTCCAGCCGCTTGCCGACGTGCCCTGGGCCGTCCGCGATACGGTGCCGCTAGTGCCTCCAGAGGCGATTCGCGGCCTCGATGGTCTGCGCAATTCACTGACTCGGGGCCGTGAGGTACCGGCACTGGATGCCACCCTGCGCAACAACGGTATCGGCTACGTGCTGGTCCGCCACGACTTGAGAGTTACCTCGAGGGGCGATTCGCTGCGCGCCATCACTTCCACGCTGCAGGACTCTCCGACCATGGAAAAGGTGGCGGAGTTCGCGGACGAGGACGGCCATACCGCTATCCAGATTTGGGGTGCGGGCCCGAAGGAGCTGCGCAATCACGCACTTTCACCGCGGTTGGTGGACACTACCCAGGTACCGCTAGTCGCCGGCGGCCCCGAAGTGCTCCCGCGGCTTGACGAAGTCGATTCCGATGCTCCGGTGCGCATCCTGTCTGGCAAGGATGCCGGCACTGTCACCGACACCCCCGCCCGCCGCGGCCGCAACTATGGTGAAGTCGTCGGTGCGGAGTCAGCAATCCTGGCCGAAGACGAGGACTCATATGTCCGCAACCTCGTTCCGGACTACCCCGTCGTGGGACTGCCACTGACGCAGACAGCAACGGGTCGCGCCACAATTGAGGTTTCGTCGTCGGCCTCTGAGCCATACAACGTCGGTGGTGCATCGGCTGACCACTCGGTCAACGCAATGCTCGACGGCGACACCACCACCTGGTGGGAACCCTTGGCGGGCAAGAGCCAGGCTGAATGGGTCAAACTGTCATGGAAGGAACCGACCGATAACGCAGTGCTCAGCCTGACCGGTGCTCGCGTTCCAGTGCAACTGCGCATCCAGACTGATACGGCTTCGAGCTCCGTACAGTTGGTCCCGGGTGAGACGACTCGTATTCCGCTGCCCGGCGGCAAGACCACATCTGTGCTCATCACAGCGAAGATTGCTCCTGTAGGCTTTGCTATCTCCGAGCTAGGCCTGGTGATTCCACAGCGGAACACTGGCTTCGACGCATTCGAATCCAGCAGCCCCGATTCCGATGAAGAGGCGGAACTTTCCACCGAGGATATAGCGGAGGACCTCACGCCGGTTCGTGTCCCGGTGGTGCCGAATTCCTCTTCGCTGGCTCAGCGTTGGGTCTTCGGCCAGGAGATTCACGAGGGCACGCTGGTGCGCCTGTTCACCGTTCCAAAGCCGGTAAAGGTAAAGGTCGATGCTGATACCTGCCGCAGCAGCATCGGAGCCCCGTGGGCCAGCCTCCAGCGCGGTGACGGCTCTGATCACCGCGAGCTGACCTGTGGTGAAGAGATTGAGCTCTCACCGGGGCCATGGCGCATCGATGCCAAGTCCGATTGGGTGTCGCTCACCTCGACTGACTACTTCGCGCCGTCAGCTGAGCAGCAGAAAGTGACGCCAATCGATCTGAACAATCCCATTGACGCTGCCGACCACGATCGCATCGCGTGGTTGCCAATCTCTGTCAATGCTGGCCATGAGCTCCGTGTCGGAGGCGCCGCCATGAAGCCGGTAACGGTCTCTGGTTGGCAGCAGGGTTGGACGATTCCGGCCGGTATTGGTGGTGCGGTCGAGCTGACCTACCCACCGCAGCAGACCTGGCGTACTAGCATCCTGGCAGGCGGCGCACTCGCAACCGTGTACGCACTGGTCACTGTGGGGCTGGCTTTCGCTTGGCGACGCTTCGCTCTCACCACCCCGATTCCCGCGTCTTCGCTGAGCAATGACTTGCCGCGGGCGGCTATTGGCATTGCGGCTGCCGCGACAGTGACGCTGGTATCCAGCTGGCCTGGCGTGGTCGTTGCCCTCGTGGTGGTTGCCACTACCCTTGGTGCGGTTTTCTGGGCACGGAAGCGTGGGGACGTCGTCAAGCCATGGCTGAACGTGCGAAACGCCCTTATTATGATACTTGCTGCGACGATGTCGATTGCGGGCTTGGTGCTGGCGGCGAACCCGTGGCCGAAGGATGACTACGCCGGCGCTGGCTGGCCGCTGCAGTTACTGCTGACGGCGGCGCTGACGATCGTGGCGTGCTGCTCGATGCTTTCCGATGGCGGTGCTGATGACGACACCGACAGCGACGTCGACGACACCGACAACACCGCTGATTAAGAGCTGTTAGCGGTTGACCCAGACGCGTGCGAAGAAGCGGCGGGCAGGTTCTTCGACGAGCGCGTAGGAGGCGGCGGCCACTGGAATCGACAGTGCGACCGTAACAATGGTGACACTGAGCAGATGGCCGGTAAATAGCTTCACACCAAGCAGCGGGAATGCGATGGAGAGCATCGCCACGTGCCAGAGGAAGATGCCGTACGACCAGCGCCCCAGCGCCTGCATGATGGGGTGTTCGAGGAAGCGCGACTCCGGCGCCATCGTCCAGGGACCGATGATGGCGGCACCGAAGACCAGCCCACACAGCAGGCGGCGGGTGAATTCCCAGCTGGTCAGTTCGACGAGTCCTTCGGGGCCCAGGTAGGAAGCCAAGACCAGCGCACCAACGGCGATCGCCAGCCACAGTGGGCGGCGGCGAGCCCAGCGCTGCATGGTTTCCACCCTCGCGCGGGCAGCATCGGTATCGACGCCCTGGAGCGATTCCAGCTCGGCGAGAATCATGCCAGCTGCGAACCAGGAAAAGTATGCAATCGGCTGAATATGCGGGTTAACGCCTTCTGGGTACGGCAGTGGCAGGTAGGGCCAACCAAAGCTCAAGATTGCGAGCAGGGAAATTGTCACTATGCGGCGCCCCTGCTGGCGATGTGGGTCCAACCGGCTAAGCCCGATGGCAAACAGCGGCAGCGCGATGTAGAACGCGACCTCCACCGACAATGACCACAGGTGCGTCAACCCACCGTGCAGAGAGCCGGAGAAATACACCTGTGTCAGCGTCAGGTTTGTCAGCCAAATCTTGAAATCCGCGCCACGCCCCACCGGCAGTGCGATGAGCACAATAAGCACCAGCACCCAATACGCAGGCATAATGCGCGCGACGCGCTTCTTGTAGTACTTCGCCCAGCTCTTCTTCCGTCCGCCGTCGGCATCGGCCAATGCTTTACGACGGGGGATTCCGCCATAACCCGAGCGGTGAGAACGCCACAACAGGAATCCGGACAGCACGAAGAAAACAGCCACGAAGAAGTCGAAGCGGCCGAGGACGCGTTCCCACAGGGCTCCCACATCATGCCCGGTCTGGAATGCGACGTGCGTACCGATGATGCCCATCGAAGCCACAGCGCGCAGCCCCTCCAGCGAGGGCAGGAAGCCTGGGCGGAATGTGGTGGCAGAGTTCGATGCAGTGCTGGATCCCGAGCTGGATACAGTGTTCGGCGTAGAGTTCGGCACAGAGCTCGACACTGTGTCTTGCCCAGCGTTTGGCGCTGCCGCATATGCCTTGGACGTCATAGTACTTTCTTACACGGATACCGGAATGAGTAAAATCACTTGTATTTTATTATGAAATAAGTCCTGTTCAGGCCGGTTTTTCCAAAACTCTTTTGTTTTCCCGACAAGTTATTTTTAAAAAACACACCACATAACTCCTAACTTCCTGCTAGGTTTTGCAGCAGAAAGTTACGTACAGTTAAAGGACTATCCGCTGATGAAGAGAACTCTCGGACATGCACTGATTATTATCGGTGCTGCATTGATTGTCATTGCCGTCCTTCTGCCAACCTTCCTGGTGCCTCGCCTCCGGGTCATCCCACTTGACACTGTGAGCGATACCATCACGGAGGTGCGCGACGGCACTCTGTTGGACTCCAGCCAGCTGGGCAAGAATGAGCCAACGCCAAACCGCAAGAATGACCCGCGCTGCAAGGCAGAGACGGACGAAGAGAAGCGCGATCTCCCGGTCCACTGCTTCATCAACGACAAGACTCCGATGCAGTCGAAGCGCCACGTTGAGATTGAGGAGCCGGCTGACGACAAGATTGCAACTCTCCAGGTCGGTACCACTCTGCTGCGCGATGACCGCGAAGAGCCGAAGAACCTCATCAATGCGACCCTCGACCGCATCACTGTTGACCGCAGCACTGCGTACCCGGTAGATGACCCGATCTCCAGCGTTGCTATTAACGCACCGCAGGGTGGTTCGGACACCAAGCCGCCGACGTTCACCCGTCCGGGCATCCAGTACCAGTTCCCGTTTGGTGCTGAGAAGAAGTCCTACCCGTACTACGACGTCCAGGCGATGCGTAACTTCGAGATTGACTTTGTCGGTGAGGAAACTCAGGATGGCGTCAAGGTCTACAAGTACTCCATGACCATTCCGCCGCAGAACCTCTACGAGTCCCTGACCGAGCACTTCACTCGCGACGGCCGCAAGCTCACCGAGGCTGACAAGTCCTCGCTGGCTTCCATGCGCCTGAGCTTCCCGGCTCACAAGTGGGGCCTGGAGGGTGACGACGACGTCGAGCTGGATCGTTACTACACCAACGTCCGTACTGTCCGCGTCGAGCCGACTTCTGGCGTGATCGTCAACGGTACTGAAGAGATGTTCATGTTCTACGCCAAGGACGACAAGGAAGCGGAAGAAATTGCTTCCAAGGCTGGCCGTGAAAAGGAAGCCAAGGAGCAGAACCGTACCGCGATGAAGTACACCGCTCAGTGGGACGAAGGCTCCAAGGGCCGCCAGATGGACCGCGCTAAGGAAGCACGTAAGTCGCTGACTATCGGTGGCACTGTCGCACCGTGGATCCTCGGTATCCTCGGCCTGGTTCTCATCGTGATTGGCTTCCGTGTTCGCAGCAAGTCCGCCTAAGACGCCAAACTACGGTGCCACAGGCTCTCGCTTACCCTAAGTTTCACTGAGGAAAGCGAAAAATAATTTAATATAGGGCACGTGACACAACGTTTCCGCACTACTCTGACCCAGTCGGCTCGCTCTCATTCGGAGCGAGTCGCCTGGGTTTTTGTGTTGTCGTGGATTCTCCTGCTGACCGCTGCCGTGTGCTGGCCGCTCTTTGTGCCCCACAAGGCCCCGGCCGATGGTCGCTTTGGGGCACCGATGTTTCTGCTGCGCGACATGGTCATCCCCAATCACCCACCGCTTACCGACGCAGCCCTGGGACTCGGCCCCGCTGCGGCACGAGCTGTTCCGCAGGACACCGCACTGTGGGCACTGGGCTACTTTGTGGATGCCAGCCATTGGGTGCGCTTCGGCATGGTGGGCGCCTGTTTGATTGGTGGTCTTGCAGCTGCTGAGCTCGCCCGCAGATTCACTCGCCACGGCTCGGGCACCAGTAGCGCATCCGGTGCGGGCCTTGTACCCATGACTCCGAGCTTAGCCAGCCAGCTGATTGCACCGACGATGCTGCTCTGGAACCCGTTTGTGGTCGAGCGTTTGCTCCAGGGACAGTGGTCACTGGTCATCGCCGTATTGCTGCTTCCGGCAGTTGTTCTGGCAACGCAGATGGGTAGTGCCTTGTGGCGCACCAGCGCAATTGCCGCTGCGGGTCTCACGCCGACCGGTGCCCTTTTGGCTGGTATCACCGGCATTGTTACCGCTCGCAATAACCGCGACCGCGCTTGGATTGTGGCCACAACAGTAGCAGTCAGTTCACCGTGGCTAGTGGCATCTTTGCTGAACCCGAGTGCAGCTGGGTCCTCCGATGCGGCTGGCGCTGCCGCATTTGCGGCCAGAGCAGAGGCACACGTCGGCACGCTCGGCAGCCTGTTGGGATTGGGTGGCATCTGGAATAAGCAGGCTGTGCCACTGACGCGCGAGGTTGGTTTTTCGGCGATTATGGTGCTGGCACTCCTGGTGCTTATGGGTCTGGGATTCCGTCGGGTCTGGCATTCGCAGGAGCGCTGGCGGGGGCTGATTATCACTGGCGCCACGGCCATCGTGCTGGTGGCTCTCGCCGCAACAACGCCGGGCATTTTGATGATGGGTTGGGCGCTCGAGCACATCCCGGGGGCGGGCCTGCTTCGTGATGCGCAGAAGTGGATCGCGCTCGCTGTCCCCGCGTATGTCATCCTCGCCGCCAGCGGTGCGGAGTACCTGGCACGCCGCGCTCGCGGCGCCACCGCCAATATCGGCCAGTGGTTGGCTACTGGCGTCAGCGCGCTTATCATCATCGCCGCTGTCCCCACGCTGCCCGCCGATGTCGCTCCGCTCCGCCCCATTCCGTCATGGGAGGGCTGGTCGGCGGTTTCCGGTGTGGTCGCGCTTGACGACGATCGCGTTGCGGTTCTACCTGCCGGTTCTTACCGCATTATTAATGGGCGTCCTGTCCTCGACCCGGCTACGAAGATTTTGCCCGCTCCGGTGGTGAGCTCTGGCGAACTGATTGTCTCTGGGCAGTCGGTGTCTGGCGAGGGAGCCACAACCGTTGAGCGCACGCTGCTCGGTGGTGCGAAGAGACACGAGGAGCTTGAGTCTGCGCTCCAGGGTCTTCGAAACCAAGGCGTTGGCTGGGTCCTAGTGGAGAATTCGCCCGGCAACTTCGGCGACTCCGCTGACATTGTGGCGGCGTTAGACCCCGTCTATGAAACACCTGACCTGCAGCTATACCATGTCCCCGGTGTAATCGAGCCGGCCACACAACCAAGCCAGGGGGCCTATGCAGCTGCGTGGACAGCCTTTGGAATCTGGACTCTTTGCCTACTCGCTGGGCTGCTGGCGGGACTACTGACTGGAGTAATGGAAGCGCTACTGCCCCGCCGCAGGTAGCAGCTTGTCCAGTGTTGGGTTTTCCAAGACATTCAGAACTGCCTCACCGGTCTTGTCCCAGCCAAATTCCGCGGCACGGGCGACGCAGGCCTTGGACATTGCGCGATGCAGTTCACCGTTATCGAGAATCTGTCGCGTCTTGGTAATTAGGTCCGCTTCATCGCTGGCCAGCAGGCCAGTTTCACCGTCGTTGACCGAATCGCGCAAGCCCGCCGAGGAACGGTAACCGACCGTCGGCACGCCGTGCTGCGCCGATTCGATGACGGCGAGCCCCCAGCCCTCCTTGCGCGAAGGCATCAGGTGCAGACACGCCTTGGAGAGGATGCGGTGTTTATCCGCCTCGGTGACCTGCCCGTGGAATACCACGTGGTCCGAAACGCCCTTGTCACGGGCATATTCCACCAGGTTGTCGTGCCACCATCCCGAGCCAATAACATCGAGAATCGCACCTGGACGATCTTGTACAAGATCTGCAAGCACATCGATGGCGTGCTCAATCTGCTTATGCGGAACCAATCGCGACAGCGTCACCAAATGCGGTGCTGGACCGTCGCACTCGGATAGGTCCGCCATGATTTCGGTCGACTGCAACTCCTCCGGAATCGGGTCCACACCATTGCGGATTACCGCGATGCGCCCCGGCGACACTCCGAGTTCTACCAGTTCAGCGGCACTTGGCTCGGAAACGGTGATGTAGCGGCAGCGGCGGTGAATCATCGGCGACAACCGCGATTCGATGAACCACCCCAGCTTGCTGATAATCGGCCCTGCCACTGGCCACTGCTCACGGTGGCAGTGATGTGTCAGCAGCACCGTCGGCGCGCCGGAGAATATCCGAGCGAAAAAGGGGACGCCATTTTGGGTATCGACCACGACATCCGGCTTGCCGCCGAGCACCTTGGCAATTGGGCCCACGCCAAATCGCGCACCCAGCATCGCGGTCCAGGATCGCACGTAGACGGAGAAGTTTCCACCAGCGCGGGAGAAAGTCACGCCATCACGACGCGAAAGGGCTGGTGCGCCTGGGTAGTTGGCCGTGCGGAACACCACAGTATGGCCTTGGTCGGCAAGGTAACCTGCGACGCGCTCCAAATAGCGCTCACTACCTCCACCTTCGGGATGGCCGGTGTCGCGCCAACACAACAGTAAGATTTTCATAACAATATGAGCCTAACGCTCGGCGCGGCTTTCGTTGCCGCTTTAGCTCAAATCCATACTCCCAAACCCAACCAGTCCATTAGATTGTTTGACGTGACCAGCTTTCGCTTTCCCGCTTTTATCGTCCCGCCCGCTCTGAAAGAGCTGCGCAGCTTTGCTACGCTGTCGCGCTCATTCGGGCTGCTCAACGACTTCAAATACGAGCAAACCGATCCCGATATCTTCTACGGGCACCTGGCCGAGGACACCATCGGTCTCCTAGAAGGCATCGCAGCTGGGGCGGATGGTGCGGCGGGGTCGGCGGACACCGGGGAGACAACGGGCGCGTCGTCAAGCGTTACGACGAATACCGCACTGCGCGGCAAGCGCATTCTTGATGTCGGCGGCGGCCCCGGGTACTTTGGCCGAGCATTTGCCCAGCGTGGCGTGGAATATTACACCTGCGAACCCGATGTGGGCGAGATGGCGGCGGCGGGTATCAAGCTGGAGTCGTCGGTACGCGGATCGGGGCTGGAACTGCCGTTTCGCGATGACGCGTTTGACCTGACGTACTCGTCGAATGTCGCCGAGCACGTGCCCGAGCCATGGACGATGGGCGAGGAAATGCTGCGTGTAACCAAGCCGGGCGGACTGGTCGTTTACTCGTACACCATTTGGTACGGCCCGTTCGGCGGCCACGAGATGGGGATGACGCATTACCTGGGTGGCGACCGCGCGCGGCGCATGTATGAGAAGAAGCACGGCAAGCGACCAAAGAACTACTTTGGCGAGTCCCTGTTCAAGGTCGGTTGCGGTGAAGGATTGAAGTGGGCGCGCGCTGCCGCGGAGGCCGGCGACTGCGAGCTGCTGGCCGCTTTCCCGCGCTACCACCCGTGGTGGGCCTGGTGGATGGTGCACGTGCCGGTGCTGCGCGAGTTCGCGGTGTCGAACCTGGTGTTGGTGCTGCGGAAGCGGTAGGGGTGAGGCTGAGCCACAAGGTGGGTGCCGCGCTTGACGCTTGGTACCTGAGAACTACCTCCGCGTGTGCGGAGAAGTGACCGGCGGCGAGGCTTATATCCCACTTGCTCGGGAAATACCTCCGCGTGTGCGGAGAAGAGAGCGCGCTGCCACGGTACACGCCTTTGACCTTGGAAATACCTCCGCGTGTGCGGAGAAGAGACGGTGTTACCCCGTATTTCACTATTGGTTCTGGAAATACCTCCGCGTGTGCGGAGAAGAGCCGGCTCCTCACAGCCAATACGGTCACCAATCGGAAATACCTCCGCGTGTGCGGAGAAGAGCGTATGAAGCCCAGGACGGCGTGACTATCAGGGGAAATACCTCCGCGTGTGCGGAGAAGAGCTGGGTAAGCCGATGAATGATGCGATTGACGCGGAAATACCTCCGCGTGTGCGGAGAAGAGTGCAGCAGATCGAAGGTAAACAGCTTGTATTTGGAAATACCTCCGCGTGTGCGGAGAAGAGATACGAGTCCGGCTTGTCCTTCTGGGATTGCTGGAAATACCTCCGCGTGTGCGGAGAAGAGCGATGGGTGAGATGGGCCAGATTTTCAACTCCGGAAATACCTCCGCGTGTGCGGAGAAGAGGGGAGTGAGCGTTCGACTGCGCCGGTTTGTTTGGAAATACCTCCGCGTGTGCGGAGAAGAGAGTTCCCGACCTGCGGTTTTACGAAGAAGTTTCTTCAAGTCCGCGAGTTTCGGCAGATAAGGTCACAGGCAGCAACAGACCATCGAAGTCCTGAATCACTCGGCGATTACTCCCCATCGTATTTACGGCGAACCCCTGCTCTCGGGTGGGATCATTATTAATCATCGTTAGACGTCCCTCCCCTATAGCTCGGCTGCACCGGCTCCATAGATTATCACGAACGCGTCTCGACACGTTACCTACAAAAACTCCAGTATCAACTTCAACTAAGAAACGAGTTAGATACCCTCGGAGATGTTCCGGCAAATTAGATGCAGTAAGTACCAAAAACATAAGGGATGCGCCTACTGTTACTGGGGTCGATTTCCATACTGTGTATGCCCAGCCACTTCGTCGCCCCGTCCCGCAATCAACCGGTCATCGTCTCTTTCTGGCAGATACGGTTCGAGAATCTCCATTAATACTCCAATCATCTCTTTCAACATGCCCCTTCGATGAATCTCACGGCGAATTTCCTTCCGAACTTCTTTTAGAGCGTCACCACTTTTCGAGCATCGGAAAGACAACGGAAGCGAAACTTCAGGTTTATATAAATCAGCCAGATCGAACAACAAAGAACGGGCATCGCCACGATGGATTACTCCCAGCGCAGGGTTAATCCCCAAAGCTTGGCAGGCGGAAGCGGCACAGCCGTATAACATTGAGTTCGCCAAATTGAGGCACAAGTTCACTGAATCTTCAGCTGTAGTATCACGCCGAAAAGCCTTGACACCATGCTCTCGAGCTAAAGACCGATATGTCTGTTTCATCATCCGGCCTTCGAGTCCACGCATCACGGCGATGCTGGTCTCTTCGGAATCAATGTCCAACCCAAGCTGGCGCCGATACAGGATAACCGCAGCTTTCCTCTGGTTACGTTCCGATGATACAAGCTTGGCTTGGGCAATCGCCCATCGAGCAGAGCTCGTCAATGGTACAGAGTAGGAATAAGAAGGCACTCCTCCCCCACCGGTGAACATGACTGTCACCCCTGCACGGGTACACGAAGTCATGGCCGCCGCTGAAATGCTCGTCCCAGGCCCTAAATGCAGCACAGCCAAACCTGAAACCGGTAATTGCACACGCTGAATCAGCGACTCGCCTTCGACTTTCGAATAAGCGACAACACCGGTCTTGTCCTGGCGCACGCTACATCGCTCGAGGTAGAGGAAACTAACTCTATCTTCAAAACGAACCTGGTGTCCTGCTGGAATTTGAGAGAATGCAATAGCTTCCTCTGAATAAGTCACTACGCACCGGTCGCTTTCCCGCTGAATCCTAGGAAACCAACCAAAGAATCGTAGAGTTCATGCGCCTCGACGGCATAGTACTGACTCAAGAGGGTTTTAGCATCGGCCAGTGAGATTGGAGACTCAATCTGCGAAAACTTGCTCTGTCTCATCGGCATAGAAGCCCTTAGCGCTTTGCGGATTCGCTCACGATCCCCGCTGCGAATCGATCTCAGTTCCTCGACATCTCCTTGCCATCCGCCTGGAATGCTGTCCCCGGAATCCAGGAGAATAACTCGCACTGACTCCTCCTCGATAAGGCGAGTTCTAGCATCACCGCCATCCAAAGATAGAGCAGACTCATTACTAAAGTTCTCATGGAGATTGGCCATGCGGTATTCCGGGTCTAGGATCTCTTCGACTTCGTAAGAGACGCTTTTACCCTTACGCGCCATTAGGCTTTCAGCTGCAACCTGATCGAAATCAGCATCCGTTGCAGACGGGTTCTTCAAATCGTCAAAACTCACTGAAGCAGCATCCACGAATTCCTGACACTCCTCCGGCATCTTCAGAACTCGATGCTGCTGGATCCACCGCGATGTGCGAAGCATCTCCGCTTTGTAATACGGATATCGCAGTTTTTCGCTTACTTCAACACCATCGACCACTCGAATCAATGGAGTGTGAATCCCAGGAATTCTTTCGCTTCTTGACGTATCTTGCCTTCGCCACACCCTACCGATTCGCTGAATCAGCGAAGCTGAAGGACACAAATCCGTAGTCAAAATATCCATGTCAATATCGAGCGAGGCTTCAATCGCCTGCGTACCTACGACGGTCACACCAGTGGCGTTACCGTTAGGTCCGATTATTTTTTCCAGCAACTCTGCGTTACGACGTCTATGTTCCGAAGTCATCGCGGAATGTAGCACGACTACATTGTGCCCTGCATCGGACAATTGTCTCGCTACTGATTGAGCCCAATCCACTTGGTTCACAATTACTCCAATACGTGCTTGCGGGAACCGTAAGCGTTGTTGGATTACCCATTCCGCATGAGCACGGCAATTGTCGGAGTGACTGATCTTTGTGTGATTAAGTTCTATATCTCGTCGTAGAACATCAAACGGCAGAACTGAAACTACTTTAGACTCCTCAGCCTTCTTGACCCGTTCGCCCCCAGAATTATGCTCTAGTGCGCATTCCTCCCGCTGCACACTTTGAACTTGGCGACGAGGACGAACAACCGCTACTGCGGGAAACTCAGCAGGTTTGTCAACATTCACTCCTGAGTATGCATGTACAAGTCGTCTGTATTGCCAGCTCGGGAAGGTAGCAGTCAGAAGAGTTACTCGTGCACCAACTTTGCCAAGCCACTCAAGAACAGTGCTCAGCAGCTCTGTCTGATAATGATCAAGCGTATGAACTTCGTCAACAACGATGTGGGCATTGGCCAAGGACAATAATAGTAAATGTAGCCATTTTGTACGGAGTCCGGCTTTCAAACTCTGATCAACCGTTCCCACCGATACAGCTGCCATCAGTCGTGACATCCCGGCTCTCACGAATGATGCGGGATACAGTCCGCCAGATTCTCTACAGCTAGGATCCCCTTCCGTATCATCATGGAAGCTACTTACTGGGGTGTCGTAAAAATCCTCAACACTCGCGAGGCTATGAGCCAACGACGCTACGTTCGGCGTGCTAGAAAAAGCACGCTGCACACGTCTCATTAATGCATTCGTTGTTGCTTGGGTTGGCAGTAAAAACAGGAGGCGCTCATTCTTCTGCGCATGGCGAAGCAGAGCCGCCTCTGTCTTCCCGATTCCAGTCGGAGCCATGACTCCGACAAGCCCGTCACCAGCGTCACGAACTATTTTCTGGATGTGCCGTGGACTACGTTGCTGCAGAATAACTGACTCTGCGTGCTCCTGCGATTCCCAGCCAGAGTAGATGCCAAGGTTTTCACGGACGTATTCGTCTGCCCTCTCGAGCTGAACTCGATACCACTCGGTTGGGTCATTGAGATTAAGCTCACCTCGGCTTGTGGCTGCTTGCGCGTTCTCAACCCACTCATTATTTGATGCCAAACGATCAGCCAGCACGGTCAGTCCAGATAAAAGGATAGAAACCGCAGGGTCACACTCTTCGGGAAGTTCGTTTCGCGATACCCCGACGGCCCTCTCAAAACACTCTTGAATATTCTCGTGCGCAGTCTTCCATCCTTCCCATTTGAGCATCTCATCGGCACGTTTCATGGAGGATGAATGCATCTTTCCACGGAAGGGAAGGGTAAAGTAGCCATGATGACCTAAAGCTGGCAGTGTCGCCCACTGTTCTCCGATGGTTGAATCCCCGAGATTCATTCCGCCGATACCGATTGCAGATACGCGTTCATGCCTACGAAGATCGCTGTACCTATTCCAGCGCTCCATCTTCTCCCGTGGAACGGGTTCGTAATTTCCACTGTCACGAATCTCGGATCGGACTTTTCGCCACGATTCATCGTCCCGCATGTGCTGAAACTGAAATAGCGGGTTGGCTTTTCCTAAATCATGCATACCCACTACCCAGGCCACGATGCACTCCGCATTTTCTCCCAGTGCATCGCTTATTTGGAAGCGCAGCTCGGGTCGAAGCCAATGCCTAAACAAGTAAGTACCTACCGCAGCTGCATCAAGCATGTGTGCTAAAAGCGGATACGTCTCAGCGTTCTCACCCTTCTTTGCCCAAAGCTCGGAATGGACAAGTGAGTCACTCATGGAATTGCCTTCACGCTTAGCATCCCGCAGCCATACGCCTTTTCCCTGCCGACACCTTCGAGAATCAATCTGTTTAGAGCCTCTGGATCGTCGACAAGCGCAGCACCATCCAAAACATCAACCTGAATGGCCATTCGGGAAGACTCCCGTTCGGTGGCCTTCAGCACCTCTCGCTGATGGTTAACCAACTGCACCTCCTTCAAGGCTCCAGCGAGTTTGTTCTGAATCCACGGAGTAATTGTTGTCCGCCCCTGCTCAATTGCGTCTATCTCTTGGTCATATGGCACGGGCGTCACGATGGTCTTCATCTTTCCATCATGCTGTTCACGCTTTCGACGAACTGCATTGACAGCTACACGAAAGACAACTGGCTGACCGGGCTCAAGGTCGAATAATTCCACAGTACGACTTTCAGCCCCTCGAAGCTCACCGAGATGTACAGGTTCCACCGAAGACTGGATAAGGAAGTACGGGGGGTGACCTGCAGTGAAATCAACTCGGAAAAGAATTTTTCCTGTCTGTCTGGGATTTGCATCAAACTCCCCAAAGAGGCTCATCACAGCCCTGTGTCGGAACAACGGAGAGTCAATCGACGACGGGACAAAGCTCTTTTTCTTGTTTATTCTTCGCGAAAGCAAAGAATGCACTGGAACCTTAGTCAGAAATACTGTTGCTGTCATGAAAACCTCTCTATTTACAGCATCAACGGTACAGTGAAACTGGTCTCCGCTTTCGTGGAGGTACTTCGTTATATTCGGCTATTTGCACACCTTCTCCGCGCTCGTGGAGGCACTCTCAAATAGCCAACCAGTTTTATTAATACTTATATTCGGCAATTGCTTGCGACGTATTAACCTCATCGGTACCATAAAGCAGTACCTAGCGAAAGTGAACTACGAATGAAGATAAATGCTCTCACGGATTCACCCTTCCTAAGAACACCGAACGGTCGCTCAACCGTTCGAGACCTCCTTCTTTCATCACATAAGCAAGACACCGCCATCAGCGTCGATGGCGCCGCATATCAGTTCACGGCGCAGTTACGTTTCCTCGCTGCGATCACAGCAGTGGCTTTACGTCACACATCAACCCCAATCGAAGAAATTGTTCAGGGCGGCCTACCAGAAAATGCTGTCGACCAGGCAATTACAGATTTAGCTCCGGGCTGCGACCCCTTTGATTCAATTCAGCCTTTTCTTCAACGTCCACCACTGCCATGCGATGGCCCAAAGGACAAAGCCCACCTACTGATGGCTGGACATTTCCCTATTAAAAAGCTCTCACCGGCAATGCTCCCCGACGAGGGCGAGACGTACTGGAACCTAATCAATGACGGGACTCCAGCCTTAGCACTGCCCGACGCTCTGCTAGCCCTCGTGGTGTACCACCACCTCTCAATGGCGGGAAATAACAACTACGCAGGAGACAAATGCCAAATGGGAGCTCCAGGCATGCGTTTTGTGGGCGCCGATTACACCGCGACTGAGGTTATCCAAACCGGAGATACCCTTCTGGAAACCTTGCTGTACCAAATACCGACATCATGGGTAAAAGGCAGTGGCCTTCCGGCTTGGGCAGATCGAACGTGCAACAATTCCACACTCCCGGATGCTCCAAATCAGGCGCATCCACTTTGGCGAGCCACATGGAGCTCCAATGCTCCAGCATGCCATTGGGAAGATGGGGTACTTAATGGAGTTCGCACAGGCGGCATCCCCGAAGAGTGGTACTTCAAACCCGAGATGGGCACAAATAAAACGACATACAAAGAATGGTGGGATCAGCGCAATACACTTGACCCGTTCTACCTGTATGAAACGCGTGAAAAAGGCGGCGAAACCTTAGTTCGTGTCGACTTGGGGCGAGACAACACTGACCTTGCCGTTGAGTGGGCCGCAAATAACCGTTCAAACAAAGTGCATGCTCGAATCTCAAGCCGCGCATTATCCCGCTTACCCAACGACGCGCCGCTCATTTTCGCACAACACCTAATTGCAGGTACAGCTAGCTCACCAAATATTCGCGCCAGCGAAGTTTTCTTTCCCTCATCTGCGGAATGGGCATTCGATGTCGACGAAGACTTACAAGAGGACATTCAGCTTCAAGCTAAACTTATCAACCAGCTGCATCGCAG
Organism: Corynebacterium sp. MSK035; assembly: GCF_030232615.1. Lineage (NCBI taxonomy): Bacteria > Bacillati > Actinomycetota > Actinomycetes > Mycobacteriales > Corynebacteriaceae > Corynebacterium > Corynebacterium sp. MSK035. The sequence continues at coordinate 206,889 of NZ_JASPJP010000001.1, forward strand.
GGTATGTCAAGTGTTTAGCAGGAAACCCACGAAATCTAAGTACCCACCCGCAGTTTTAGATGACATGATTGACCGAAAGCAGGACGCTTCAAACGCTTTCTGGCGCAATATTTCAGCGGTTTACCAGGACATATTGAACGACGCTCGCAGATTCTATAAAGCTCAGTCTCCTTCACCTTTTACGCACAGCTACGAGATGCCAACCGACCTCAGAGACCGCTGTATTGACGCGTCGTTGTGCGCATTTGATGAAGTTGTCAATCCCCATTCCATTCAGGAGCCAGCACGAATCGCATATGTCCGAGCGCAACTCCGAAATGGATTACAAGCCTTAATACCCAAGCCGGCCAGTACCGAGGAGAGTTTCTAATGACATCTTCCGAAGCTAATAGTGTCCACACAATGTGGGCAACGCGGTTAGCCAGCGTTCTCGCCTTACGAGACGACGCAAATATCCAGTCACCCCGTTGGAGAAAGACTCGAGCAGAGCTGCGTCGCGGAGCCTCACCAGCAACCGAGCACTATGCCTATCCGCATGTTCTTCCGTATGCAGATCCGACACTTTCCGACCATCAAATAACATCACTCGTTCGTCTCTTTGCTTTGGTAGCAGAATTCGACCAAGTTCCTCACTACCGACCACCGAACACAACAGACACAAATGGACAAAAGAAGATTCGGAGGATCGGGCATTGGGCTCGACAAGTCTCAATTGCTCAAGCGAAGAAAACTGGCGAACAATTTGAGGCTAATCCCGACGACCTCGACTCCGTTGGCCAGCGCCTGCAATTCATCTATTCACTCGATGCGGAAGAGGCAATTCTTAACGTTTCGCGTATCTTGAAAATTGCAACTGCCCTGCCCGGACCTATTCCGGCGCTCGACTACTACGACCTGTTCCGGACCTTCCTATATTGGGGCAATGGATTCACGCCTGAGTCACAGAACATTAGGCGCCGAATGCTGCGAGACTATTTCTCTTACTTCGCTGAAATTCCAGAGACCTCCTCCAACGCAGATAACGACAACAAAGACAACGCAACAACATAATTCTGTCGTAGAGGCATAAACAACTCCCCGAGAAAGGCCTAAACTCCATGCCCCATAACTTGACCCTCAGCATCGTCACCGCAATCCCATTCAGCAATCTAAACCGTGATGACACCGGAACCCCAAAACGAATTAACCAGGGCGGAGTTCTTCGAGCCCTCCATTCTTCTCAATCGATTAAGCGCAGCATCCGGTTACGCTACGAAAACGCGTCAATGGACCTAAGCATCCGCTCGGGTGAACTCGCCGAAGAAATCGTCGAAAGAGTCCTTGAACTGAACCCCGACGTTGACCGGAAGGCTGCACTGAAAAACGCGAGATCAATCGTCGGCAAGCTCACCAAAGCTGAAACACCAGCTAAGACTTCTGGCGACGTTGATTCGCAAACCCAAAAGGCTGAATCCGCTCGTTCGACGTGGATGTCAAATGAAGAGATCAATACTGCCGCCCAGACTGTGCTGGCCAGCCTGACGAGCGGAAAGGACATCAAGAAAACCGATGTCAACGACTTTATTCAGGAGCACCGAACAGGATCACTAGCAATCGCTGCCTTTGGTCGAATGTTCGCCAATTCCCCTCAAAACACAACGGAAGCGGCCCTCAGCGTCTCCCCAGCAGTAACAACTCATGCGACCAGCATCGATACCGATTACTTCTCAACTGTCGATGATCGACACGAGGCACAACATCGAACTGGGGCAACATATCTCGGAGTTAGCCAGTACACCAGTGGCGTTTTCTACCGCACAGTCAGTATCGATAAGAAACAGTTGCGTGAAAGCTGGTCAGCTTTCGATGCAGAAGACTCTCGAGAAAACGTCCGGGAATTGATTCGATCAGCTATCTATGGCCAGCCACGCGGCAAAGAGCACAGCACAGCCCCATACGTCCTTCCAGCCCTAGTACTCGCTGAAGAACAGCGCTACCGGACTGCATATGACTTCCAAACTCCGGTCATCCCCGAAGGAGCTGGAGGATTCCTCGCAGCTACAATCACTTCCCTTTCTCAACAGTATTCCGCAGCACGAAGCTTTGACGCCGGAAACTTCGGCCCCACTGAAGCCCTCGCTGGAACTTTCCCAGGGCTTGAAGGCAAGTTCGGCAAACTCGAGCCGACTCAGCTGGACGACCTCATCGACACCGTCGTGAAGTGGGTTTTTGATGACTGATTCAGTGTTCATTCGGCTGGCTGGGCCAGTTCAAAGTTGGGGCAAACCAGCCATCACCGGTAATTTCGTCAAAACTGACAAAATGCCTACAACCACTGCACTCCGCGGACTGATTGCTGGTGGCCTTGGATACCGCCGAAATGAATGGCCGGACTGGATTTCTGATATCGAGTTCACTGTTCGAGAAGAACGCCGACCTACGTTCGTGGACGACTTCCACACCATCGGCTCGCGTGAAGATGAGTGGGACTTTCGGCGTCGTCTAGCGATTAGCCAAGGACTTAAAGCCAAGTCAGCAAAATCGGTTGCCTACAAACCCGGTGTCGGAGCGACTGTGGTCGTCCGCCGAACATACTTGGCCGATGCGGAATTCATCGTCCGCATAACCTGCGAGGGACACACGGAGGACATTGACCGAGCTGTTTCAGACCCGGTATTTGTTACGTACTTAGGCCGCAAAGCGTTTTCGGCAACTTTCCCGTTCTATTTAGGCACGGGAAAACCCGAGCTTCTCCAACGAATTCCGAATATTTCGAAGGACACCCAACTCGGAGATAGCACTACAGTTAATCAGTACTTTTTAGCAAAAGGTGCGGGCACACGCCCCGCAACAGTTGTTGTTCCTCGTGTTTCAACTCGCGCGGAATGGATGGGCAGGGTCGGCCAACTGGGTTTGAAGCTACGGTCAACGATTCAAGAAAACTAGAAGCACCGAACTTCGGCACAGTGGGATTTTGATTCACAACGCACGAGCGTGGCTAACGGTATCTCGCGTATCTGTCAATTTCGCCGCCGGAGTCCACGCGCCGAGTTCGTGGCCGGCGGGCGTCGTGAAGCAAAAGCGAAAACTACCTGGGAAGTCGTATGGTTCCTTGACAATCTTGCCACCCGCGGACGTGACCTGCTCGTAGGCGGCATCGAGATCCGCTGCTCGAATGAGGGGGCATGATTGCGCGGGTGGGATCCTCGGCGTTGATTCAGCTGACGATGCCAGAATCGCTGGTATCGGCGCAGTCGTCGCCGTACATGGCGTAATTCCACCCGAATACGCTGGAGACGAAGTCGCAAACGGTACTCAGCTCCTCGACGGACGACACAGGAAACTCAATGTCATCAAAGAGTGCGCCAGTCACGAACTAATCCTAAGGCAGAATCGAGCCCCCGCCATTCGCCTGCCACATTGCAACGCGCCCCACTCTCGCGCCACATCACCAAAACTACTTATGTAATTACCCCCGGTTTCTCCCATAACCGCAGGTGAGAGACTACAGCGAGTCAACTTTCTCCCCAGCACCCCTCAAATCACCCCCGGCAATCCGCCATTCGTTATAGAGTGACGCACGACACTTTACGACGAATCTGTGAGGTAAAAACACATGACTTCCGCCACCATTCAGCCGGGCGGCGAAGCCTTCATCTACGAGGCAATTCGCACCCCTCGCGGCAAGGGCAAGAAGGACGGCTCCCTCCACGAGGTACGCCCGGTATCACTTCTCGTCGGCCTCATCGACGAAATTCGCAACCGCTTCCCAGAACTGGATGAAGAACGCATCAGCGACCTCATCGTTGGCTGCGTCAGCCCGGTCGGCGACCAGGGTGCGGACATTGCCCGCACCGCAGCACTCACCGCAGGTCTGCCGTACCGCACCGGCGGTGTCCAGATCAACCGCTTCTGCGCTTCCGGCCTCTCCGCCATCAACTTGGCTGCTCAGAAGGTCCGCTCCGGCATGGACGAGCTCGTCCTCGCCGGCGGCGTCGAGTCCATGTCCCGCGTGCCAATGATGTCCGACGGCGGCGCAATGGCGATGGATGCACAGGTCTCGTTCGCGACCGACTTCGTCCCGCAGGGTATCTCCGCTGACCTGATTGCATCGCTCGACGGCTTTGACCGCGAGTCCCTCGACGAAATGGCAGCGCTCTCCCACGCCCGTGCCGCAAATGCATGGTCTGAGGGCCGCTTCGACCGCTCGGTCGTCCCAGTCAAGGACGCTAACGGCCTGACCATCCTCGACCGCGATGAGACCATTCGCGAGGGCGTCTCCGCAGAGTCCCTCTCCGGCCTGCGCGCAGCCTTCACCATGATGGGCGAGCAGGGTGGCTTCGACGCAGTTGCACTGAAGAAGTACCCGCAGCTTGAGCGCATCAATCACGTCCACCACGCAGGTAACTCCTCCGGCATCGTCGATGGCGCTGCACTGACCCTGGTTGGTTCTGAGAAGGCCGGCGCAGACATGGGTCTGACCCCACGCGCACGCGTTGTCGCCACCGCCGTTAATGGTGTCGAGCCGACCATCATGCTCACCGGTATCGAGCCGGCTGTCCGCGAGGCACTGGCCAAGGCCAACCTGACCGTCGACGATATCGACGTCTGGGAAATCAACGAGGCGTTTGCCGCCGTCGTCAAGCATGCTCAGCAGAACCTGGGCATCGACTACGAGAAGCTCAACATCAACGGTGGCGCAATGGCCATGGGTCACCCGCTGGGTGCAACCGGTGCCATGATCACCGGCGCCGCAATCGACGAGCTGCACCGCACCGGTGGCCGCTACGCCCTCATCTCGCTCTGTGTGGCTGGCGGCATGGGTGTTGCAACCATCATCGAGCGCGTCTAAAGCAAACCGGAACGAAACTCACAGCGACAATTACCGCGGTCACACCGCGATAACCACAAAGGACTGACTGATTTATGAGCACAGATAACATGTTCCGGTGGGATCAGGACGACGCCGGAATCGTCACCCTCACCATGGATGACCCGAACGCACCGGTCAACACCATGAACAAGACCTTCCAGGACGACATCCGCGCCACCGTGGAGCGCCTGGAAAACGAAATTGGCGACGGCTCTGAGACCTCCATCAAGGGCATCATCATCACCTCTGCGAAGAAGACCTTCTTCGCAGGCGGCGACATCAAGCAGATGTCCAAGGCCACTGAGGACGATGCAGCTGACATGTTCAACATGGTCGAGGACATGAAGGCCTCCCTGCGTCGCTTGGAGAAGCTCCCGGTGCCAATTGTTGCTGCCATCAACGGCGCAGCACTGGGCGGCGGCCTCGAGGTCGCGCTGGCTGCTAACCACCGCGTTGCTGCCGATGCCCGCGGTTCCAAGATTGGCCTGCCAGAGGTCACCCTCGGCCTGCTGCCGGGTGGCGGCGGTGTTTCCCGCGTCGTGCGCATGCTGGGCATTCAGGACGCGCTGATGAAGGTCATTCTGACCGGCGCTCAGATGAACCCGGGCAAGGCTCTCGCAGCTGGCCTCGTTGACGAGGTTGTTGCTCCGGAGCAGCTCATCAACACCGCTCGTGCATGGCTGACCAGCGAAGACGCCAAGGCCGCACAGCCGTGGGATGAGAAGGGCTTCAAGATCCCGGGCGGCGATCCGAAGACTCCTAAGTTCGCAATGAACCTGCCGTCCTTCCCGGCAAACCTGACCAAGCAGCTCAAGGGCTCCCCGATGAAGGCTCCGCGCCTTGCGATGCAGGCTGCCATCGAGGGCTCTCAGGTCGACATCGACACTGCACTGCGTATCGAGTCCCGCTACTTCACCGAGCTGGTCACCGGCACCCAGTCGAAGAACATGATGCAGGCGTTCTTCTTCGACCTCAACCACGCTCAGGGTGGCGGCTCCCGTCCACTGCAGGCTGACGGCACCCCGTACCCGAAGCGCGAGTTCAAGAAGGTTGCCGTTGTCGGCGCCGGCATGATGGGCGCAGGTATCGCCTACGTGTGTGCAAAGGCTGGCATGGAAGTTGTCCTGAAGGACATTTCCCTGGAGAACGCCGAGCGCGGTAAGTCCTACTCTGAAGGTCTGGAGGCCAAGGCTCTCAAGCGCGGTCGCACCACTGAGGAGAAGTCCGCAGCGCTGCTGAACCGCATCAAGCCGACTGAGTCCTACGACGACCTGTCCGATGTCGACCTGGTCATCGAGGCCGTCTTCGAGAACACCGACCTCAAGCACAAGGTTCACGCCGAGATCGAGGCCGCAGTTCCGGAGACCTGCATCCTGGGCTCCAACACCTCCACCCTTCCGATCACCGAGCTGGCTTCCCACGTCAAGCGTGAGAAGGACTTCATCGGCCTGCACTTCTTCTCCCCGGTGGACAAGATGCAGCTGATTGAGATCATCTCCGGCGACAACACCGACCCGGCAATCCTCGCCGCTTCGCTGGACTTCGCTGTTGCAATCCGCAAGATCCCGATTGTTGTCACCGACTCCCGCGGTTTCTACACCTCCCGCGTCATCGGCACCGTCATCAACGAGGCCCTGCGTATGGTCGCTGAGGGCTACGACCCGGCCATCATCGAGGCCGCTGGTCGCCAGGCTGGTTACCCGGCACCGCAGCTCCAGCTTGCCGACGAGCTTAACCTCAAACTCATGGAGAAGATCGCTGGCGAGACCCGCGCTGCCGCCGAGGCTGCAGGTCAGACCTTGGACGAGGGCGGCGTACCGGCTTTGGTCGAGGCCATGCTGCACAAGTTCGAGCGCCCGGGCAAGCTCGAGGGTAAGGGCTTCTACGAGTACGTCGACGGCAAGCGCTCCGGTCTCTGGCCGGGCCTGTTCAATGAGCTCCGTGAGGAGCTGAACATCGCCCCGATCGCTCCGGAGGACACCGACCTGCAGGAGCTGGTCGACCGCATGCTCTTCATCGAGGCCATCGAGACTCAGAAGTGCGTCGACGAGGGCGTTCTGCTTCACGACGCCGACGGCAACATCGGCTCCATCTTCGGTATCGGCTACCCGGCCTGGACCGGTGGTACTCGCCAGTTCATTAAGAACTACGACGGCGCCACTGTTGTCGACCCGGCCGCAGCTCACCCGGAGCGCCGCGGCGTCGCGGGCTTCGTCGAGCGCGCCGAAGAGCTGGCCGCTAAGCACGGTGAGCGCTTCAACGCTCCGGAGTCCCTGAAGAAGTAGGACTACCCCGAGCGCACCCCGGTTGCTGGAATTGTTCCAGTAACCGGGGTTTTTCGCCTTCGAGGCCACGTCAACGGCGTAGCACCGCTGAACGCACCAGCGCACCAACCCCAATTCGGCCTACCCGTTAAACTGCGCACATGGCTAGAAACGTCGCTGATCTGCCCACCGCACTGCCTGAACTCGCTATCGACCAGCAGGGGTTTGATGCCCCATCGCCGCAGCTGGTCATGCTTAACGACGAGCTCGCGACCCAACTCGGCCTCTCCCCGCAGTGGCTTCGCTCGGAGGCTGGCCTGAAGTTCCTCACTGGCCACGGCGCCGATCACGGAGTCGGCCAGGAAACCGATACCCCACTCGGCGCATACACAACCCCGATGGCCACGGCCTATGCCGGCCACCAGTTCGGCAACTTCGCAGGCCTACTCGGTGATGGTCGCGCGCTCTTGCTTGCCACAGTTGAGGTTGAACCGGGGCTGACTGGGCTGCACTGTCCGCCTAACCAGCCCGACTGCCCCAAAGAGACAACCCACAGCGACAACACCCAGGCCTACGAGATTCAGGCGAAAGGCACCGGCCCCACGCCCTTTTCCCGTGGCGGTGACGGCAAAGCCACGCTGACCTCCGCGCTGCGGGAGTACCTCATCAGCGAAGCCATGTATGCGCTCGGCATCCCCACCACCCGCGCGCTGGCGGTCATCAAAACCGGCGAAGAGATTTACCGCGGCTCGCAAACCCCATTCGACAACACCGACCCCACCACCGAACTTCAACCGGGTGGCATCGTCGTGCGCGTAGCATCCAGCCACCTGCGAGTTGGCACGTTCGAGCTGGTCGCTCGCTCCGGAACGGACACCGGAATCATGGATCGGCTCATCGAGTTCGCCGCGCAGCGGCACGGCTACGAGAGTTCGGCGGAGTCGGTTCTCCGGGACGTCGTCAAGCGGCAAGCCAATCTCGTTGCGGCGTGGCTGGCCTGCGGATTTGTCCACGGCGTGATGAACACCGACAATGCCAGCATCGCGGGCGAGACCATCGACTTTGGGCCGTGTGCGTTTCTGGATGCGCACGATTCGCGGGCGGTGTTTAGCAGCATTGATCACGGCGGTCGGTACGCGTACGGCGCGCAGCCAACAATCGCGGGGTGGAACATGTCGAAGCTCGCGGAGACATTGCTACCGCATTTCGCAGGCACCCCGGAGGATGCCCTCGCACGCGCCCGCGACATCCTGGGCGAATTCGCCGACGAATTCACCGATGCGCTCAGCCGCAGGTGGCTGCCCAAGTTGGGGATTCTCCCCTCGCTTTACGACGACCCGCTGGCCATCCCCCTGGTGCAGCAGTGGCAGGCGTTGCTGGCGAAGTTTGGGCTCGACCACACGAATGCTCATCGGGCGCTGATTGAGGTTCTTGCCGATGGTGATGGGGATACAGTTGCTGCGTTGGCTGCGCTGACCAGGCTGACCGCTGATCCTGCGTTCCCCGCCGCCGCGGCTGAGTGGGGGCAGTTGTGGAAGCAGACGCGGGAAGAGCTGGGAATCGACCAGACGACGGCCCTGACACTTATGGAGGAAACGAATCCGCTGTATATTCCGCGAAACTACCTGGTCACGGAAGCGTTAGCGGCGGCAGGGGCGGGGGATCTGACCGACTACCGGCACCTGCTGGAGGCGGTAACCAACCCCTTTGAGTCGCAAGACGTCCCTGCGGGGTTCACGGAGCCGGCACCGCGGGAGTTGGGTGCTTTCCACTCGTACTGTGGGACTTAATGCGCTGCCTCTCCGCCTCCTCCAAAGTCCACTTCCTCTTCCAAAGCCCACTTCACGACACAGGTGTCACCTCGTGCCAGCTGTGGAGGTGGCATGAGGTGACACCTGTGTCGTGAAGTCGCGGATGGGGCCGGACAGGAGCCCGGCGGTGGGACAGCCAGAAATTCAGCAGCCCCAACCCCTGCGGGGGTGCCAGGATGTTACAACGTTGCACCACTGCACAGGATTAACTCCCCAATCGAGGGTAAAAGACACCGTCAAATAAGGGATGGTTCGCCTGATTAATACTCATATGTTTTTTGGACTTGTATGGTTAGAGACTGTATTGAACGGTCGTATCCAAACCTTAGAGCCCACCACACCCAAGTTGTCACCACCACCATTGCCTATGCAGGTGGGAGGTGGGTATCTAAGTCATTTGGAGTGAGCCGATCACCAAATTCATATCGCCTATCTGGCAGAATCTAGAAAGGCTCGCGATGCATAGACCCGTTGCCTCCGGCCCCTTCCACACCCGGCAGAAACTCCGGCGGAAGCTCCGACAGCGAGAGAAGTCCCGTGCCACAAAACTGCACGCAACAACGCTCAGCGGAAAAGGAAAGTTCACGCTGCATGTCCGCCAGATCCTGGCGGCTTTGCTGGTAATCGCCTTGCCAGGAAGCGCGCTCGCTGCCTGCAGCACTGACCAGCAACAGGTCGGCGCGGGGTTCATTGTGGTCCAGAACTCCGAACCACAGTCGCCGCTGTACACCACTGACACCAATGAAACCGGTGGTGGCGATATCCTCCGCATGCTCTACTCAGGTCTGGTGCGCTACGACACCGACGGCTCGATGATCCTGGACCATGCGGCAGAAATTAAGCCCAACGAGGACTCGACCCATTTCGACATCACGCTGAAACCGGGCTGGACCTTCCACAACGGCGAACCAGTCACCGCGCAGAGCTACATCGATGCCTGGAATTACGCTGCCTACGGACCGAACCTGCAGAAGCAGCAGTCCTTCTTCGCCAACGTGCAGGGTTTTGATGCAGTCTCGGGAGAAAAGGCCACGGAGAAAACCCTCTCCGGCCTGAAAAAGGTCGATGACCTGAGGTTCACCGTGGATCTGACCAACCCAGATTCCTCCTTCCCGCTCAGCCTCGGCTATGTCGCGTTTATGCCGCTGCCGAAGGCCGCGTTCGAAGACAAGAAGGCTTTCGGTGAACACCCAATCGGCAATGGACCGTACAAGATGGCCGAAGGCCGCGCTTGGCTGCACAACAACCAGCTAACTGTGGTTCGCAATGATGACTTCGCCGGTGAGCACAAGGCCCGTAACAACGGCCTGGTATACCGCTTCTACTCGGACGTGGACACCGCATATGCAGACCTCCAGGCCGGCCGCCTGGACACGCTGCCACGCACAATTCCACCAACGGCTCTCGCCAGCTTCCAAACCGACTTCCCCGACTCCAGCGCAAACGTCCCGACCTCCTCTTCGCAGTACTTCGCAATTCCGCGAAATCTGCCAGGTTTTTCGGGTGAAGAGGGCAAGCTTCGTCGTCAAGCGATTTCCATGGCGATTGACCGGAAACTAATCACTGAGAAGATTTTCTTCGACACCCGCACCCCGGCGCGCGAGTTCAGCTCGTTGACGCTCGGCGACCTTGACCCGAACGTACCTGGCCAAGAGGTGCTGGAATACAACCCGAAGAAGGCCCGCCAACTGTGGGCCGAAGCCAACAAAATTGCGCCGTTTACCGGCTCGTTCGACATCGCCTACAACGCCGACGGCGGACACCAGCAGTGGGTCGAAGCGGTGACCAACATGATTGGCGAGACCCTCGGCATCGATTCCCACGGCAAGGCCTACCCGACCTTCAAGCAGCTGCGCGATGAAATCTCCAACGAGACCATCACCAGCGGCTACCGCACTGGCTGGGCAGCTGACTACCCATCTGTGGCCAACTACATGCTTCCGCAGTTCGTCACCGGTGGCTCCTCGAATGACAACCACTACTCCAACCCGGAGTTCGACAAGCTGATTCAGGAGGCGGCCTCGGCAAAGAGCGCAGACGATGCCAAGCCAATTTATGTCAAGGCTCAGTCTGTGCTGATGGAGGACCTGCCAGCGATTCCGCTGTGGTACCCCAATGCTTCGGTGGCGTGGAACCCGAAGCTGCGCAATGCCGTAGTGATGTGGGACGGCATCTTGGACTACCCAATGATTGAGAAGGACTAGCACCATGGGTTGGTATATCGGAAAGAGACTCCTGCAGATGGTGCCGGTTTTCTTCGGTGCCACACTGCTGATTTATGCAATGGTCTTCGCCATGCCAGGCGACCCCATCGCTGCACTGGCTGGTGATAAGCAGCTGCCACCGGAGCAGGTCGCAGCACTGCGCGCTCACTACCACCTGGATGAGCCTTTCCTCGTCCAGTACTGGGAGTATCTCAAGGGCCTATTCACCCTGGATATGGGCGAGACCTTCTCCGGCCGCTCGGTCGGCGAGGAAATTGCGCTGGCCTTCCCTATTACGATTCGCCTGGCGCTGATGGCCGTTGCCATTGAGGCCATTTTCGGTATCGGCCTCGGCGTTATTGCCGGTATGCGCAAGGGCGGCTTCTTCGACTCCACCGTTCTGGTGATGTCCCTGCTGGTTATCGCAACTCCGACCTTCGTGCTCGGCTTCGTGGCCCGCTACCTCTTCGGTGTGCGCTGGGAGATTGTCTCCCCCACCGTTGGTAGCGATGCCTCCTTTACCTCCCTGCTGCTGCCGGCATTCGTGCTGGGTCTCGTCTCGGTTGCTTATGTTCTGCGACTGACGCGTTCCGAGGTCTCGTCGGCACGCCATGCTGACTTCGTACGCACTGCCCGCGCCAAGGGCTTGCCAACCTCTGAAGTCACCCGCCGCCACATCTTGCGCAACTCGCTAATTCCCGTTGTGACCTTCATCGGCGCTGATCTCGCGGCTCTGATGGGCGGCGCAATTGTCACCGAGGGCATCTTCAACGTGCCAGGTATCGGTGGCCTGATCTTCCACGCCGTCCAGATTGGTGAAGCTCCCACCGTGGTCAGCATCGTGACCATCCTGGTGGTTATTTACATGTTCGCCAACTTGCTCATCGACTTGCTCTACGCAGTCCTGGATCCGAGGATTCGTTATGCCTAAGCCAGATTCGACGCAGTTAGATTCGACTCAGCCAGAAAAGCAGGCCAACGCCGTGCATACCGGCACCGCGCAGGCCAACACCGCGCAGGCCCCCGCCGCACAGGCGACGAACCCCGACCACAAGCAGTTGCCGGATACCCCACCACTGGGGCTCTGGGGTTCGGCCTGGCAGAACCTGCGTTACCGCCCACTGTTCTGGGTTTCCGCATTCATTATTTTGCTCTCCATCGCAGTGGCCGCGTTCCCGTCACTGTTCACCTCTGTGGATCCGACGGCGGCAAACCTGCGTGACTCGCTGGCCCCGGCCCGCGACGGCCACCCGATGGGCTTCACTCAGCAGGGCTACGACGTCTACGCCCGTGTCATCTACGGTGCCCGCGCCTCGGTCATCGTCGGCATCGGCGTCACCCTGGCCGTGACCGTGGTGGGCATCATCCTCGGTGCCATCGCTGGCTATCTTGGCGGTTGGGTCGACGCGGTGCTCTCCCGCATCACGGACATGTTCTTTGCCATCCCCCTGATTCTCGCCGGCATCGTGCTGATGCAGCTGTTTACCGAACGCACCATCTGGTCCGTGGTCTTCGTGCTCGCTGCTTTCGGCTGGCCGCAGATGGCGCGCGTGGTGCGTTCCTCGGTGATCTCGGTGAAGAACGAGGAATACGTCACCGCCTCCAAGGCGCTCGGTCTGTCCAGCACTGGCATTCTCTTCCGCCATGTGCTGCCGAACTGCCTCGCCCCTGTCATCGTCATGGCCACGACCTCGCTGGGTATTTACATCGTCGCCGAGGCCACGCTGTCCTACCTGGGCATTGGCCTGCCGACGACCACCGTTTCCTGGGGCAACGACATCTCTGTCGCACAGCAGGTGCTCCGCCAGGCCCCGTCCAACCTGTTCTGGCCAGCACTCGCCCTGGCGATTACCGTTCTCGGCTTCATCCTCATGGGTGACGCTTTGAAGGATTCTCTCGACCCGAAGGAGCGTCGTCGATGAGCACCGACACCAATACTTCCGCAGCGCCCATTCTCACCTTGAAGGATGTCTGCATTGGCTTTCCGACGACCACAGCGTCCGGCCGCCGCAGTAAATCGTTGACCGATGTCGTGCATGACGTCGACCTTGAGGTTTTCCCCGGTGAGACGGTCGCCATTGTCGGCGAGTCCGGCTCGGGTAAGTCCACCACTGTCCACGCCGCGCTGGGGCTGTTGCCCGGTGATGGTGAAGTCACCGGTGGCACCATCACCTTCGATGGCCGTGACATCACACACCTGACCGACCGCGAGTTTGTTAGCATCCGCGGCAACGGCATCGGCCTGGTCCCCCAGGATCCGATGACCAATCTCAATCCAGTGTGGACCGTCGGTTCCCAGATTAAGGAGGCGCTGCGCGCCAACAACATCACCACTGGCTCCGAGGCCCACAAAAAGGCGATTGAGCTGCTGGAACAGGCTGGCCTGCCGAACGCTAAAAAGCGTATCGACCAGTACCCGCACGAGTTCTCCGGTGGTATGCGCCAGCGCGCACTTATCGCGATGGGCTTGGCCGCGCACCCAAAGCTGCTGATTGCCGATGAGCCCACGTCCGCTCTCGACGTGACCGTGGCGAAGAAAATCCTCGACCACCTCGACAAGCTCACTAGCGAACTCGGCACGTCCGTGGTGCTTATTACCCATGACCTCGGTTTGGCTGCCGAGCGCGCTGACCGACTCGTCGTTATGCAAGCAGGACGTGTCGTGGAGACCGGCCCTGCCCTGCAAGTTCTCACCCGCCCGCAGCATCCATACACCAAGCAGCTAATCGCGGCGGCTCCATCGCTGGCTGCCCGGCGCGGTGATCGCGTGGTGGCGGCGCCGACGACATCGGATGCGGACCAGAAGGAGATTCTGGTCGCGAAGAACTTGGTGCGCGACTTTGCCATCCGCGGCGACCGTCCGTGGCGCAAGGATTCCTTCCGCGCCGTCGATGACATCAGCTTTACGCTGCGTCGCGGTCGCACCATCGGAATCGTGGGCGAATCCGGTTCGGGCAAGTCCACTGTCGCCAACATGGCGCTGGGGCTGCTCGATCCGACCGAAGGCGAAGTGCTTTTCGACGGCAAACGCGTCCAGGGCCGGAGTCGTAAAGAGGAGCTGGAGCTGCGGCGTCGCATTCAGCCGATTTTCCAGAACCCGTATGCGACGCTGGACCCGATGCGCACGGTGCATTCCTCCATCGAGGAGCCGCTGCGGATTCACAAGATTGGCACCAAGAAGGAGCGTGAGCAGCGCGTATTCGAGCTTCTCGACCGCGTCGCACTTCCCGCGGAGATGGGGCGCCGCTTCCCCGGTGAGCTGTCGGGTGGTCAGCGTCAGCGTGTGGCGATTGCGCGTGCGCTGGCCCTGAACCCTGAGGTTGTGGTCTGTGACGAGGCAGTATCGGCCCTCGACGTGGTGGTGCAGGCTCAGGTGCTCGAACTACTCGCTGAGCTGCAGGAAGAGATGGATTTGGCCTACCTCTTTATTACGCACGACCTCGCTGTGGTGCGGCAGGTGGCTGATGAGGTCATCGTGATGGAGCACGGCAAGATGGTTGAACACCGTCCGACCGACGATCTCTTCGACCACCCGGAGAAGGAATACACCCAGCGGCTGCTGGACGCCATCCCAGGTGCGTCGTTGGATTTGGATCTGTAGCTGGGCAGTGGCCTGTTTCCCCAGGGCACTTCGCTCCGCCCCCCTCTGGGCCACTTCACGACACAGGCGTCACCTCGTACCAGCTGTGGAGGCGGCATGAGGTGACATAGGTGTCGTGAAGTGGCTGGGCGATTTTGAGTCGGAGCGGATTGAGCGGGAGAAGAGAGAAAGCTATCCGGAAAGACCGTCCAGACAGCCTGCTAGTCCTCCGGAGCAAGCTCGCTTTCAGTAACCCACTTGTGGTTCTTCATGGTCATACCATCATCGTCAATGTCGACCATGTACACCGGCTCCTGGGTGGAGTAGTCAACAGTGCCCTTGGCCCCCTTCATGCCCGCCATATGCTCGGCGTTGATGGTGATCTCGGAGCCGTCGGCAAGCGGTGCTTCGCCTGGGTTCTCCAGCTCCTCATGAACGACCCAGCGGTGGTCCTTCACCGGCTCACTGCCATCGGTCGGGGTGTAGGAAACGGAGTAGGTAGTGGTGTTGAAAACACCAACAACCTTGCCTTCTGCACCCTTCATGCCCGGCATGTGATCGGCGAGAACCTGCACTTCACTGCCGACCGGGAACTTCGCGTTGTCCGCCGCAATCATTCCCTCTGGAGCCGGACCACCATCGGCCGGATGGTCATGGCCGGCCATCGCGTCATCACCATGGTCACCATGACCGCCATGCTCATCGGCATCGTCCATATCATCCATGTCGTCATGGCCCTCAGTGCTGGTGGCCGACACGGAAGAGCTGGTCTCGCTAACAGTGCTGCTTGCCTCAGTACTAGCCGAATCATCGGAGGAGCAACCGGCCAGCACAAGGACGCTGGCGGCACCCGCGACTACGAGAGCATCTAGTGGTCGAATATTCTTTGCCATGGTTGAGCTCCTTTGTTGTTGATGTCAATCAATCTATGCCCTCACCCTAACAACGCTCCCCCGCCGTCACCATGCCTTACTTCCCGCGGCGGACGGAAATCGTCCAGCCAGCTTCACCGGTCTGCTCAAAGTTGGTGACCTCGTGGCCATCCTTCGCAGCCCAGCGCGGAATCGCATCCGTGGCCTGGGTGCAGTCGAATGGGATCACCAGCTCCTCGCCGACCTCAATCTTGTTGATCGCGTCCTTGGCCTCGATCAGCGGGAAGGGGCACACCGCGCCGACGGTGTCGAGCTCGTAACGCCCATCGCCCAGTGGCTTGAGCTTGCCGTCTTCCTGCTTGACGACGCTCCGGTCGAGCAACGCTACCGGCGCGACAGTAAAGGCACCCGCCAGCGGGGAGGCCTCGGTGCCAGCGACACCGGCACCTTCGCTACCCGGCAGGGACACAGGCGAAGTAGCAGCCGAAGTGACCGGAGCAGTTGCCGATACCGCTGTGTCGTTGGTGGTGGAAGGGGTGCTCGGGACGTCGTTAAGCGAAGGTGCGGACGGCTTCAGCCAGAGCTTTGCGGCGATAGCGACACCTGCGGCGATGGACGCCAGTGCGAGCCAACCCTGGTAGCTGAACAGCGAGGTCTGAACCATGCCGTTACCGACGGTGCAGCCGCCGGCCCACGCAGCGCCGACACCCATGAAGATGCCGCCGACGACCGAGCGTGCACCCTGGGTGGCGTCCGGGACGCGGAGGCGGAATTCACCGGAGGCCTTGGCCGCGATGAAGGAGCCGACGAGGATGCCGAGGACGAGGAGGACGCCCCAGTCGAAACGCTCGGTGTCACCAGTAACAACGTAGTTGGCGAGGTTGGAGGACGGAGTGGTGATGCCGAGGCCATCGTTGCGGCCGGTAGCTGCGGACAGTGGCCATGCAATCACGCCCAGTACACCGACGATGGCGGCGGTGGCGTACACGTGCCAGGGCTTCTCAGCCAGGATGTGCGCGAGACCGGACTTACGCGGTGCCAGAGTTACCGGGCGCGGGCCGGAGAACTCTTCGCGCAGGAAGCGGACGGCGAAGTATGCCGTGACGGCGCTCAGCGCGATGACCAGTGGCCAAATGCTAATACCGAGAGAGGCATGAATACTGGTCAGGCCGACGGTGCGGTCCTTCAGGGAATTCTGCAGGCCGCCCAGGAAGCCGGTCTTCATAGCAGCAGCGGATAGGGCGTAAAAGACCAGTGCGATCCAAGAGCCGATCAGGCCCTCACCGGAGCGGTACCAGGTACCCGAGGCACAGCCACCGGCCAGGACGATACCCAGCCCGAAGATAACGCCACCGACGATAACGGCCACCGGTGCCAGTTCGTTGTATTCGGGAGTAATCACGCCGGCGCTGGTCAGTGCGGCCAGGCCGATGGCGTGGACGGAAATAACAATCAGCAAGGCGACGAAGCCGCGCCAGCTGCGCTGAGTGAAGATATCGCGCAGGAAACCGGTGACGCAGAAACGTCCTCGCTGCATAACAAAGCCGAGCACGGCGCCCAGCGCTAGTCCTGAGATGAGCATGAGAGTGTTTCTCCTAAATTTATGAGCCAGTCCGCCATCAAAGCCATAATGAACAGACCTGTCTATTAGTGGATTAGAAGCTACTCTACACAGCGAAAAAAGTCCAACTTAATGAAGTTTTCACAGGGTAGAACACCTGCCAATAGACAGACCGAACCGTATAGTTGCTGGTGAGAAGCGCAAGTTGTGGCAAGCTAAAACACTATGAGCGCACAGAATTCAGCCCTGGTTGGACACCAGCGACACCAGCGGCTCCTTGCGATGCGCTCGATACTCGACCTTCCTTTTACCCATGCTTTCGCCCTTGACCCTCAGGCGGTCATCGATATTTCCGGCGTGGCCCGCCTCAGCGAGCTCAATGCCAAAAATGTCGTGACAATCGACAGCTTGCGTTCACTCGCCCACACCAACACGCAGGACTTTTACGCCATCGATGACGCGGCAGAAGCTCTGGGCACCGCCTTGCGGATGGCAATTTCCTCCCGGCAGCTACTCTGGTTCAGCTCGCTGCCCGAAAGTGATGTGGACAAGGTACAAAACATCCTCGGCGGCGACATCGTTCATGTGGTGGGCCCGGAACTGGCCGTCGATAAGCTCGATGACAGTACCCTCGAGCTTCCAACTGCACTGAAGCAGCGCGGAGAACCACTGGTGCCCATCGCTATCTCGCCAAGCGAGCTGGTACAGGCCTGGGCACACGGCAGTCGCGTGCAGCAAAAACTGCTCGCTTACCTGCTGGAGGGAACAAATACGCTGGTCATGCAGCAAAAGGATCTGCATGCACTACGCAAAGTCGGGACCAAACTCATCGAGCGCAACCCCGTGTGGCGCCTGCTCTACAACCCGAAAGTGTTGGCCTACCTGGTGGTGATGGTCTACTCTTCGCTCCGCGCGCTACCTGTGGTTTTCGTCCCCGGATTCCACGGCAATGTCTGGGTGCTGTGGAGCATCGACATCATTACCGCTATCCCCTACACCTGGGGAATTGTCGAGATGATCACCGGCCGCTCATTCGGCCGAAGAATGCTGGGGCTCCTGATCACCCTAGTGACTTTCGTCTCGCCTTACGTCTACTTCTGGGCCAATGGGCGCGATTATCCGATGTGGGTCACCATCTTTGTCATTGCGTTAATTGTTGCAGCCTGCGCCGTCGAATACGTCCGCTGGCTGCGCGACCGCGCCATCTCCGCAATCCTGCGCCAACCACCCACCAACTGCCGCTAGCGACCGCTAAGCGAGCGCCGCACGCCGCCAATAATCAGCCAGGCACCGGCGGCAACGTTGACAGCCACAAGCCCGTGGATAGACGCCTTGCTTAACGACGCTGCCATCGTCTCACTTGCGATAAGCATGCCGGTCGAGACAATCCAGATGAACGTTGCGGCAATGTTGGCAATCCGGCCGCGTTCCACGCGGAATGGATGCGTGTAGTGCAGCGGCACCAACGTCATTGCGCTGAAGATAAAAATGGCAGAGATACACACCGCCATCGGCGCGTTCCATACCCACAGCAAGACCGCCACGATATTCCACGCGGCGGGGAAACCAACGAAGTAGTAGTCGCCGGACTTGGCGGCTTCGTTGGCATAGCAGAACATCGAGGAGACCAACACTACGATGGCCAGGAAAATCGCCAGCGGACGTGGCCCCAGCGGCAGGTACATAACCATGAACGCTGCGGGAATGGCCGTCCACGTGAGGTAGTCGACAATATTGTCCACCACCGCACCGTTAAACCAGGGCACGACTTCCTTGATGTGGTGCTTACGCGCCATGTTGCCATCGACACCGTCGACGACAAGCGCGATACCCAGCCAGAGCCACATCCATTCCGGCTTGCCGTCGAGAAGCGCCACTACCGCCAGCGTTGCCCACACCAAACCGGTCAGCGTGAACCCGTGAACCGCCCAGGCGATAGCATGCTGCCTCCGCGTGAAGGTCTGGGGAGCAGCAGAACTGGCAATGTCAGAGCTAGTAGAAGCGTTCACGGCAGATGTCCTTTAGAGAACAAAATGCGCACAACTGCAAACCTTTATCGCAGTTGTGCGCAGAGTCGATTTTTTTCAATCGGTGAGTATAACGGCCGATGGGTCGTTTTCCCGTATTTTTACTCGGGCTTGTTCCGAGTTATTTAACGACGATCCTCGAACCAACCGGTAACAGCCGGTGCTGTGTTCTCGTAGACCAGCTTGGCTTCGGTGTACTCCTCCAGGCCGGTCGGGCCCAGCTCGCGGCCAATACCGGACTGACCAAAGCCACCCCACTCGGCCTGTGGCAGGTAGGGGCCAAAGTCGTTGATCCAGACGGTACCGTGACGCAGCTCGCGGGAAACGCGCTCAGACACCTCGCGGTTGGATGACCACACCGCACCGGCCAGGCCGTATTCGGTGTCGTTGCCGATCTCGATGGCCTCGTCAACCGTGGTGAAGGTCTCCACCGTCACTACCGGGCCAAAGGCTTCGTCGTGGACGCAGTCCATATCGCGGGTGACCTGGTCAATCACGGTTGGGAGGTAGAAGTAGCCGTCGGCAAGCGAGGCGGAACCATCGGCGGTGGTGCCCGTGGCGATCTCGCCGCCTACGCGCACACGAGCGCCCTGCTCACGAGCTCGATCGACGTATGCCGCGACCTTATCCAGGTGCTGCTTCGAAATCAGCGCACCGGTCTCGGCCTTCTCGTCGAGCGGACCGCCGAGCTGGATGTGTCCGGCGCGCTCGACCAGATCGTCGACAAACTTCTCGGCGATGGACTCCTCCACAATCAAGCGAGCGCCCGCCGAGCACACCTGACCGGAGTGCAGGAACGCAGCATTGAGGGCATTGTCCAAAGCGGCTTCGTAATCGGCGTCGGCGAAGATGATGTTCGGGTTCTTGCCGCCGAGCTCAAGCGCGACCTTCTTCACAGACTTAGCCGCTTCACCAGCAATAATCTTGCCAGTGACAAGACCGCCAGTGAAGGAGACCATGTCCACCTTCGGATGCGAGGACAGCGGTGCGCCCGCTTCGGCACCGGCTCCGGTAATGAGGTTGGCAACGCCTGCCGGAACACCCAGATCATCGATGACGTGCATGAGCAGAATTGCTGTGTGCGGAGTCAGCTCCGCCGGCTTGAGCACAAAGGTATTGCCCGTGGCCAGCGCCGGTGCAACCTTCCATGCGGTCTGCAGCAGTGGGTAGTTCCACGGCGTAATCAGGCCACAGACACCAACAGGTTCACGCACAATACGCGCGACGACGGACGGGTCATCCGCATCCACGAGACGACCGGCATCATTGCCCGCGAGCTTCCCGAAGTACTCAAAGCAGGCAATGATGTCATCCATATCGGCTGCCGCCTCAGGCAGGCGCTTGCCGGTATCCATAGCCTCTGCCCAGGCAAATTCGTCCTTGCGCTGCCTGATGGCAGCTCCGATATCGAGTACCAACTTGCTGCGCTCAGCTGTGCTCCAGGATGCCCAGGAACCTTCTCCGGTACGTCGGAAAGCAGCGTCGGCGGCGGCGATGGCGCGCTCGGTGTCGGTTGCGTCTGCTTCTGCGACCTCGGCGATGAAAGAGCCGTCGGCCGGGCACTCGATGGTGCGAGTATTGCCAGCGGCTGCAGCGGACCAGGTGCCGTTGATAAACAGCGTGGCGGCCCCTTCGTGAGATTTGGCGGTCTCGGTTGCGAGAGCCTTATCAGTAGTGGAAGGCTTAAAGGTCATTTAGGAATCCTCCTTGGCGTAGTCATCAGACCATTCGCGGACAGGTTCGGCATTATCGGACAGATCTGAGGTGCCCGGGAGATCAGACTGCATATGCAGGAACTCCAAGTGCCGTTCGTAGAGGTCGAGGACGTCGGAAATCAGCTGCTCTTGGGTGTAGCCATAGACGTCGTAGCCGAGCGAGCCGGTAAGCGTGAAGACCTCGAGACGGTAGTAGTAAATATCAGCATCACTGTCCAGGTGTACCAGGCCAGCGAAAGACGGCGTCAAGTGTTCAACCGGATAGACCTGGTAGCGGAAGCTCATCTCCTCGCCGAAACCGACCTGCAGGTCAATCTGGTCGATGCCAACTTCTTCAGCAGGTTCACGGTGCAGCGTCACTTCGCCGCCACGGTCCCTGATAGCTTCTGCCACCTGTTCAAGCGCGGGCTGTACCACTCGGTCGAGGTAGCGCATGACTGGCTTCTTGCCCGGGAAGGACATGGAGCGGGCAAGTCGCTTACGCCAGTCGCCCTGTTCGCCATCTACGGCGCGGCCCGACATCGCCCCATGGAGGGCTCGACGTGTCGAATCCTGTTGCAGCAGCTCCAGTCGCAGCGACTTAAAGAGGCCATACATCACCAGATAGATGACAAAGGCGAACGGCAGGCCCATCACAATCGTCGCGGACTGCAGTGTCGGAATACCACCGACGTAGAGCATCGCGATGGTCAGCACACCGACCACGACAGCCCAGAAAATACGGGTCCACTTCTTACCGTCCTGCTGTGTGTCGGTGATCTTCGAAGTGAAGTTACTCATCACCAGTGCTGCCGAGTCAGCCGAGGTGATGTAGAGCAGCAGACCGATCAGGGAGGCGACTGCCGCCACCAACATCGGTGCCGGGTACTGCTCTAGCAGAAGGTAGAAGGCGCGCTCCGGGTAATCCAATGCAGTCTGCCCAAACTCCGAATCGCCACCGATAACCAGGTCCAGAGCCGAGTTACCGAACACCGATACCCACATCAGAACGAAGAGGAATGGAATGGTCAGCGTGCCGACGACAAACTGACGCAGACTACGGCCACGGGAAATGCGAGCCAGGAACAAACCGACGAACGGTGCCCAGGCCACCCACCAAGCCCAGAAGAACAGGGTCCAGGAGTTCAACCATTCCTGCGCTCCGGAGAACGCGTAGGTATCCATAGTCATGGACGGGAACTTCGAGACGTACTCACCGACGTTCATCACCAGTGCGTCAAACAGGAACGCGGTGCGGCCGGTAACCAGGATGTAGAGCATCAAGCAGATGGCCAGGCCAACGTTGAGCTCCGAGAGACGGCGAATCCCCTTGTCAACACCGGAAACCGCGGAGGCGATAGCCACCGATACAGCCACGACGATTAGAGCGATCTGCCAGGACGTACTCTCATCCACCCCGAACAGCACGCGCAGGCCGTAATTCAGCTGGACGACGCCGATACCCAGCGAAGTTGCGACACCGAAAACGGTACCGAGCATCGCTGCGATTTCGACCGCTTCACCAGCGGGGCCGTGGATGCGCTTGCCAATGATTGGGTAGAGCGCCGAGCGAATGGTCAGTGGCATGTTCAAGCGGTAAGCGAAGTAGCCGAATGCCATGCCCATCAGCGCGTAGAGCGCCCAACCGGTCACACCATAGTGGAAGAGCGTGAACACCACTGCCTGACGCGCGGCTTCGATGGTCTCCGCATCTCCGGTCGGCGGGCCATAGTACTGTGCCACCGGCTCTGCTACCGAGAAGAAGAGCAGGTCAATGCCGATACCTGCGGCAAAGAGCATAGAGGCCCAAGAAAACAGGCCGAACTGAGGTTTGGCGTGATCGGGGCCGAGCTTAATCTGCCCCGTTCGCGAGATGGCGATGTAGAGCATGAAGAGCACTGCCACCGTCGCGGTCACGATATAGAACCAACCGAAGTTCTTCGATACCCAGGCGACAATGCCCGCTAGGGTGTCCGCTGCATTGTCCGGGGCAAAAATAGCCCACAGGGCAATGGCGAGAATACCAACGCCTGAAATAATAAATACAGGCCAGTTGACCTCAGGCTCAGAGGTCACACTCGCTTGCGCTTGTTGTGGAGGGACCGACTGCGATCGCTGCATTTCTTGCGACGATCCAGATTTTTCCTCCGTTACCTTCTCAGTTGGCGGAGTATCAGACATAGGAAAATCCTTCAGATTCGGGAACTAACCCAGCATACCTAGTTTGAATAATCCCTCAAGTTTAAGAATCGATTCAGAAGAATTCTCCAATACCAACATCAACACCTTCACCTGCATATTTACCCAGTTTTCAAGACGTTTAAAATCATTCCAACTGGAATTGAATACCAATTGTGTGGCATTCTATATAGGTGAAGGGGATTTGAGATACGCCTCCGGCCACTTATTCCAATATCAATATATAGGGCCCGCCTTTAAATATTACTTGGGGCTTATCGGGGCTTATCACAGTCCTTGAAAACCATTCCGATATGCATCGGCAAACAACCTACGGAGGTACACCAGAACATGGGAGCTTTCCCGGCTGTCTTCAACTTCGGTAAAAAGAATGGCAACACCACAGTCGAACACCGCGACGTCGTCATCGTTGGCGCGGGCTCTGCCGGCTCTGTGCTGGCTAACCGGCTGTCCGCAGACCACACTCAGCAGGTGCTCGTACTCGAGGCCGGCCGCATGGACTCCCTCTGGGATCTCTACATTCACATGCCTTCGGCGTTCTCCTTCCCAATCGGTAACAAGTACTACGACTGGAAGTACGAATCCGAGCCGGAACCGGAGATGAACGGTCGCCGCATCTACCACGCCCGCGGCAAGGTCGTCGGCGGCTCCTCCTCCATCAACGGCCAAATTTACCAGCGCGGTAACCCCATGGACTACGACAAGTGGGGCGACACCAAGGGGCTGGAGAACTGGGGCTGGAACCACGTTCTGCCGTACTTCAAGCGCATGGAAAATGCGCTCGGCTCCGACAAGGACGACCCGCGCCGTGGCCACGACGGTCCACTGCGCATGAAGCGCGGTCCGGCCGATTCTCCGCTGTTCAAGGCCTTCTTCAAGTCTGTCCAGCAGGCCGGCTACAACTACACCCCGGACGTCAACGGCTACCGCCAGGAGGGCTTCGGTCCCTTCGACGCGAACATCGACAAGGGCCGTCGCCTCTCCGCTGCCCGCGCATACCTGCACCCAGCCCTGCAGCGTCCAAATCTGGAGCTCCGCACCCGCGCAGAAGCCACCCGCATCCTCTTCGAGGGCACCAAGGCCGTCGGCATCGAGTACACCTGGAAGGGTCGCACACGTCAGGTGCGAGCAGACAAGGTCATCCTCTGCGGTGGCGCTTTCAACTCTCCGCAGCTGCTCGAGGTCTCCGGCATTGGCGATGAGAAGGTCTTGAATGCTGCTGGAGTGAACGTCGTCAAGCACCTGCCTGGTGTCGGCGAAAACCTGCAGGACCACCTGGAGGTCTACATTCAGTACAACGCCACCCAGCCGGTGTCTTCACAGCCGTACCTGGAAAAGTGGCGTTGGCCGTTCATTGGCCTGTGGTGGCTGCTCACCCACAAGGGCCCGGTGGCAACGTCGCACTTCGAGGGTGGCGGTTTCGCGCGCTCCAACGACAACGAGCCCTACCCGAACCTGATGTTCCACTTCCTGCCGCTGGCCATGCGTTACGACGGCACGAAGATCGATAGCCCGCACGGTTTCCAGTTCCACGTTGGTCCGATGTACTCGGATGCCCGTGGCCATGTCCACATCACCTCCTCGGACATCAAGGTCAAGCCGTCGATCCTGTTCAACTACCTGTCCACTGATCAGGACCGCCGTGAATGGGTCGAGGCTGTGAAGGTCTCCCGTAAGCTGCTGGACACTCCGGCAATGAAGGAGTACACCGACGGCGAGATTTCCCCGGGTGCAGATGTGCAGACCGACGAGGAAATCCTCGAGTGGGTCCGCAAGGATGCCGAGACCGCACTGCACCCATCCTGCACCTGCAAGATGGGCCCGGCCTCCGACGAGATGGCCGTGGTCGATCCGGAGACCATGCAGGTCCACGGCACCGAGGGCCTCTACGTGGTTGACGCTTCGGTCATGCCGGGCATCACCAACGGCAATATCTACGCACCGACCATGATGATTGCCGAAAAGGCCGCTGACCTCATCGCCGGCAAGACCCCGCTGGCACCGCAGGACATTCCGTTCTACCGCGCTGGCCAGGGTATGCCGCTGGATCCGCCGGAGAGCAACAAGTAGTTCTTGAGCTCTTGAGGCGGTAGCGCGGCGCCTATTGCGCAACGCCGTACGTCGGCACCGGCCGGGTTCTCCCACGCGGGGGAATCCGGCCTTAGTGTTACTCTCGCCCCTATGAGCAGTACAACCTCGCAGACACTCGAAAACCTCCGACGCTCATCAATCATTTTGGCGCCGATGGCCGGTGGCCCATCCACGCCCGAACTCGTCGCTGCCGTTTCCAATGCTGGCGGGGTTGGCACCCTTGCCGCCGGCTATCTCACTGTCGAAAAGCTCACTGAACAGGCACAGCAGACGTGCACACTGCTTGACGACGGCAAAGGTTTCGGCATCAACCTCTTCTGCCCCAACACGGCTGACGCCGGTGTCGGAACCTCAGAGGAGGAACTTGCTCAGTGGACCGCTTTTCGTAATCGTCTGGCGCCGGCTGCTGCCCACTTCGACATCGATTTGCCTGACACTCCGACCTGGTCAGATGACTACTTCTCGGCGAAAGTCGAGGCAATTCTCGCTGATGACTTTCTGCCCAATCCCGATGCCCTGAAGTTCGTCTCCTTTACCTTTGGCTACCCAGATAACGAGGTCATTGCTCAGGTAAAGGAATCTGGCCGCAGCGTGGTGCTCAATGCGACCTCAATTGAGGGCGTACGAGCGGCGGCTGCAGCTGGCGCTGATCGCATTGTCCTGCAAGGACTAGCTGCGGGTGGGCACCGCGCATTTGTGGAGGGGAAGGATTCGTCCGACAGCATTGGGGCCTCTGTAGAAGAGCTTGCCCAAGCAGTCACCGAAGCATGCGCAGTGACCGATGTACCTATCATCGCCGCTGGTGGGGTGGGTAACCGAGAGGACGTCGTCAAGCTTATGGAAGCCGGCGCGGTGGCTGTGCAAGTTGGCACACGGTTCCTCACCACCGCGGAGGCGGGTACGAAGGAGACGCACCGACGGGCACTGCGTGATTTGGTGGGGCGTGACACCGTTTTGACTCATGCTTTTTCCGGCAAGCCAGCGCGTGCCATCGAGAACACGTTTACCCGGGAGTTTTCTAGGGTCGCGCCGGAGCTTTACCCGCAACTGCACTACTTGACCACGCCAATCCGTGGTGCCGCGAATCAGGCCGGTGACCCTGAATATCTCAACTTATGGGCGGGTATTGCTTTTTCTCAGTGCGAGAACCAAACTGCGGGCGAGGTTGTTGCGGAGCTTTCCTGCTCAGCCGAGTAATACGAAGCCACCGAAGCTACAAACAGCACAATGACCAGCCACGGGCATATATCGCGGCTGGTCATTTGGCTTTATTTGTGACGATGGATTTTATGCCGACGGCGCAGTTGTGGCGTTAGGCGTCGAGCAGCCAATCGTTCGGGCTGAACAGCTCGAAGTGAATGTTATTGCGATTGACGCCACGCTTGGCAAGCTGATCACGCACGGCCTGCAAGAAGCCATTGCCACCGCAGAGGTAGAACTGCGCCCCCTCCGGCAGGTCAACATCGGTCAAATCCATCAGATCCGGCTCGTACCACACCTGCTGGCGGGCATTGACCAGTGCAGAGACTGCGTTATTGCGTTCTGCGCGCAGTGCGTCGGTGTTCTCGGCGCGGTCCGCGTGGAGGACGACAACATCACGCTTAGAGTCGGCGGCCACCAGGGCATCCAGCATGCCGATCATGGGGGTGGCGCCAATACCTGCGGAAATGAGCACTACCGGGTCATCGGACTTTGTATCCAACACCAGGTCACCTGCAGGCAGAGAAATTTCGATGGCATCGCCCGGCTGCACCTTTTCCCACAGCTGTGTGGAAACTTCGCCAGCCGGCAGGTCCTCGGAGGCATCGACACGACGAACCGCGAAGGTCAGAACACCTTCCTCGCCGCCGACCAGAGAGTATTGCCGTAGCTGGCCGGCGCCGTCCGGCATGGTCTGGCGCACAGAGATGTACTGTCCTGGGAGGTAGGAAACGGGGGTTTCGTCGTCAAGCTTGACGGAGAACACTGCGACGTCATCACCGCGCTCTTCACGGGAGACGACGTGAGCGGCGCGGAAGACATCGCCTGCTTCGACACCGAGGTCGTCATAGAGCCCCTTCTCGAAGTTGATGAGAACACGCTCCATCTCCAGGTAGACGGCATCCCACGCATCGCGGACAGCTCCCTGAAAGACCTCTGGGGTGAGGATTTCCTCGATGGCATCGAAGAGGTGCTTGTGTACGATTGGGTACTGCTCCGGCTTGATACCAACGGAGATGTGCTTGTGGCCGATGCGGGAAAGCAGTTCTTCCGGGGCGGGAGCATCTGGGTCGACCAGGGTAGCTGCGAAGGTAGCGACGGATGCCGCCAGCGCCTTCTGCTGAGCACCCTGCTTCTGGTTGCCGCGGTTGAAGGTATCGGCAATGAGCTCCGGGTGAGCAGCGAACATCCGGTTATAGAAGTTCGGCGTGATTTTCTCGATGTTGGCACCGACAACGGGCAGGGTTTGGGTGATGACTTCAGCCTGCTCTGGGGTCAGGCCGTTCTTGTTGACATTCAGGTTTGGCATGACTTCACAATAACACCATATTGCGCATTCCGTTTGCGTATTATCACCCAATGGTGTCCCTAACTACTCTATGCGGTTGAGTTTTACCCGTCTTGAACTGCACAAATGGCAATGTCGAAAACTTCACCAGAAAACTTCGACAGCACCATTTTTAGCTTTTTCAACCCGCGGTCAGGCCTTCAGCTCTGCACCTAAACCGGACGAATATTGAGCTGGGTACTCCCCTGCGGACCGCCTCCCTCGGGGCGATTGGCATCCACACCATTAGCCGATTTGGGCGGAATGAGATCAGCAATCAACACTGGATCCAGTGCGGCAAAGAACGCCTCCTGCGCAGCCGCTAACTTGCCACGCAACAGGCACGTCGGCAGTAATGGGCAGTCAGTGCCGACACAATCGACGACCTCGTTGTTTTCCAAAGTGCGCAGCAGCTTGCCGACGGATTTTTCCGTAGCCGACTCGCGCAGATAGATGCCACCATTGCGCCCCTTGACCGCCTCCAAGAAGCCGAGCTCCACAAGTCGTGAGACAACCTTGGAAACATGCGCGCGAGACGCATTGAGAGACTCCGCCACCTCGGCAGCGGTGTACTTGCGCCCCGGCTCCCCCATCGCCATCAAAGTGATGACACGCAGGCTCAAATCAGAGAAAAGCGTTAATTGCATTGCGTGTCACCCTTCATCGTTGTACTGCACAAACCACCCCCTTGCCAGCCACTTCGGGCAACAAGGGGGTGGTTCTATGTTCTAGCTTTTAGCAAGGCTAGCTAGCAAGATCTTAGTCCTGCAGGCTCTTCTCGATACGAGCCTTCAGAGCCTCGAACTCGTCCCAGACTTCCTGCGGAACGCGGTCGCCGAGGAACTTCAGCCACTCCTCGTTGTCCGGCAGGTCACCCTGCCACTTAGCAGCCGGTGCCTTCAGGGCTTCCTTGACATCTTCAAAGTCGATGTCCAGGCCAGTCAGGTCCAGGTCCTCTGCCTTAGCGGTGTGACCAACAACGGTCTCCTTGGCGCCAACACGGCCCTCAATGCGGTCGATGATCCACTTGAGAACGCGAGAGTTGTCACCGAAGCCCGGCCACAGGAAGCGGCCGTCTTCGCCACGGCGGAACCAGTTGACCAGGAAGACCTCTGGCATCTTGTCGCCGCCCTTGGCGCCCATGTCGATCCAGTGCTGCAGGTAGTCACCGACGTTGTAGCCAATGAACGGCAGCATTGCCATCGGGTCGTGACGCAGGGAGCCGACCTTGGCCTCAGCGGAAGCAGCGGTCTGGCCGGAAGCCAGGGTTGCACCGATGAAGGTTGCGTGGTTCCAGGACAGTGCCTGGGTTACCAGCGGCACAGTGTCCGGGCGGCGGCCACCGAACAGGATGGCGTCGATCGGGACACCCTGCGGGTCGTCGTACTCCGGTGCGGCGACCGGGCACTGCGAAATCGGGGTGCAGTAACGGGAGTTCGGGTGCGAGGACAGCTCGTCGGAATCCGGAGTCCAGTCATTGCCCTTCCAGTCAATGAGGTGATCCGGCTTGCCTTCCATGCCTTCCCACCAGACGTCACCATCGTCGGTCAGTGCGACGTTGGTGAACAGGGTGTTACCGGCCTCCATGGTCTTCATGGCGTTCGGGTTGGAGGAGTAGTTGGTGCCCGGCGCAACACCGAAGAAGCCGTTCTCCGGGTTAACAGCGTACAGGCGACCGTCCTCACCGAACTTCAGCCATGCAATGTCGTCGCCGACGACCTCGGCCTTCCAGCCCTCGATGGTCGGAGTCAGCATAGCCAGGTTGGTCTTACCACATGCAGACGGGAATGCAGCGGCGATGTGGTAGGCCTTGCCCTCCGGATTAGTGAGCTTCAGGATGAGCATGTGCTCAGCCATCCAGCCCTCTTCCTTGGCCATGACCGAAGCGATACGCAGTGCGTAGCACTTCTTGGCCAGGATGGCGTTTCCGCCGTAGCCGGAACCGTAGGACCAAATCTCCTTGGTCTCCGGGAACTGGGTGATGTACTTCTCATCGTTGCACGGCCATGCAACGTCCTCCTGGCCCTCCTCCAGCGGAGCGCCAACGGAGTGCAGAGCGTGGACGAAGTCTCCGTCCGGGCCAATCTTGTCCAGGGCATCCTGACCCATGCGGGTCATGATTCGCATAGAGAGAACCACGTATTCCGAGTCGGTCAGCTGAACACCCAGCTTCGGCTCCGGGTCGGTGATCGGACCCATGCAGAACGGAACGACGAACATGGTGCGGCCCTTCATGGAACCGCGGTAGTGCTCGGTCATTTCCTTCTTCAGCTCGACCGGATCCGCCCAGTTGTTGGTCGGGCCAGCGTCCTCTTCCTTTTCAGAAGCGATGAACGTGCGGGACTCCACACGAGCAACGTCCTTCGGGTTAGAGCGGGCAAGGAAAGAGTTCGGGCGCTTTTCCTCATTCAGCTTGATAAGAGTTCCCTTATCAACCAGGTCCTGGGTAAGGCGGTTCCACTCTTCTTCCGAGCCATCAGCAAAGACAACCTTGTCTGGCTGGGTCAGTTCTACGACCTCAGCAATCCAGCGCAGCAGTTCGGCGTTCTCGGTCGGGGCCTGGCCCTCGAGACCAGGAATAGAAGGTGCGGACATCAGTTCTCCTGACTCATTGATTCGCGTCTTAATTTAAGGCTACCGGGGGATACCGAAAGTTTCCGGTCCCCACATCGACAATCTGCTCGTTCCCGCATTTGCAAGCCGTTACATCACAGCTTTACAACAAATAATTTTCCTCGCCCCATTCTTGCGACCTGTTCATTTACGGCCATAACCAGTGAATAAGGCCAGCCTCACCACATAAACTTACAACCATTAACCCTTTGGGTGCAGTTACCCCCATTTGTAAGCAACCGAGACACGGGTACCCCCGTGCGCAGCGTTCCCAAAGTCGTTAGTCCCAGCTGCCCCGAGCGGATTGCTCCCATGAGTACGCATCCCACTTCCCCGCGGCTGATGCCGGTTCCACTGCTGCTTCGCCCATCGCGTCAGCAGCCCTCACATCATCACTGCTCCAAGACTCCCAAGTGCCGTCAAAACGGACCGTCGTAACGTGATCCACCGTGCCGTCACCGTCCAGATCTGAATAGATTGACAACCCGGAATCGTCGGCAAGCGTAATTGACCCCTCGTCGTCGCCGAGGTCGTAGAGCTGCCCATCGACCTCCACAACCAGCCCGGCGCCACCAACGTCCGCCGACTGCCCATCAATCGGTGTCGCTGCCTCCAAACCACACGGCGTAGCGGGCGAACGCGCCTCCACCCCGCCATCGGACGCGGGTTGATCGGAAAAGTACTGCAGTAAAGAAAACTCATCCATCGTGATATCCCCCTATTTCTCTTCGCTGTCACAGCTATCGTGCAGGCGTTCCGGTGTACTCCGCCAGCTGCTCTATTCGCCATCCCGGACCCCGCGCACCAATGGCTTCGCGCACCGTCATCTCCACGGACTGTGTCCATTTTCGCCGCAGATGGGCAAGATAATTTGCCCGCCACTGCGCGGTGCGTTGGCGTGCGTTACGACGAATAGTTGCGCCCACCGCCACCACCGCAACACCGAGGCCTATTGCAAGTGCGACCAGCTGCGCCGCAGGCGTCGGCACCCCAATCCACATCAGCAATCCGTGGACGATCCGCACTGCACCGACCGCCACGCCAAGCGATGCCACCGCCACCAGAGCGTCCATGGCATAACTGGGGCGAGCCGGGCTTGCTGGAGCGGGCACTGAGACTTCCACACGAAGGCCCAATTCGTCGCCACACCGCTGTTGCAGCCGCGTCGCTGCGACCTCGGCACGACCCTGAAGTTCCGCCTGATCACCTGCGGGGCCGTCAGCCACTTCCTGGAGTGCATCCCGCACTGCACTCTCAGCTGCCAACTGCATCTTCCGCTGCATTCGCGCCGCCGCCCCGGCTCCGCGCGATCGCTCCTGTGCCAGCTGAGCTCGCACATTTCGAGCCCGGCGCTCACTCAGTGTTTCCCCCGGGTTTCTGGGCGGACCTTCTGCCAGCAGAACCAGGGTTCTGGCCATCCTCTCGTCCAGTGCTCCCATCGGGATTGTGCTGTCGATTTCCTGACGCCAGGCCTCGGCATACTCACCATTGCCAATCAGGCCAACTGCAACACGGCCGGTGGCTTGGCTAATTGCTGCAACCGTGCTGACGCACTCCCGCGTGGGCTGCACCTCGCTGTCTGCAACATAGAGCACGACGGCGCTGCGTTTATCCACGAACTCCAGGCGACGTGGCGGAGTCGCAGTATCGACAATCTGCGAGAAGTCCGCGCGGTCCGCTGCGTCCCCGGCTTTGGTGACAAGAAGCGGTGGCTGCTCCGGAGCCTCGGCCGAGACCGGGCGTGGCTCAACTACGTCCGGTGCTGCCATAACAGCTCCTCCAGGCTGTCTCTAGCCGCGGGAAAGGCCGCCGCAATCTCAGTCAACTGCACTGCGAGTAGCCCGTCATCATTGCGTGATCCGCCTTTCGCACCGTGGCGTTCAGCAATCTTCCGCAACGCGGAGCTGAACAAAAAGGTGTGTTCAGCTGTCTCGTTTGTGGTGATGTCGCAATACTCGTCGGCAAGCGAATGGCGAATCGGTTGTTGCTCGATGACCAGCGCGACAGAGACGGACAGCTTGTCGGTCAGCTCCGCGTGACATTGCGAAAACGCCTCGCGCACAGCGATTTCGCGCACGCCCCTGCGCAATCGCGCGCAGATTATCGATGGCCGTTTCTCACGCTCAAGCGCCTTGGCGACGCACACCTCCGCACCGCTCGTGTGTGTGGTGTCCGAGTGCGCGACCTGCCGTGCTGACAGCCAGTCCACCACAGCGGCGCGCAACGACGACGATGTAGATCCTGTTGACGGCTGTGTTGTTTCCGTGACGTCACTTGCGGAAATAAGGTCCATTCGGCCTAGTCCCCTCCCATAAATCCCCTGCGTGGTTTAGTTAAAAACCTGCGTAACCCCCATACGGCCCGTGGGCCAGAATCCGCGCCCTGAAACACTGCACTAGGCAGACCCCAAGCACCGCTTCAACCAACGAATAAGCGCGGCTTCGCGTTCAGCCTACAGCGGACCGCGGATTCGGCAAGTCGACAAAACAACTTGTCCCGCCATGCCGCCAGTTCGGGACGACGCGGCATCGTCAACCGAAGTGAAACCGCCAGGACAACAACAAAAATCCTAGGGGCAATGATTGGATAGTTGGCCGATGTCGTGGACAATAGGGAACGTGACTACTTCTGATTTTTCTGAAAATATC
This sequence comes from Corynebacterium sp. MSK035, assembly GCF_030232615.1. NCBI lineage: Bacteria > Bacillati > Actinomycetota > Actinomycetes > Mycobacteriales > Corynebacteriaceae > Corynebacterium > Corynebacterium sp. MSK035. Next base: position 239,832 of record NZ_JASPJP010000001.1, read on the forward strand.
GAACAGCCTGCGGTTTCGCAGGAATCTGAACCATTGCCAACTCGCGGAGACGAGCAGGCGGAACAGCCGCATGAGCGCCAGCCGAAGAAGGGCGAATTGCCTGCAGGTCGTCCGGAAAAGACCCAATTCGACGACGGTCTTGACTACCCGCGCATCGGCAATCTGTCCTTCCGCCGCGGCACTTTGACCCCCAACCAGGAAAAAATCTGGGAAGACAACTGGGACACTTACGGCAAGGTCCTCTCCGACGAAGTCATTGACGTGGAGGAATGGTTTGGCCGCAAGGGCCCGACCATCGTCGAGATTGGCTGCGGCACCGGCACGTCCACCGTGGCTATGGCTCCGCAAGAACCGGACCACAACATCATCGCAGTTGAGCTTTACCGCCCTGGCCTCGCGAAACTGCTCTCTGCCACCGTGCGCAATGAGGTGTCGAACATCCGCATGGTCCGCGGCGACGGCGTCGAGGTTTTGCAGCGCATGATCGAGCCGGAGTCGCTGGCCGGCGTGCGCCTGTTCTTCCCGGACCCGTGGCCGAAGGCACGCCACCACAAGCGCCGCATTGTGCAGTCCGGCACGTTGCGCCTGATCTCTTCGCGTCTGAAGCCCGGCGGCATTTTCCACGCCGCCACCGACCACGCGGACTACGCGGAATGGATTGAGGAACTCCGCGAGGTCGAGCCGACGCTCGAGCCCATCGCCTGGCCGTGGCCGGAATCCCCCATGCTTCTCGACCGACCGACGACCAAGTTCGAAGCCCGCGGCCTGAACCTCGACCACGACATCCACGAGTTCATCTGGCGCAAGAAAGAGGCATAGGAACATGAGCACTACCCAGAACACCTCTGCCAGCTACAACACCACCGAGACGCACCCCACCGCACTGCTCGTATGGGACGCCCCGAACTTGGACATGGGGCTCGGCGCTATCCTTGGCTCCCGCCCGACCGCCGCGCACCGCCCGCGCTTCGACGCCGTGGGTAAATGGCTTATCGACGAAGCCGAGCGCGTATCCAAGAAAATCGGCTCCGATGTCCTCCCCGAAGCCACGGTCTTCACCAACGTCAACCCGGGCTCTGCGGAGATTGTCCGCCCCTGGGTCGAGGCCCTGCGCAATGTCGGTTTCGCGGTCTTCGCAAAGCCGAAGATCGAAGAGGACACCGACGTTGACCCCGACATGATTGCGCACATCCAACGGCGTTACGACGAGGGCGTGTTGCGCAGCGTCGTCGTTGCGTCCGCCGATGGCCAGAACTTCCAGGAGCTGCTGGAAAAGCTCGCCTCCGAAGGGATTCCGGTAACCGTCATCGGTTTTCACGAGCATGCTTCCTGGGCGCTGACCTCCGATGCGATTCGCTTCGTTGACCTGGAGGAAATCAAGGGCGTCTTCCGCGAGCCGCTACCGCGTATCGACCTCGACCGCCTGCCAGATGGCGGTGCGTGGCTGCAGCCGTTCCGTCCGCTCACGTCGTTGCTCAAGGAGCGCGACGGTAAGAACGACGACTAGGGAGACCACCGCGGCGACGTCTAGGGAGACGAACAGGAAGACGAACAGGCTTCTTATTTATGTCACGACTTAAAAAAGTCCTCAAAACCGGCAATTCGAGCTGGCTACGATCGATAATCCTCGTGGCCCTCGTGATTGCCGGTATCGTCCTGACGGTAAGAAACTGGGACAGCGTCGTCCAGGGGCTCCAAATCCTTGCGGATGTCGATGCTAAGTGGCTGTTCATCGCCATTTTTTCCGTGGCTTTTTCGCTCTACGCGATGGCGGAAGTGATGCGTCTGCTGTTGCGAGCTGGAGGCGTAAAAGCAGCCACTCGCCGTAGCACCAATGCGCTAACCCTCGCATCCAACGCGTGGGCGGTCACCGTTCCCGGTGGTGCCGCATTCTCCACGGCGCTGCAGATTAAGCGCATGATGCAGTGGGGCGCATCCGCGGTCCTTGTCAGCTGGTTCGTGCTTTTTTCGGGCGCGTTGTCGTTTTTAGGTCTGGCATTTCTGGGGCTTGGCAGCCTCTTCTTCGTCGGACAGGGTGGCACGACCGCAGTGCTCATCGCTATGGCAATTGCGGTTTTACTAGCCACCATTTTGCTGTGGCGGATTTCGCAGAACCCGGCTTTTCTCAACAAGACAGGCGCGTGGTGTCTGCGTGTCTTTAACAAGATTCGAAAGAAGCCCGCGGACACCGATGTCGACCGACTTGAAGAGTCCGTCAAACAGCTGACCAGCGTGAAGTTGCCCGTGCAAACTTTGGCTCTTTCCTTCACCTGGTCCTTTATCAACTGGGTCGCGGAAATTGTCTGTCTCTACGCCGCCATCCGTGCCGTTGGTGTCGATGACATCTCCGCTACGAAGGTGCTGCTGGCTTTCGTAACCGGCAAGCTCGCAGGTTTCATCCAGGCCACACCGGGCGGCATCGGCACTGTCGAGGCCGCTTTGACCGCGGCTCTCATCGCAGGCGGCACCACCGGCGCCGAGGCCTTTGCAGCGGTGCTGGTCTACCGCATCGTTTCCTTCGTCCTGGTGGCAATTGTGGGCTGGATTATCTACGCCCTCGGCTTCGACCACAAGGATCAGCCCGAGCATCAGCCAGTCGCTGACCGCTAATGGCTTCCTCGCCGCTGGTCGCTGGTCACCCACCAATCTGAGGGGTCGCTAGACTAAGAAGCATGAACACACGCGTATCGACGTTCTTGATTGACATCCTCGCCATCTTTATTTTCGCCGTGTTGGCACGTCTGGCTCACAACACTCCCGAGGATCCTTTTACCTTCATCAATATCCTCGATACCTGGTGGCCGTTCGCATTCGGTGTCCTCCTGGGCACCGCGCTGATTAAGAACGAGCCGAACCCGCGTGCAGTGAGTTCAGGCGCAATTGTGTGGCTCGGCACTGTCGTCGTCGGCCTAGCTGTGTGGGCCACCCGCAATTCGGCAGTCCCGCACTGGTCCTTCATTCTGGTTGCCTCAGTCATGAGCGCCTTGCTGCTGCTGGGTTGGCGAGCAGCGTCGAATGCGGTTGCTCGTAAGTCTCTGGACTAAGCCTTCGGACCCGTCCCTAACCCTTCGGTTTAGTTCACTGACTAAATCTGGTTTTTAATTTTTGCACTCCGCCTCGATAATTGAAGAATGGACAAATCTTCAGACGAGGCTCTCGGCAATCAACCAACTGCTGAGACCCAACGAACTCACAACCCCGCAGGGTCCAGCGAAGAACGCACGTTCATGGGCCAACCGTGGGGTCTCGCCAACCTCTTCGGCATCGAAATGTGGGAGCGCTTCAGCTTCTACGGCATGCAGGCCATCCTGGCTTTCTACATGTACTACGAGACCACTCAGGGCGGTCTCGGCCTGGACAAGGGTGCTGCTACCTCCATCGTCGGTGCTTACGGCGGTCTTGTCTACATGGCCGCACTCGTTGCCTCTCTGGTTGCCGACCGTATCCTTGGCTCGGAGCGGACACTGTTCTACTCCGCCATCCTGGTCATGTTTGGCCACATCTCCTTGGCATTCATCCCCGGCGTGATTGGCCTGGCTATTGGCCTTGTCTCCATCGCAATCGGCTCCGGCGGCGTGAAGACCAACGCACAGGTCGTGCTGGGTCAGCTCTACGCCAAGGACGACCCGCGTCGTGACGCCGGCTTCTCCATCTTCTACATGGGCGTCAATATCGGTGCCCTGTTCGGCCCACTGCTCACCGGCTGGATCTGGGGAATGAAGGGCTTCCACTGGGGCTTCGGCCTGGCCGCTATCGGTATGGCTGCCGGTCTGATTCAGTACATCCTGATGCGCAAGTCCACCATCGCCGAGGCCGGCCATGAGATTCCGAACCCACTGCCGAAGAAGCAGTACCCGGTATGGATTGGCATTGCAGTGGTCATCACTGTTGTCTCGGTTACGCTGGTTTCCACCGGAATTGTTCCGGTCACGACTCTTTCCACTGTGGTCACAGTGATTGCACTGATCGCCGCTGTGGTGCTGTGGTGGCAGATGTACTCCTCGCCACTTACGACGAAATCGGAGAAGACTCGCCTGGTCGGTTTCATCCCGATGTTCGTCTCAGGCGTGCTGTTCTTCGGTATCTTCCAGCAGCAGTTCACGGTGCTGGCCATCTACTCGGACATCCGCCTCGACCGCGAGATCTTCGGTTGGGAAATGTCCCCGGCCTGGATTAACTCGATCAACCCGATCTTCATCATCGCCTTCTCGATGGTCTTTGCAGCCGCCTGGTCCAAGCTTGGTGACCGCCAGTGGTCCACCCCAGTGAAGTTCGGTGTCGCCAACATCATCATCGGTATCTCGCTGTTCTTCTTCATCCCATTCTCCGGTGGCGGTGAGAACTCCACTCCGCTGTATGCGATTATCTGGATTCTCTTCCTGTTCACCATGGGTGAGCTCATGCTGAGCCCAGTCGGCAACGCCCTTGCTACCAAGGTCGCTCCGGCAGCATTCCCGTCGCGCATGATGGCCGTCTGGCTGATGGCAGTCGCTATGGGTACTTCACTGGCAGGCACCCTGGCCGGCTTCTACAACTATGAGGATGCCGCTGCTGAGAACACCTTCTTCATCACCCTGGGTATCGCCTCGGTTGTCCTGGGCTTGATTCTGCTCGCCCTGCGCAAGTGGATTGTCAAGGAGTTCGTCGACGTCCGATAGGGCCGTAGGGCCGGATCCGTAAGGCTGGCCCCCGCTCTGGCACAGCCCACGCCCACGCCCACGCCCCTCCCCCTCCTCCCCACTTCACGACACCTATGTCACCTCATGCCGCCTCCACAGATGGCACGAGGTGACATAGGTGTCGTGAAGTGTTTTTTGGGTGGCTCTGAACATGCTTCGCTACAAACCTGCCACCAGCACAACCGCCATCCACAAGTTTTCCCCGCCTCCCCACCGGCTAAAATTGAGGCCATGTTTGCCATCATTACCGTCACCGGCGAGGATCACACCGGCATCATCGCCGCCGTCACCACTGCTCTGGCGGAGCAGGACGTCAACATCGTCGATGTTTCCCAGACCCTCATGGATAAATGGTTCACCATGATCCTGCGGGTGGAGTTCAACGAGAAGGCCACCCCTATCAGCACGCTGCAGGGTTACATGGATTCCGTCGGCAAGCGGGAGGGGCTTGTCATTCGAATCCAGTCTGAGGCGCTGTTCAACGCCGTCAACGAGATTTAAAGGGCGCGACCAGGATGGATTTCAACTTCGCGCAATCTAAGTTCCTCGACACCATTGACATGATCGAGAAGTACCGTCTGGATATCCGGACGGTCACTATGGGAATTTCCCTGCTCGAGTGCTCTCGCTCTGAAATGGAAGCCACCGCACAGGCGGTGTATGACCGCGTGACCAGGCAGGCCGCTCGCCTCGTGGAGGTCTGTGAGGGTATCGAGGCGGAGCTGGGCATTCCGATTGTCAATAAGCGCATCTCCGTCACACCGGTTTCCCTCATCACGGCCGGTTGCGAAGGCGATCCCACCGTGGTGGCCAAGGCCCTCGACCGCGCCGCCCGCGATTCTGGCGTGAACTTCCTCGGCGGCTACTCGGCGCTCGTCGAAAAGGGTGCGACGACCAGCGAGAAGCGGCTCATCGACTCCATTCCCCACGCTCTGAGCGAGACCGAATTGGTGTGCAGCTCGGTCAACGTAGCGTCGTCACGCGCGGGCATCAACATGGATGCAGTGCGTCGCATGGGCGAGGTGGTGAAGGAAGCCGCGGCGCAAACCGCTGACCGCAGCTCGATTGCCTGCGCCAAGCTGGTGGTTTTCGCCAATGCGGTGGGCGACAATCCGTTCATGGCCGGCGCGTTCCACGGCGTCGGGGAGCCCGATTGTGTCGTATCCGTCGGCGTTTCGGGTCCGGGGGTGGTCGATCGCGCGCTCGGCGATCTGCAGGGCGCCAGCTTCAACGAAGTCGCCGAGGAGATCAAGAAGGCGGCGTTCAAGATCACACGTACGGGTCAGCTGGTCGGCACGATGGCGTCGGAGCGCCTGGGCGTGCCTTTTGGCATCGTGGATCTCTCGCTCGCGCCGACCGCTGAGATGGGTGACTCCGTCGCTCACATCCTCGAACACATGGGATTGGAGCAGGTCGGCACGCACGGCACCACTGCCGCGCTCGCGCTGCTTAACGACGCCGTGAAGAAAGGCGGCCTGATGGCTTGTTCACGCGTCGGTGGACTGTCCGGGTCGTTCATCCCGGTCTCTGAGGACAAGGGCATGATTGATGCTGTCCGTGCGGGGTCGATCAGCATGGACAAGCTGGAGGCGATGACCTCTATTTGTTCGGTGGGCTTCGACATGATTGCGATTCCTGGTGACACGCCTGCGACCACGATTTCCGGCATGATTGCCGACGAGGCCGCCATCGGTGTGATGAACCACAAAACCACCGCCGCCCGCCTCATTCCGGTGCCGGGTACCAAGCCGGGCGATGAGGTGAACTTCGGTGGTCTGCTCGGATATGCGCCGGTCATTGATGTCAATGCCAAGGGCAATGCCGAGTTCATTGCCCGTGGCGGCTACATCCCCGCCCCGGTGCACGGGTTCAGGAACTAGCGGCTTCGGACGAGGCTCCTACGATTGCAGGCGGCGCCCATTAGCGTCATAGGCGTAGGAGCCACTACCGACGAGAATCAAAATGAACTCGATAAATGCCCAAATGCTGACGCCGATAATGAGGAAGAAGCCAACCAGGAAAATGGCGGTAATCCAGCCGAATACCGTCAGTGCTAGCTGAATAGCACCACGCGAGTTGTGCCCCAGGTAGAAATTGTGAACACCGAGGGTGCCCAGGAAGAAGGCAAGCAGAGCCGCTGCAATCTTGGACTTATCCGAGACAGGGGAACCTGCGACCCCGTAGCCCTGGTGCGGGTTCGGGCCGCTGAAGCCAGCGGAATACGCCGGCACCTGCTGGTTTGGGTAACCACTCTGATACGGGTTCGAGTACCCGTTGTGGAAATTGTGCTGGCTCGGGTCCTGATAGCCCTGCCCCACGTTCGGCTGCTGCGGTGGGTATGGATCCGAGTACGGCATACCGGAGCTGTAAGCACCTGAGCTGTTAGCGAACTTCCCCTTGGACCTCGGCATACCGTCTTCGTCGAAATCTCCATATGGGTTTGTCGGATTCGTCATTGCACCCTACCTTTTCGCCTAGATTTCCCCGGTCATGAACAGCAGTTCCTTGGGCGATAATAACCGGTTCCGTCAGACTGCTTCCTGCAACTTTGTCAATTTCTTTCGAAATTTTAGTGAAACTGTTGTTTTGGAATATTAAACACCAGTTCTTGAGCAAGATTCTAACAGCAAGTCCCCGTCGGGGGCGTCTCGCACATTGTGAGCTGCCTCGACTACCGCGCCAGCGATTGTTCAATCAGTTCGCGAGTCCAGCCCTCAGTCCAGGCCAGCGGAGTCGTCCCCGGAATTGCCGCATCATTCGTGGCGTAGGTCGCGTGCGCACCCGCGCCGGTAATCATCTCCTGCGCTCGTGCAATCGCATCGGCCACTCCCGGAGGCACATCACAGAAGGAGTCCGATGGCACGCAGACATTCTGGACCTTGTCATTAAGAGGCCCAAAGCCGTCTCGTGGACCGCGCATCGTTGCGCCCGGAACCACAGCCTGCACAATGCCGCCGAGGGGCTGCAATGACAGCTCGACGCCCACACCAGCCAGCGGAACGCCCTGGTTCACGCCCTGATTGGGGTCACGCCGCGGGTCGCCCAACAGAGCCACGCCCGCGATGCGCTCGGCCGGAACTACACCGCGGCCATTGCCGATGTCAGAGGCCAAATCACCTGCGATAGCTGCCCCCTGGGAGAAGCCCATCAGGACGAAGTCCGTCAGTGGACACTGCCCGTGCAAGTCAGCCATTTCCTTAGCGGTGACATCGCGCCCGACTGCCTGCGAATCATCGTAGGTGAGTTGGTCGGGCAGCTGATGCGTCTTGATCTGTGCCGGGTACGGCGTAGTCCAGACCTTGACATCGCCCTCCGAGTAGGACCCTGAGATCGAGTTCGTCAGGCCAAGCAGCAGCGAATGCGGGTTCGCGGTCGGGGCCATCGGATCATCGTCAGCACGCGATTCCGCAGTTCCGGGCACCGCGATAACTCCTACCGCCGGGCACCACTCGGGTTGTTCGGCCAGAACCCCGCCATCGTCACCGGGGGTCGGTGGGGTTTGACCGCCTTGGTCGTCGTTAAGCCATTGCACTACGCCGAAGCCAATAGCGGCCACCAGCACAATGACCGCCAGAATTGTCAGCACTTTACGCATGAGTGTTAGCAATACGCCTTTTTAGCGGAGCTTGCAATAGTCTTCGCCACTTCCTCGGCGCTTTCCTGTGAGCGCCCCTGGGCGACCAGCTGCCCGGCAATCGCCAGCGCGATGACTTCACGCTCCTCCTCCGGTGCGTCCGCGCATGCCGCGCGGCCAGTGCCGATGAGCTGATCCTCCACCCCATCAACATCGATTCCCGCTTTTTCCAGCGCTCCGAGGTATGAATCGTCCGCCTCGCTGAGCTTCATCTGCCCATCGGGCGCTTCGTCCACGCGCTTAGCTTGGGGATCTGTGATCTCCGGCGCAGACTTTTCGCTCGACTTCGGCGCAGAAGTCTTCGTGCTTGACGACGTCGTGGAGGTCTTGTTCGTCGTCGTCGACGAGGTGACCTCCGAGGACTCCACTGTGGAACTGCCACAGGCGACCACTCCGAAGGTCAGCAGCGCAACAGCTGTGGTTGTAGCCAGTGTCCGGAAGGACTTGTTCATGGACATTTGTCTATCCCCTACTCAGTGCCCTGCTTTGGTTGGCTTACTTGTCATCAGCGTTGTCGGCGGCTGGGGCCGGTGCATCTGGCTTATTGCGCTCTTCGACAATCTTGCCGTTGAGCTGACGGATCCAGCCACCCTCGAACTGCTGCTCAAGACCGCCGGCCTTGACTGGCTGCAGTGGGCCGACCGGGTAGCCGAACGGGCCATTCTCGTAGCCAGTGCTGCCCCAGTGGTCAGTGATGTCGTTGGAGCGCACCGGCTGTGCACCAGTTTCCGGAGTCCAGTAAATGGCACCGTGTTCGAAGCGCTGGAAAGCGCCGCGGGCGAGCTTGACCTCGTCGCCGTCGACAGGCAGACCCAGATCGGACTCAGCGCCACCGAGCTCCTTGTAGACACGGCCGATTTCACCACGCACGATGCGAGGTTCTTCGCCGCCGATCTTGACGATGGTGCCACCCTGGAAGTCCTGGGCGACACCGCCCGGAATATCGCGGTGGTTGGCGACTGGGTAGCCCAGCGGACCGGTCTCGAAGCCGGCCTTGCCCCAGACGTTCATAATGTCGCCGGTGACTTCGTGGGCTCCGCCTTCCGGAGTCCAGTAAATCGAGCCCTTTTCGAAGTGGACGAATCGTCCCGAGCCATCCGGCGTAGCCAGTTCGTTGGTCACTGGGTAGCCGAGCGGCGAGGACGGACCACCGAGCTCGTTGTAACGCGAACCGATGCGTCCCCAGACCACATGTGCCCCGGAATCCGGGTGCCAGTAGGCGGTACCGCCGGTAAAGTCCTGAGCCACGCCATTCTTGGCGACGCCATACTCATCCGACAGGCAGGTGCCGATTCCCGGCAGCGATGCGACGGCCTTTTCAATCTCGCCACCTACGCGGCAGACAGCGCCACGATCGGACTCCGGCAACTGCAGTGCATCGGCCAGCGTTGGCCAGGCCTGACTGACCTCGAATTGCCAGTACGGCCAGGTGTGAGTACCCGAGCTCCGGAAGTTCACAACCGGCTCGACGCCCTTTTCGCGAGCATTTCGGATGAAGGTCTCACTGGTCATGCGGGAAAGCACTTCCAATGCGTAACCGGTCGGATTGTCCGGCTTCGTCGGATCGATCTGCGACGGCACGTCCCACTCACCGGTGTTGCCGTTACCCGCCGAGATGTACAGCGACATGCCCTTGAGCTTGTCGATGTTCAGCTTCGGATCATTGTCCTTCCAACGCTGCGAACCGAGCGGGCCCCACATCTTCGTCGCGTCATAGCCACCGGTGTTCTTCATCGCCAGAGAGATTGCCTGCGGCATGCCCGGCGAAGTCATGTCCAGGTAACCAGAGAGGCTACCGGCAAACTTCCACAGCTCCGGCGAGTGCGCTGCGACGTTGTAAGCACCGGTGGCTCCCATGGAGATACCGATGATGCCGCGTTCATCGTTGCCGCGGAAGCCGTTGGTGATAACCGGCACGAGCTCCTTAGTGATGAAGCTCTCCCACTTGTAGTTCTGACCGTTATCCGGCTGATCCCAGTCAGAGTAGAAGGACGATGTACCGCCGGCAGGCATAACCACCAGGACATTCTTGTCCTCGTAGAAGCGTTCGATATTAGTAGCGCGAATCCAACCGGAGTAGTCATCAAACGATGCCATACCGTCAAGGTGGTAGACGCTCGGGAATGTGCGCTCCTTGTCGCGGTACCAATCGCGCGGCAGCAAAATCTCAACCTGGATTGGCTTCTCCGGCATGGCAGCCGAGCGAATGTGCGCAATGACGTGGTGATCTGTGTACCACTCGACCTTGTCTACGCTGACTCCGCTGGGGAGGTTCGCCACTGCGGGAGTATCGACTTTAAATGGCGTACGCTCCGGCCCTGGCATCGGCTTCGGCATACCCAGGCCAGGTAGCTGCGCACCAGCAGCTTGCGCTGCTTCAGCGGCCTTAGCAAGGTCTCCCAGGTCTCCAGATTGCGCCAACTGCCCCTGAACGGCCTGAAGTTCCTCGTAGCTAGGCAGACCTGGCTGAGCTGGCTCGGGAGCCGCCACTGCAGCAGGGGCACCGAGAGCGAGAGTCAACGGTAGTGCCAAAAGTGCGGTCAACGCCCGCGATGACTTCCGGCTGTTGCCGAGGCCACCACGGAGGAATCTAGCGGTTACGCGCATAAGAGGGCTTCCCTTTACAAAGTCGCTGGTTGAAATTATTTGAGACGTTGAGTGTTGCACCGGCGCCGGTTAGGCACCTGCAGATAGCATCACGCGGCGCTAGAGCTATGCGTTTACCGTTCGGCTTCGCAGAATTACGTGGTGACCAGCAACGTATCCGAAGGTTCCCCTCCTCCGGCGTGCCGCTGCACGAAGAATCTCACACACGTTCTGCGAAACAAACGGTATAGCTACCTGAATAGCTTCACCCTTTACTTTAAGGTTCGACTCTCATGTTTACCCTCTTACGGGTAAAAACCGTGGAGACACACGCAAAAGGAACTGAATTCAAGCTTTGACAGCGCAACTCTTTGCGCCCCTCTGTAGGCCGTTACCCACACCTTCCGCTCAGCATCCAAACCCGGACTCGACACAGAAAAAAGACCAATCCCAACAAAAGGATTGGTCTTTCTTCAAAATTGAGACTTCTTAAGAAGCTAGCCCCTTTAAGAAGTCATCCAGCACCAGCGCTAGGTCAGCGCGCCAGAGCGCCCTGAAATAACTATCGACCTAAAGGCCCAGCGCCCGAAGAATGTGCGGGCGAGCAAGCGCGGCATCACGGCCCCACAGCTCCCACGAGTGGATACCGTTCGGGCTGTAGACAAACTGCGCATTGAGGCCGGCAGCGCGAGCATCCTGCTCAAAGCGCTGCGTCGAAGCGCGGGATACGGACTCCATCACGGCACGCCAGACGGTGTCAGGGAGCTGCGGCACCGGACGGTTCAAAACCTCCGGATCACTCCACAGGCTCTGAACACCCTGGGCGGAGGAAACATACATCGGCAGCCCCTTGAGCTGGTCGAGCAGCATCGAAGGGTCATGGGCCTGGCGTTCCGCCGAAGCCGGAACCGGAAGACCCCACATGCCAGTCGGATTCACTACACCAGTGCTAGCCACCATTGCAGTAGCGCCGGTCGCAACAACTGGGTTGGACATCTGGTAGTAACCGGACAGCGAAGTAACATGCTTGAACTGGTCACGGTGGCGGGCTGCCAAAGAAACCGCCGCAGCCGCACCCATGGACAAACCAGCGATTGCGTTGCGGTTCGGGTTGACACCAAACTCACGCTGCAGATAGACCGGCAGCTCCTGAGTCAGGAAGGTCTCCCACTTCTGGATCTTCGGACCCTCAGCAGTCACAGCCGGGGTATTCCAGTCGGTGTAGAAGGAGCCATCGCCAGCAGCCGGCGCAACCAGAGTGATGTTGTCATTGGCGAAGGTCTGAGCAATGTGACCCGACCAAATCCAACCGGACGCGCCCTTATTAAAGCCCCACAGACCGTCGAGCATGTACAGGGACGCATCGCCGCCACCAGTAGCTGCCTTAATCTGAACCGGAATATTGCGGTTCATAGCCGGCGAGAAGACCTGGCAGTACTGAACCCACCAGTTGTATGGATCCCACTCACAGCCTGGACGCAGTCGATCACGGTTTGGATCAGCACTCGCATCCTTCGCGGATGCGAGCATGATGCCACCAAACACCATTGCAACAGCCACAAGGGCAGCTACGACCTTCACCGTGAAGTTACGACTCACTGCAGTAAAGCTCATCGTTCTCCTCTTTACTTTCGGACTTACCTCCGCGCCAGACTTTTCGGAGGCAGTCGCTTACGCGAGCTTTCGCTTTTCTGCTTCCAGTTGTGACGCGACAACTGGAGACCCCACAAAAGAATCTCGAGTATGTAACGATACTCAATCGTTTCCCTACATCCAAGTTTAAATCGTAATCATTCCGTAATATTTCTCACATTTCCCCTCAAAACTATCCACCACAAGGAGAAACAATGTTTACCAGCATGGAATTACAAAATTGTAATTCCGCCCCGACTAATCCGTAGGACTGACTGAGAAACCTAAAACACGCCTACAAGAACCCCAAACACAACGTAAGTATTAGCTAGGCACAAAAAAGCCCATGCACCCCTCGGTGCATGGGCTTTCAGCTACCAACCGAACCCGACTAGAACCCGACGGAAATCGCAGTTCGCTTAAAGGGATAAGAACTGGGAACTACCCCAGAGTCGGGACAGCGTAGACAGCGATGGCAATGGACAGCAGCCACAGGACGGCCAGTGCCTGCAGCGGTCGGTCCTTGAGCGCAATCTCATCCGGGCTTCCCGCATCACCACGGTCAACGTCGGCGGCGAAGCGCAGGATGGCCACAGTGAATGGAACCATCGAGATCTCGTACCAAATAGCCGAAGTCGATGAAGTGCCCGGCGCGCGGCCCATCTCAAAGCCCCACAGCGCGTAGCTCAGCACCACGGCGGTCGCAGCGAGGGTCCACACAAAGCGCAGGTAAGTCGCGGTGTAACCCTGCAACGACTTTCGAATCTTCTTACCCGTGCGCTCTGCCAACAGCAGCTCAGCGTAACGCTTACCGGCTGCCATGAACAGCGAACCAAAGGCGGCAACCAGCAAGAACCACTGGGACAGGTTGATGTTGGCAGCAACACCGCCGGCCATTGCACGCAGCATGAAACCCGAGGACACCAGCGCAATATCAATCACCGGCTGGTGCTTCAGGCCAAAGCAGTAACCGAGCTGCAGTGCAATGTATACAGCCACAACAATTGCTAGCCCCGGCCCCTCAGAGGCAAACCAGGACACCGCAATCGAACCAATAATCAGTGCGACCGCCATAATGTACGCCATGCTCACCGGCAGTACGCCAGCGGCAATTGGGCGGAAGCGCTTGGTTGGGTGCGCCCGGTCAGCTTCAACATCGCGGGCATCATTAATCAGGTAAATCGACGATGCGGCCAAACAGAAGGCCACAAACGCCACCAGGATGTCGACGGTCAGCGTACCGATCGAACGTCCCGAGTCCATGATCTCGTTGCCGGCTGCCAGTGGAGCCGCAATGACCAGGACATTCTTCACCCACTGCTTCGGGCGAAGCGCCTTGATCATGCCGTCCAACAGATTCTTCGGCGGATGCCCCTGCGGGTGCGCAGGCTCATCGATACCGGAAGTGTGCGGCTCGGACCCAATCCTTGATTGAGAAGCTTGCCGCTGGTTGGCCGACACATTGGCCAAGTTGTCGTTCTCCGCCTGTGTCACTGTGCATTCCTTTCCGCAATGGAGGGCTGTCCACCCTGGTTATGCTGCGCCTTTTTCGGCTCGATGACCTTATCACCTATCTTGTCCACCGCAAGAGCAGTGGCTGTACCCAGCGCTGCTCCGAGAGCGACATCGGTTGGGTAATGAACTCCCAGCACCAGGCGGGAGAGCATAATCGCCGGCACGCCCACGGCCGGTGCTGCCGGGTAACCCAACTTTGCAATCCCCACCAGCGCCGCCGTCGTCGACGTCGCGTGCGAGGACGGGAAACTCAGCTTGCTTGGCGTACCAACGCCGATTGCTATACGACGGTCATGGGGACGCGGGCGACGGACAATGCGCTTAAGCACCACCGATGCCGCATGCGAGGTAAAGGCGGCCACACCGACCTTTGCCCAGCTAATGCGTCGCTCCTTATCCACCGCCGCCCCGAGGGCAGCGAGCCCCATCCACCCAAGGGCGTGCTCACCGAAATAGCTCATGGCACGCGCGGTGGGCAGCACACCCGGGACGTCGTTAAGCGTGTGCTGAATATTAACGAGAACGTCGGACTCGCCGAACGGATCGCCTTTAATTTTCGAAGACATTCGCCCAGGCCTTCCTACTGGTCAGATCGTCATAGGCTGCGCGGTAGCGTGCCTGCATTTGCTCGAACCGCTCCTCAACCTGCTTTTGCAGCTCCCAGGATTCTTCCAGCAGAGCCTTGGCCTTGTCGCGGTCACGCTGGCGATACACCACGCCACGGCCATCAGCGGTGGTGACCGTTGCGCCATCCAGACGCGACAGGGAGAACCAACGAGCCTCCAGCGGCGCCAGGTTTGCCTGCGGCACCGCATGGTGCTCGGAGTTTTCCGGGCGCACGCTGTGCAGCAGACCCTTGGCCAGCCAACCGACCTTCTTCAGCTTGCCCAGACGACCACCGACATCCTTTGTCGGAATCCCCGGAATACCGGAGGGCTTTGGCAGATCGCCTGCACTCGGCAGCACAACCGCGTCGGGGAAGCTCTTGCGCAGGGCATTGATGCGCGGCAGCGAGGACTCGAGAATGTCGAATAAACGCTCGGGACCTGCCAGGAAGTCCTTCATGGCTTCGTTCTGGATGGCAACAGTGGAGTACTCCAGGCACAGGAGGTGCTTGAACGTGGCCTTGCGCATGGAACGCACGATACCGGCAGCATCGCCCTCGTGCTGAAGGGCCGCGACAATCAAGCGGTTGCGCAGGTGGAAGTACGCCTGCCAATCAATCGCATCGTCCTTGTCCGACCAGGCCATATGCCAAATTGCGATGCCCGGCCACGTGGCCGTCGGAAAGCCTGCCTTGCCTGCGCGCAAACCGTATTCGGCATCGTCCCACTTAATAAACAGTGGCAGCGGCTGACCGATTGCCTCAGCAGCGACGCGCGGAATCAAGCACATCCACCAGCCGTTGAACTCAACGTCGATGCGGCGGTGAAGGTCCTTCGAATCAACAACCTCACCGGTTGCGTTGGTGCCATGCTCCCCGCGATCGCGCAGCGGGTGCGCATAAAAGTCGTGGTCATAGTGGACGTGCGGAGCGGAAGTCCACATGAAGTCATGGCGACCGATGACTTCACCCATCGAGTGCAAGTGGCTGCGCTCCTGAAGGTTCAGCATCTGACCGCCGACCAGCATCGGGGACTTCGCGAACCGGCCAACAGCGACCGCACGCAGAATGGAATCCGGTTCGATGGCGATGTCGTCATCCATGTAGAGAATGAACGGGCTATCGGTCGCACGCTTCGAATCCGAATCCGGTCCACCCAGGGCCTCGTACATAATGCGGGAGTAGCCGCCAGAACCACCGAGATTTCCCTGCGGGAAGATACGCAGGCGGTCACCAAAGTGCTCGGCGACAGCATCGAAGCCCGGCTCATCTGCCGGGTGCTTAGTGCCCTGATCAGGCATCAAAACAGCATCGATGATGGCATCGACCTCAGGATCCGAGGACAGCGCCTCAAGAGCAGCAACTGCGTCGGTCGGGCGATTGAACGTCGGGATACCGATAGTGACGCGCCCCTCCGGCGCCGGATGCTCTGTGCCGTCCGGGTACGTCTGGCTCGGCGCCTCGATATCGGAGTACCAACCTGCGGAGTGGATTACCACGTCCGTCTCACAGGTGAGGTCGAACCAAATCCAGCCGCCGTCTTCAAATTGCGTCAGCGGTACTGGAATTTCGCAGACGTGCACATCCTTGCCGTCCACCTTGGCTTCTGCACCTTCGGCCGCCGCACCCAGATCACCGACAACTTCGCCGGTCACGGCGATGCGTGCACCGTCAATCTTCGAACGGTAAATGTCCACACGCGCAGTACCAGACAGCTCTAGGCGCAGGACAACATTGTCCAGATTCGTCCACCGGCGCCAGTAGCTGGCCGGAAACGCATTGAAGTAGGTTTCAAAACTAACTTCATCACCCGCCGGAATGGTGGCTGACGTGCGCGAATGCGCTTGCACGCGACCGGCATTCGTCTCCGGCTCAACCAAGTAGAGCGAGCGGACATCACGGGGCTCACCCAACTTTGGCAGCAAAATCCGCTGCAGGCGTTCAACGGCAAGGCTTGACGACGTTGTCGGGGTATGTGTCCGCTTTTGTTCAGGCTGTGATGCCATGAGACGTATCAACCACTTTCCGAAAGGTCTACCGGGGATGTTGCCGCCGATAAGTTACCGACGTTTCTATCTCATAGCATCCTAGTGCCCGTGGCGGATTGCCTCTTGTTGCCACGCTAACGACAGCCCAGAATGTGAAAGCCCCTAAGCGCTGCGGACTATCTGCTGCGCATAGGGGCTTTTCGTTCAGGTTCTAGTTTTAAGCTCCGAGGAAACCTTCGATGCGGGCCTTGGAGTTCTGGAGGTTACGATCCCAGGTCGGCCAATCGTGGATACCGGTCTGCTCGTATTCAAACGTGGCATCCAGACCGGAGGTACGAGCACGCAACTCAAACTCGCGGGTGGACAAGCGGGACAGCGACTCCAGCGCAACGCCACCGGCCTTCGGGACGACACGGTAGAGGTTCTTCGGATCGCGAACCTCATCCGGAACACCATTTGCCGAGGTAATAACCAGATCCAGCCCCTTCATCTTCTCAACGTTCAGGTACGGATCATTGCGGACACGCTCCGCTGACATAGGCGCACCCCACATGTCGAAGGAGCTGTAGCCAGCCGACAGCTGAGCAGCCTCAATTGCAGTGGTCATACCCGGCGCAGTGGTGTGCAGGTAACCGGAGAAGGCAAGAGCCTGACCGAACTGGTCTCGGTGGTTGTATGCCAGCGACAGTGCAGCAGATGCGCCCATGGACAGACCTGCAATGGAGTTACCAGTGCGAGAAATGCCGAACTCACGCTCAAGGTAAACCGGCAGTTCCTGAGTCAGGAAAGTCTCCCACATGTTTACAAACGGACCGTGCACACTAACCGACGGACGCTTCCAGTCGGTGTAGAAGCTACCGCCGCCACCACCTGGAATAACCAGGTTGACGTTGGACCCCTCAAAAGTACGTGGAGCGTTACCGTGCTCCACCCAGTCTGAGGCATCAGCCGGGCTACGCAGGCCATCTAGCAGGTAGAGAGCCTTGTTACCACCATTGGCAGAGGCCACAATCTGGACCGGAATATCACGATCCATGGCCGGCGAATAAACCTGGCACTTCTGGGTGAAGTACTGGTACGAATCCCATTCACAACCCGGGCGCAGCGAACCTCGGTCGCCCGCCGCGCTCGCGGCCGGCGCCATGGTCAATGCAGACGCAGCCACAGCTGCTGCGGACGCAACGGCTGCAACCTTTCGGCGCCAACCACGGAAAGTAGAGGTGATTTTCACGTGTGCATTCTCCTCACAATGTGCGACTCCCCACGACCGGTGGGAGCTATCAGGCGTGTTTCCTCTTCAGGGAATTACCTTAAGAAACAATAAATCTTCGACAAACTTACCCGCATTCACTGTTGTTTTCCAGCAGAACACGTCGAAACCCCACCTTTCGGCGGGTTCCGGTATTCGCGTTTCTACTGCGCAAGCTCGCGCGACTCCCGCGCCCCACGCCAGGTAATAATCGCGCCGGCTACCGCGATCAGCACAATGCCCAGCGCCATGGACCAAGTCACTCGGTCACCGGAAAACGCCCAGCCCAGGATTGCACCGATAACCGGATCCAGTGCAAAGAGCGTGCCAACGACCGCCGCTGAGACAATTCCCGCAGCGATGGTGTCCATCACGTAGGGAATAACAGCACCAATGAACCCAGAAATAACGATGGTGGCCCACATCGAACCGTCGACAAGCGGTGCGGCGGAAACGGAAAACGGCGCGAGCACGATTGCTGCGACGACCACTGACAGCGCCAGATCCGGCATGCCGCCGCCCTCGGAACTGCCCATTCGGGCGGAGAAGAGTGTGTAGGCGCCGAAGAAAATCGCGCCGATCGCGGCGTAACCAATGCCGATAAGGTCCAGGTCATTGGAGGGCTGGGCGATTAGGGCAACGCCGATGAAAGCGACGATGGCCCACAGGCGGGATCGCCACATTTTCAGTCCCAGGAAGGACACGACGCAGGGGCCGAGGAAGTCGATGGTGACGGCAACGCCCTGCGGGAGGCGGGCGATGGCGGCGTAAATCATCATGCTCATCATGCCCATAGCGATGCCGTAGACCACGATGTTGATGGCGCGAGCGCGGGTCATCCCGGACAGCTTTGGCCGGAACTGGACCACCATGATGATGGCGGCGGCAGTCATGCGCAAGCCCGATATGCCCGGCGCGCCGACCGTGGAAAGCATGCCAGTGACCAGCACGGCCGCGGCCTGGGTGCCGAGAGAACCGATGAGAACCAGAATTACGGGAGCCACTGGCAGGGTGAGAAACTTGTTCACACGCTGTAGCAATGGCCCCTGCTGGGGAACTTCGGTTTGGTTTTCTTCGCGCGACACTCGCGCAATACTAGCGCGGGAGCCGCAAGCGGCAAACTAGTGCCCGCGCTCCTGCTCGATTGCTTCGCCGTCGTTGAAGAACGGCGCAATCTTGTTGTCGAACATCGACAGTGCGGAACCGATTGCCATGTGCATGTCCAGGTACTGGTAGGTACCCAGGCGACCACCGAAGAGGACCTTGTTCTCCTGCGCTTCTGCTGCGGCGAGCTTGCGGTAAGCCTCCAGCATCTCGCGATCTTCCGGGGTGTTGATCGGGTAGTAGACCTCGTCGCCATCATCGGCGAAGCGGGAGTATTCCTTAACAATTACCGTCTTGTCCTTGACGTAATCGCGCTCCGGGTGGAAGTGGCGGAACTCGTGGATACGGGTGTACGGCACATCTGCGTCGTTGTAGTTCATCACTGGGGTGCCCTGGAAGTCGCCGGTGTTGACAACCTCCATCTCAAAGTCCAGGGTGCGCCAACCCAGCTTGCCCTCTGCGTAATCGAAGTAGCGGTCCAGCGGGCCGGTGTAGACGACCGGAGCATCCGGGGAGACAGCGCGCAGCTCGTCGCGCACCTCGAACCAGTCGGCATCGACAACGACGTCAATCTTGTCGGAGGTCACCATGTTTTCCAGCCAGGCGGTGTAGCCGTCGACAGGCAGACCTTCGTAGGTGTCGTTGAAGTAGCGGTTATTAAAGGTGTAGCGAACGGGCAGGCGGGTGATGTTTCCGGCCGGCAGGTTCTTCGGATCCGTCTGCCACTGTTTGGCAGTGTAGTGCTTGACAAAGGCCTCGTACAGCGGGCGGCCAATCAGGGAGATGGCCTTTTCCTCAAGATTCTTCGCGTCACGCGGATCCAGACCGTCAGTCTGATCCTTAATCAGCTGGCGAGCCTCGTCCGGGCTGTAGTACTTGCCGAAGAACTGGTTGATCAGCCCCAGCCCCATCGGGAACTGGTACGCGGTGCCCTTGTACATAGCGAACACGCGGTGCTGGTAGTCGGTGAAGTCCGTGAACTGGTTGACGTAGTCCCACACCCTCTTATTAGAGGTATGGAACAGGTGCGCACCGTACTTGTGCACCTCGATGCCAGTCTCCGGCTCTGCCTCCGAGTAGGCGTTGCCGCCGATGTGGTTGCGGCGTTCGACAACGAGCACGCGCTTACCCAGCTCAGTGGCGGTCCGCTCAGCAACGGTCAAACCGAAGAAACCCGAACCGACCACGATGAGGTCGTAGGTGTTGTCCTTGATGTCCTGTAGGGACTTCGGAGCAAATTCATTGGCAGTGGTGTTCTTTTCGCTACTCACGCCTTAAAACCTATTGCATTTCCATCCGGTTTGCGGGTGTACACGCGGGCTTTACGACGTCCACGTGAGCCCAGCCCAACGTTCGCTTGGTCACATTATTTGATAATTTTCCCAAAATTAACGAGGAAACACAGATGTCTCACTAGATTTTTTTAGTCACACTGGTAACATCCTCCTCAGAATTTTCTGTTGCTTTGCAACTTTCCTTCCCTTCGACCCCGGGTAGACCTCGGGTCGATAACCCTGTACCCCATTTTTTTGGAGCTTTTACCGTGCCAACTCGCCGTCGCATCAATGCCCCGTCGATGGGCCGTCGAACCTTCCTCTATGGACTGGCAGCTACTACTGCCGCAGCTCCGCTAGCAACATGGGGTATTCGCCAGGCCCCTACCCTGGTTGAAAGCCCAGGCGTAGGCCCCATCGCAGCCAAGATCTCGACATCACCGCTGGTTGACGCTGTCACGATGATGATTGACGACGCAGCCGTCGGCACGCATGCCATTACCGATGCCCTGCACCCGCTTCGCGGATTCGTAAAGGACATCACCCGCGACGAACCGTTCTCCCAGTTCGCACTCACCTGGCCGGGCGATGACAATCTGCAGCTGTACGTTCGCGCCGAGCGCGAAGACGGCAGCTTTGGCCCGTGGTTCCACGCTGATTCGCACGGTCCGATGAATAACTCCGGGCAGTCGGGCACCGAGCTGCTGTTCGTTGAGCCCACCCGTCGCGTGCAGGTGTCGACTGTCGGCCTGAACCTCCTCGAAGGCCTGGATCCCCGCAACATCATTGGTATCGACAACCTTGACCCCGCCACTATCGGCGATTCCCTGCAGGACCTCGTCAGCGCTACGGCCGCATTGTCCCTCAACGCTGTCCAGGCAGTTTTCATCGACGGCGTAGAGCAGGTCGGCGAGGTTATTCAGCCAGTTGCGTACGAGTCGTCGATTGCCGGCGCGCCAAATGTAATCAGCCGTGCAGCGTGGGGCGCAGATGAGTCCATCCGCAGCGGTTCGAGCTCCTACAGCACTTTCAAGGGCGCGTGCATCCACCACACCGCGGGTTCCAATAACTACTCAGAGTCCCAGGGACCAGCCATTGTCCGTGGCATTTATGCCTACCACGCAAATACGCTGGGCTGGGGCGATATTGGCTACAACGCGCTGGTCGATAAGTACGGCAACATCTACGAGGGCCGCTACGGCGGCCTGGACAAGAACATCGAGGGCGCACACGCAGGTGGCTTCAACAACGGCACCTTCGGTATCTCGGTGATGGGCAATCACGACCAGCTGGAGATTCCGGATGCGGCCGTCACTGCACTCGGCGAGATGGTCGGCTGGCGCATGAAGGTCGGCGGCGTCGATCCGATGTCCACCGCCGCACTGACCAGCGCCGGCTACTCGAAGGCACGCTACAGCTCCGGCCAGACCGTGAACCTCCCGGCCATCTTCGGTCACCGCGACACCGGCTACACCTCCTGCCCAGGCACCTTCGGCTACCAGCAGATGGATGCCATCCGCGCTGCAGCCAAAGCCAAGTTTGATGGTGCCGGTGGAGCGGATATTGCCGGCCGCTCGACGGATCCGAACAACCAGGACGGAGAGGCCGCCGGCATTCCGCCGATTCCGGGCACCGGTGAGTCGAGCGACAATGGCGGTTCCCTCGGAAACGTGGAAACGCCCACGCCAGGCGAGGTTGTTGGTGAGTTTCTAACTGAATCCCTGCCAACCAACCCTGCCGAAGCTACGCAGGCCTGGTTCGCACCTCAGAACTAAGCCCCCCCCCGCTTATCTAATCCAGGCATAACCACATCACATTTGTGGTGTAACACCAGATTTTCGTAATCACCCAGGAGTTATTACCGTGTTTAGTCGCCGCCGCATCAATCGCCGCGCAGGTGCCAAGCAATCCTTGGTACTCGCTGCCGTGGCGACCCTTGCCCTGACACCCGTTGCCGTTGTCGGCGCAGGTGCCGCTTATGACCTCATTGAGGAAAACGGCGCCGGCCCCATCGACCCCGTTGTCCAGAGCAAGTCGCTTGCAGACAGCGTCTCCGTTCTCGTCGAAGATGCAGCAATCGCAACGCAGTCGCTTGCCGACGAAGCTCATCCCAACCGCGGTGTCGTCAAGGAAATTACCTCCGATACTGAGTTTTCCCAGTTTGCGCTGACGTGGGCCGGTGACCCTGATATCGCCAGCTTCGTCCGCGCCGAGCGAGCAGACGGCTCCTGGTCCGACTGGTTCAGCGTTGACCCGGACTACCCCGCTGAAGGCAATGGCAACGGCCTGAACGGAACGGAGCTCATCTACATCGAGCCAACCAAGCGCGTTCAGGTTTCCACCCACGGACTTAACATCTTCGGTCCGGGTTCCGGCGTGGATCTGAAGGACATCAAGGGCGCTGAGAAGCTGGATTTGTCCAAGCTCAACCTCGACGAGATTAATGCCGAGGACGCGAAGAAGGCCGTGGAGGATGCAAAGGATTCCGCTACGGATGCGGCCAAGGATGTCGCCGAGGCCGTTGACGATGCCACTTCCGACTACCAGCAGACTCCGGATGCAGCTCCTGGGGACGCACTCGATGACCCGACTGCTCCGAGCGCTAACGACGCTGCAAATCTGGACTCGCCGAATCTCCCAGTGAAGTGGACGGACATCGAGCCGGTCGCCGATGAACTGCCGATCGACCAGGTCGACGCAGTGCTAATCGACGGCCAGGCTGCTGCATCCGGCATCGACCCAATTGTCGATGCCAAGAATGTCACGGGCATGCCGAAGGTCATTACCCGTGCCGGCTGGGGCGCCAACGAAAACAACCGCTGTAAGGGCGCGGACTACGACAGCAAGCTTGTCGGTGCCACCGTGCACCACACCGCTGGTTCAAACAACTACACCGAGAGCCAGTCCGCTGGTATCGTCCGCGGCATCTACCAGTACCACGCACAGACTCTGGGCTGGTGCGACATCGGATACAACGCTCTTGTCGACAAGTACGGCAACATCTACGAGGGCCGCTACGGTGGCCTGGATAAGAATGTCCAGGGCGCACACGCAGGTGGCTTCAACACCGGTACTTTCGGCATCTCCATGATGGGTAACTACTCTTCGGTTGCTCCCAGTGAGGCTGCACTGAACTCGGTGGGCAATATGATCGGTTGGCGCCTGAAGGTCGCCGGCATCAAGCCGACCGGCCAGATTCAGATGACTTCGGGTGGCACCAGCTACTCCAAGTATGGATACGGCCAGCAGGTCACTCTGCCGACAATCTTCGCGCACCGCGACGTTGGTAACACCACCTGCCCAGGTGATGCTGGCTACGCCCAGATGAGCAAGATCCGCTCGATTGCCGAGAAGAAGTACAACTCTCTCACCAGCGGAAAGATTGATAATGAGGGCCCTGACGGCTTGATTGATCTCCTCGTTCCGCAGGATGAAAAGGACGATAAGACCACCGAGAACACAGACTCGCAGTCGAGCGAATCGACCGAGTCGAGCACGTCGACCTCTACTACCTCGACCACTTCGACCACCTCGGCATCGACGGGTACGTCCACGACCTCGTCCTCCGAGAAGTCCTCGAGCGCATCGAGCGCATCGAGCACCACTTCGTCGACAACGTCGAGCTCCGACTCGACCACCTCGGGCACTTCGGATACCTCGGAGCCAACCGACGCCACGAACACCAGTGACACTGCTACGGCTGACTCCTCCGCACCGTCGGCAAGCGAGCAGAGCAACTCCTCCTCGCCGAGCGCATCCGACGAGCAGCAGAAGGCACAGGCTCTGGAGACAGTCTCGGGCGCACGTTCGATGCTGGCCTCGGCGCTGGGCATGCTCGGCGCACCGGGGCTCGGACAGACCGCCGATGCGATTCTGGGTGCCGTTGGACGCTCCATCGAAAACGGCCCATCGATTGCTGACCTGCCGGTCCTGATTGACCAGATCATCACTATCAATGAGCAGAACGACCTGGCTGCCGAATGGCGCCAAGTTTCCGAGGAAATGGGCTCCGTTCTCGGTTACGCAATGTCCGGTATCCAGAGCGGTTCTACCGTGGCGAACAATGCTGGCCAGGCCGATGCCCTGCGCTACGTGAAGTTCTCCAACGGCGTAATCACCGACTCCGACACCACCGGCGCGCACGCTATCTGGGGCAAGATTGCTGATGAGTGGGCCCGCCAGGGCTTCGAGGTCGGCAAGCTGGGCGCTCCGACGAAGACCCAGGTGGTCGATGGAAACATCGAGCGCGCTGAGTTCCAGAACGGTTCAATCACCTTCGACCGCACCACCGGCGAAGTCAAGACCGAGCTGAAGTAAACGCTGCAGTAAACCCGAAGCAGACGCTGTCGAGCACTGGTCAGCCAGCTGGCGCGGGGAAAAACCTCGAGGCTAGCTAGAACCAGCGCTCCAGCACACGAGCAACACCGTCATCATCATTGGTGGCGGTGATTTCGTCTGCAATCTCCTTGACGTTGTCAGCCGCATTGCCCATGGCCACACCCGTGCCCGCCCACGACAGCATCTCGATATCGTTCGGCATGTCACCGAAGCAGACCACATCTTTCGCGGTCGCTCCGACCAGTTCAGATACGTATTCAAGCCCGGCGCGCTTAGTCACGCCCGGCGCGGACACCTCCAAAAGCCCGTCCGGCATGGAGTAGGTCACGTGCGCCAGGCTCGCGTCAATTGCGGGGGCGACCAGTTCATATAGCTGGGCACTGTTCACATCTGAGTTTCGCAGCAAGAGTTTCGTCGCGGGTTCTGACAACACGGCCTCTTCAGCAAGCTCACCGTGCTCATCCGATTCCCACGCATGGTCATAGGACGGTGCCACCACAAAAAGCTCATCGATGGCATCATTCGCCGATGTCCCAGCGCGCTCTGCCGCAATGCCGATTCCACCGATGGATCGCGTCGCTTCGCGCGCATGCTTAACGACGTATCGCAGCGTCTCTGGCTTCAGTGTGTTGGCGGCAACTACTTCATCACGGCCGGAGTCGTAAATCACGGCGCCATTGGCGCACACGCACAACGGCTGAACCGGCAGCTGCTCGAGCACTGGCTGCAACCACCGGGCCGGCCTTCCCGTGGCCAGCACCAACGGGGTGCCGCGGCGTAGCATTCGCGTGACGGCCTGTCGCAGGCGGGGAGTTACCCGCTCCCGCGAGTCGATGAACGTCCCGTCAATATCCGAAGCTACGAGTAGTGGATGTAGTCTCTCGGTCACGGCGAACTACTTGCCGTCCTCACTGTTGCCATCTTCACCGTCATCGCAGAACCGGTCGTGCAACAACTGCAGCGTTGCAGCTACTCCCCCATGCTCGACAGTGTCAATTACCCAGTCCGCGTTCTTCAGCAAGGCCCAGTCCGCATCGGCCATAACTACCGGCATGCCGACACGCTGTGTAGCTTCCTCAAAGTTCGAGCGACCGGCGAAAAGAATCGCGGTTTCTTCCTTGCGAGCCTGCTTGCGCAGCGTGCTAACCACCGCATTTGTGACGTCCAGCTTGCTGGCGCCCTCCGGAAGTTCCACGACCTGCAGGTCAACCGATTCCAAAGCCGATAGATTCGGCTTATCTCCCGACTCGTGCAGAACAACGATTGTGGCTCCGACATCACCGAGCTGCTGCAAGGCCTTGATAGTTTCTTCGCTAATTGTGCCCGCGTCGTCGGCAAGCGATGCGGGGTAATCGAAGATAAACGTCTCCGGCTGAGCGGCGATGAGCCTGTTCAAGCGCTGTGGAAGCTTGTCGCGAATCATCATCGACTGGCCGATAAGACGGTAAACGGTCTGCTGCGTCTGTTCAACACCAGAGGCGGAGGCCTTCTCGAGCTGCACGTACGCTTCGCGGAACGTCACACGCATCGAATCCGTGGCAGTACGCACGGACTCCTTGCTCTCCTTGGCGCCGGCGACGACATCATCAGCCATCTGTTCCACAGACTGACGGAACTGCGCCAACAGCGCGGTCGTCTGTTCCCTTCGACGAGCAGACTCCGCGCTCATCGTGTGCGAGGCATCGAGGAACTGCTGCCTGGTCTGATCGCCGAACTCACGCGCACTATCGCCGAATTCACGCGCCGACTCGGCTAGCTTTTCCTTGAATGCAGCCAGGTCACCGCGCAAATGACGGATACGCTGGCGCTCTTCTTCGACTTTCAGGTCCTCTGCCTGTGCCTCTTCGAAAGTCGGCGCGCCACCGCCAAGACGAGCCGGCACCCAGTAGGCGCCCTTCGGCAGGGGACCTTCTTCAGCTGCGTACTCGTCCCAGAGCTGACGAACGCCCTGATCCATGATTTCGTGCAGCTTCTCGGTGGCTTCTGCCGGATCCCCCTCCGGTGTCCACGGTGGCAAAACCGTAATGTGAATCGGAGTATTGCTGCGGCCGAGATGCTTGGGGTGCCCCTTCGTCCACACGCGCTGGGATCCCACAATCAGCACGGGGATGATGGGCTTGCCGGTGCGCTGCGCCATACGCACTGCGCCGGACTTCAAATTCTTGACCTCGAAACTGCGCGAGATAGTCGACTCCGGGAAGATACCTACCAACTCGTCGTTTTCCAGCTTCGCGCAGGCCTCTTCGAAAGACTTGGAGCCGTCAGTGCGGTCGACCGGAATGTGCTTACAAGCACGCATGATTGGTCCGGCGACCGAGTGGTCGAAAACTTCTTTCTTCGCCATAAAACGGACAAAACGGCGGTGCTTGCGGAATGGAAGACCGACATAGGTGAAGTCCATGTATCCGGTGTGGTTAGTAACGAGAACGGCACCAGAGTCTTTCGGCACGTTTTCCCAGCCCTTAACGGTGAACTTCAAACCTTGGGCAAAGAAGACGGTGCGCGCCAATCCGATAATCGTTAAGTACACAGGATCCTTGAACATGGCCTTTACTCTACAATCTTTCGCACCCCTTAGCGGGGCAATATGTACTGGTATCTGAGACTCGTGAATAAATGTCGTTACAGGCTCATATTCATGTGTAAATGCGAGCGCAGTTCCAGTCATCGCCTCTCATATACGCCACACGCCCGCCGTGCACCCATTGCCCACCCATCAGCCATCTTTGATACCCCCATTATGGGGGTTTCATTGCCAGCCGACTTTCAGTCTAAAAGTGGAAAACCTCTATTAACATAGCCATCTACCTGCGGAAAATCGGACAACATTACTGGCGCGATTTTCGTGACTTTTTGCCCCATTATTTATATCTACGTAACCGTAGGTTGGCGCTCACAAGTAAGCCGAGTTTTGGTAACCTGAGCCGTGAGCCGAGAAATTCTCTTCGACGAAAAAATCAACGCCCCCACCGGGAAGGATTGGAAAATGTCGTCCTCTTCATCTCTCGCCCCATCTGCAGTTCTGAACAAGGAACAGCATGAAAAGACCTGGGAGAAATTCGGTACCGAGCAATACGACGTCGTCATTATCGGCGGCGGTTCTGTAGGCGCTGGCGCTGCGCTCGATGCCGCAACCCGTGGTTTGAAGACTGCGGTCATTGAAACTCGTGACTTCGCAGGCGGCACCTCTAGCCGCTCCTCAAAGATGTTCCACGGCGGTCTGCGCTACCTGCAGATGTTGGACTTCCGCCTGGTAGCTGAATCCCTGCGCGAGCGCGAACTGTCCATGTCGCATCTGGCACCGCACCTGGTTAAGCCACTGCGCTTCGTCTTCCCTCTGACTCACCGCGTATGGGAGCGTCCGTTCATGGCATCGGGCTTCTTCCTTTACGACGTCATGGGTGGCGCCAAGCAGGTTCCGATGCAGAAGCACTACTCCCGCAAGGGAACCCTGAAGCAGGCTCCGGGCCTGAAGGAAGATGCCGTGGTCGGCGGCGTTCGCTACTACGACACTCTGGTTGACGATGCCCGTCACACCATGACTGTCCTGCGCACCGCTGCTCACTTCGGCGCTGACGTCCGCACCTCCACCCAGGTTGTCGACTTCGTGAAGGAAGGCGAGCGCATCGTCGGCGCGAAGCTCCTTGACACCGACACTGGCGCGACCACCACTATCCGCGGCAACGTTTTCGTCAACGCCACCGGCATTTGGTCCGATGAGATTGAGAAGCTGGCTGGCGTCACCGGCAAGTTCCGCGTCCACACCTCCAAGGGTGTCCACATTGTTATTCCGAAGTCCGCTCTTGAGGGCTCGGTGGCAATGACCTTCGTGACTGAGAAGTCCGTCCTGTTCGTTATCCCGTGGGGTGAGTACTGGATTATCGGTACCACCGACACCGACTGGACCATGAACCTGGCAAACCCGGCAGCTACCCGCGCTGACATCGACTACATCCTCGATCACGTCAACGCCAAGGTTCGTCGTCCGATTACTTACGACGACATCGTCGGTGTCTACTCGGGTCTGCGTCCACTGGTGGAAGGCGACTCCGACTCCACCACTAACCTCTCCCGTAACCACGCTGTTGCCCACGTTGCTCCGGGCATGGTCTCCGTCGCAGGCGGTAAGTACACCACCTACCGCGTCATCGGCGCCGACACCATTGACGCTGCAGTCCAGGATGTTCCACGCAAGGTACCAGAGTCCGTCACCGCTGATGTCCCGCTGCTCGGTGCCGATGGCTACCACGCACTGAACAACCAGAAGCCAGCGCTGGCCAAGCAGTTCGGTATCACCGAGAAGCAGGTCGAGCACCTGCTCAACCGCTACGGCTCCCTTATCTACGAGGTTCTGGCTCCGGCAGCTGAGGACAAGTCCCTGCTCGAGCCGCTGGAGGCCGCTGAGCAGTACATGCGCGCTGAGGTCCTCTACGCAGTGACCCACGAAGGCGCAAAGCACCTCGACGACATCCTGGAGCGCCGCCTGCGTGTCTCCATGGAGTACGCACACCGCGGTGTCGACAGCGCCCGGGCCACCGCTGAACTGGTTGCCCCAGCTCTGGGTTGGGACAAGGATACGATGGAGAAGGAGATTAAGGTCTTCATCGAACGTGTCGAAGCAACCCTGGCAGCTGAACGTGAGCTGACTGACAAGGCCGCTAACGAGATTGCTGCTCATGCAGTGGAAACTCGCGCGGACGTCGACGTCAGCCTCGACCGCTAGTTCATTTCCCACCCTCCCCTAGGTGGCCATACGAGTTAGCTCTTGAATGGCCACCAGCGCTGTAGCCACAACGAAATAGCTTCCTTCTCGGGAAAACGGCTTCGCACTTCAAAGGGCTGATGGGGTCGAAATAAAAGTGCCGGCGAAAAATAGTTTCTCGCCGGCATTTCTTATACCTAAAGAATTCTACGTTGCAAGATTCATCGTGACCTTGCCCGGTCACGACTCACAGAGAGTTTTCTACATCTCATGGAGACAATCACAGGATCCCAGGCATTCCTCTGGGAGTTTTTCGGAACCGCCATTCTGATTCTGCTCGGTAACGGAGTCTGCGCCTCTATCAACCTCCGGACTACCCGCGCTGCAAATGCAGGCTGGTTGGGCATTGCCTTCGGTTGGGGTATGGCCGTTTTCGCTGGCGCATCTATTGCTGACGTATCCGGCGGGCACTTGAACCCAGCGGTAACCGTTGCCCTGGCAGTCAAAGGCAGCCTGGTTTGGAGCCTGGTCCCCTACTATGCCGCAGGTCAGCTGTTGGGCGCATTCGTAGGTGCAATCCTGGCATGGGCCGCGTTTAAGCAGCTGTTCGATGCCAATGGCGTTGACGACAACGGCAATCCGACCAATGCGAATGCCGAAACTGGTGGCAACTTCTTCACCGCGCCGGTTCATCCAAATAACTTTTGGAATGCCGTCACCGAGTTCATCGCGACCTTCGTTCTGCTCGCATTCATCCTGTTCGGCCCAGCCGGCGGCGAGCTTGGCCCGCTGACCTACTTCGGTGTCTCGTTCATCATTGTGTCGATTGGTCTTTCCCTTGGTTCCCCGACTGGATACGCTATCAACCCGGTTCGTGACCTCGGCCCCCGTTTGGCCTACGCTTTCGTGCTCCCGATCAAGGGCAAGGGCGATGCGAACTGGGCATATGCATGGGTTCCGATTGTCGCACCGATGCTGGCAGCCGTGGCTGCAGGCGCTCTTGCCTTTGCCATCGGATAACGGGAATATGAGAGTAAACGCACAATAAAATAGCGCAAGTCCGAAAACTCACATTTACACACAATTTCGCTAGGAGTATCCCCCATGATGCACAGCAAATATGTCCTCGCCATTGACCAGGGAACTACTTCCACCCGCTGCATCATCTTCAACCATGACGCAGAGATCGTCACTGTCGCCCAGATGGAGCACAAGCAGATCTTCCCGGAAGAGGGCTGGGTCGAGCACGATGCCCAGGAGATTTGGACCAACACCCGTCGCGTAGTCAGTGAAGCTCTCGCTGATGGCGACATCTCCTCCCAGGACATTGAGGCAATCGGTATCACCAACCAGCGCGAAACCACTGTCGTCTGGGACAAGAACACTGGTGAACCGGTCTACAACGCCATCGTCTGGCAGGACACCCGCACGAACACCATCTGTAAGGAGCTCATGGGGGATGAAGGCGCGGACCGCTGGCGTGAGACCACGGGCCTGCGTATCAACTCCTACCCGGCTGGGCCAAAGGTACGCTGGATTCTCGACAACGTCGAGGGCGCTCGCGAAAAGGCTGAGGCTGGCGACCTACTCTTCGGCACTATCGACACCTGGCTGCTGTGGAATCTCACCGGCGGCGCAGAGGGCGACAACGGCGAATCTGCAGTTCACGCAACGGACGTCACTAACGCATCCCGTACTCTCCTGATGGACCTCAAGACCCTCGAGTGGGATGAGGACATTTGCCGTGAGATTGGCATTCCGATGTCGATGCTGCCGGACATCCGCCCGTCGGTAGGCGACTTCGGCCGCGTTCGCGCCCGCGATGCGCTGTCCGGCCTGCCCATTACAGGTATTCTCGGCGACCAGCAGGCCGCCATGTTCGGCCAGGGCTGCTTCGGCGAGGGCGACACCAAGAACACCTACGGCACTGGCCTGTTCATGCTGATGAATACCGGCGAGAACCCGAAGTGGTCCGAGCACGGCCTCATCTCCACCGTCTGCTACCAGGTCGAGGGCGAGAAGCCGGTCTACGCTCTCGAGGGTTCGGTCTCCATGGGCGGCGCACTTGTTCAGTGGCTGCGTGACGAGCTGCAAATGATTCCAAATGCCGCTTCCATCGAGAACAAAGCAAAGAGTGTCAAGGACAACGGTGGCGTGTACATCGTGCCGGCATTCTCCGGTCTCTTCGCTCCTCGTTGGCAGCCGGACGCCCGTGGCGTCATCGTCGGCCTGACTCGCTTCGTTAACCGCAACCACATCTCCCGCGCTGTGCTGGAGGCTGCTGCGTACCAGACCCGTGAGGTTCTCGATGCCATGGTCGCAGAATCCGGCACGGACATCACGACGCTGAGCGTTGATGGCGGCATGACCATGAACGAGTTCCTCATGCAGTTCCAGTCCGACATCCTAGATGTCACTGTCACGCGCCCGAACAACATTGAAACCACTGCTCTCGGCGCTGCATATGGTGCAGGTCTGGGCGTTGGCTTCTGGTCGAGCTTGGATGAGGTCAAGGCCCACATCACGATTGACAAGAAGTGGCGTCCGAAGATGGAGGCCGAAGAGCGCGATCGCCTGTTCCACCAGTGGAACCGTGCCGTTGAACGCACCTACGGCTGGGTCGAGGATACCGATGCTGAGGAGGCACCGAAGCCTGAATAAGCCCTCGTAAGAGCCTAAAAATGGCTCGGAAAACCGATTCGGTTTTCCGAGCCATTTTTATTATAGATTCAGGGCTTGTTTGTTATAATAAAATTATTATCACTACCATCCACTCCTCGATTGAAAATAGAAAAGAGCAATCATGCGTCGCGCATCGATTTTCACTGCGAGTGTGACCACCGCCCTGACTTTGGCACTGGCCACCCCGGCAGCATCAGCAGCCCCAACGGACTTCATCAAGAACCCGCTGGAGCCAACCCCTGACCCGCAGTCCACTGCAATGGTCGAACTGCCAACTACCCCGGCGCCGACCACTACAGTTGACGGACGCCACGTGACGGTCACCGACGGCTACATGACCTCACAGGATGGCAAGGGCACCCAGATTTACTGGAAGTCCAACACCATTCCGAACGCCAAGGCCACTGTCGTCGTCGTGCATGGCGCTGCAGAGCACCTGGGTCGCTACGAGTGGGTAACCGGCAAGCTTCTGAACGCCGGCTACAACGTCTACCGCCTCGACCACCGCGGCCACGGCCACACGGGCCAGGTTGAAGGCACTCCAGTTGCTCGTGGCCACATCGATGATTTCCACTCGCTTGTCGATGACCTGCACATGCTTGTAGAGAAGGCCAAGGCGGAGAACCCGAGCACGAAGACCTTCCTGCTCGGCCACTCCATGGGCGGCCTTGCCGTGGACTTCCACGGCATCAAGTACCCGGGCAGTGTCGATGGCATTGTCGCCAACGGTGGTGGCGCTCTTTTCAACCCCTACGGTGGCACGGACGAGGGCGAAACCATCACCCCAGAGGCCATGACCGATGTCCAGCGCGAGGCGCAGCCGACGATTTACCAGCGCCTGCCATTCCAGGACATGACCACATTCAACACTCGCATGCTCAAGGAAGTGCCGAACCGCACCGAGATGCGCGTGCCATCACTACCCGGCAGCGACTTGATTCAGCTTGGCAACCCGCTGGGTTCTAAGACCTCTTCTTCGCAGGCAGTGCGTGATGAGTACGAAACTGATCCGTACAACAACTCCAAGCTCTCGCTCGGCATGGCTCAGCAGATGGCTTTTGCCGCCACCTACAACGGCACCAACTCCGTCGACTTTGTTGAGCCGACCCTGGTCATGATGGGCGGCCAGGATGAGATTGTGCCGCCGTTCTTCTCGCGCGACTGGTACAACGGCATCTCGTCCACCGACAAGCAGCTGATCGAGTTCGAAGGCCAGTTCCACGAGACCTTCAACGAGCCGGCACAGCACGAGGCCATTGCGACGGCTATTGCCTGGCTTGATGCGCGTATCTAATTGAACGCT
This sequence comes from Corynebacterium sp. MSK035, assembly GCF_030232615.1. Lineage (NCBI taxonomy): Bacteria > Bacillati > Actinomycetota > Actinomycetes > Mycobacteriales > Corynebacteriaceae > Corynebacterium > Corynebacterium sp. MSK035. The sequence continues at coordinate 273,122 of NZ_JASPJP010000001.1, forward strand.
AAAAAAAGAACCGAGCCACTCCCTAGTAGTTACGAGTTCTTCATAGAGCTAACCCGGTGGAATGGGGGCGATTGTCTTCTGACAATTGCCCCCATTTTCTTTGCCCTGTTCTCTGCCAGCTGTATAGGCGTTCAGTACTTGGCAATACAAACTACCGGGAGTATAGTTGGCATTACAAGGTACTAGGTATGAAAAGCATTATGCTCAAACAACTTCCTTCTACCGCCGGAAAGAAAGCACAACGCGATGCCCAAACGTCCACAAACACAACTGAAGAAGGGGGTACTTGAGCTCGCCATTCTCAAGCTGATTTCTCGCGAAGAGCTCTATGGCGCGGCACTCGTCGCAAAGCTCAATGCCTATCCTCACCTCAGCGCGCCCGCGGGAACCGTCTACCCCCTACTCTCGCGGCTGACCACCAACGGCTTGATTAGCAATCGCTGGGAGGAATCCCCCAAAGGGCCGCCGCGCAAGTACTACTCACTGACAGCCAAAGGAAAGCAAACACTCACGCAACTGCATCAGGACTTCATCGACCTATCCGCCGACATGACCGCACTATTTTCCGAGGAGCCCCAATGAACACCTACCTCACTGCCATTGACCACAAACTGCGCGAAATCGGCATATCGCACGCACAACGCAAGGCGATCATCGCCGAGCAGGAGAGTCTTCTGCAAGAGCTTAACGACGTCCACGCGGACCTGACCGAAGAGCTGGGAACGGCGACCGACTACGCAAATTGCGTAGCCGAACAAGTTGGCGAACCAAACACCTTGCGCAGGTACCTCTCCAAACCGCTTCGGGTATTTACCAAAAGCGGTCGCGCTTCCCTGTGGAACATGGACGACCCGCGGATCCTCCAACCTCACCTGTTGGGTTTTGGCTGGTCTATCAACTGGGCCGCAGTAGCGACCAAGCTGGGGATTGTCCGACCGGACGATATTGACGGTGAGGTTATCTCTGAAATTCCAGCTCGCACACTGCAGGCGACCGCTTTTCTCCCCGCGGCCGTGACGGTTGCGCACGGCGTCGCACTGGCTATGTCCTGGAAGCAGTTGCCTTCAGAAGTCCACACGAAATGGAAGCTAAACGGCGAGGCAGTTCAGAAGACAGCACCGAAGGAAACTCTGCTTCTTCCCTTCGTGGTTTCTACGGTCGGAGCTGGATTTTCAGCTGCTTCGCTGCTCAAGGCAGATGACCGCGAAGATACTCTGCGTGTTGCGTCCCTAGGCGCGCTCGCAAGCACAATTGCACCATCTCAGCTGATCGGAGTCCTCACGGAAGAAAACTCCAAGACCAATCCGGCATTTGTGCGAGCTGGCGTTGCCCTCACTTCGGCCGTGGCTTCGTCTGCCTGCCTCGTCCTGCCCCTCCGAGCTGGGCTGAAGGCTGCGTGGAAGAAAGCTGGAGCAGCTTAAATCACGGTGCAGGATACATCAGCAGGTGAAAGACACATCAGCAAAATTGCTGTAATCCCGAATGTTGTACACAACCTCTACCACCTCGAGTGAGGCTATCCCCCTGGTTCAGTTGTGTTTTCGGTTGTGTTTCTACTCTCAACCTTCCTGGTGTTTTTACCTTCTCAATCCCCCAATTAATTTTTTAGCGCAATTACACGACTCACGCCCGAAAAAGCCACTTCACGACACCTATGTCACCTCGTGCCAGCTGTGGAGGTGGCATGAGGTGACATAGGTGTCGTGAAGTCGCGGATGAACTGGGGCGGGGCCGCACCTGCTTAACCGGCTCGCTTAACCGGCTCGAGAACTTCCTTGCCCATCATGAACGGACGCAGCGCCTCCGGAATCACCACAGAACCATCGGCCTGCTGGTGGTTTTCCAGAATGGCGACCAGCCAACGCGTCGTGGCCAGCGTGCCATTTAGGGTGGCGCAGTACTGAGACTTGCCATCGGCATCGCGGTAGCGGGTCTTCAAACGACGAGCCTGGAAAGTCGTGCAGTTCGAAGTCGAGGTCAGCTCGCGGTAGGTGTTCTGCGTCGGCACCCATGCCTCGGTATCGAACTTGCGGGCAGCCGATGCACCCAGGTCACCACCAGCAACATCGATGATGCGGTATGGAACATCGACCGCGGCCAGCATCTCGCGCTCCATGTTCAGCAGCTTCTGGTGCTCTGCCTCCGCCTGCTCCGGCGGACAGTAGGAGAACATCTCCAGCTTGTCGAACTGGTGTACGCGCAGGATACCGCGGGTGTCCTTGCCGTAAGAGCCCGCTTCACGACGGAAACAGGAAGACCAACCAGCGTAGCGACGCGGCCCCTCCGACAGGTCAATAATCTCGTTGGAGTGGTAGCCGGCCAGCGCGACTTCCGAGGTACCGACCAGGTAGAGGTCATCTTCCTGCAGGTAGTAGATCTCATCGGAGTGCGCACCGAGGAAGCCAGTACCCGACATGGTCTCCGGACGAACCAGCACCGGCGGCACCATCAGCTGGAAGCCATTCTGAGTTGCCTTCTGAGCAGCCAGGTTCATCATGGCCAACTGCAGCATGGCACCGTAACCGGTCAGGAAGTAGAAGCGGGAACCGGAGACCTTGACGCCACGCTCCATATCAATAAGACCCAGCGACTCACCGAGGTCCAGGTGATCTTTGGGCTCAAAGTCGAACTGTGGAATCTCACCGATTTCCTCCAGCACGACAAAGTCATCTTCGCCGCCGGCGGGCGCACCCGTAACGATGTTGCCAATCAGGTACTGCAGGCGCTCGACCTCAGCCTCGGCTTCCTTCTGCTCCGCTTCGGCTGCCTTCACGGCGTCGGAAAGCTCCTTGGCCTTCTCCAGCATGGCCGGGCGCTCTTCCTTCGACGCCTGACCAATCTTCTTGCCGAAGCCCTTCTGCTCTGAACGCAGCGCGTCGGTGGAGGCAATAACCTCACGGCGCTTAGCGTCAGCTTCCAGCAGCTGATCGACCAATGCCGGGTCCTCACCACGGGTGCGCTGGGACTCGCGGGCTACTTCAGGGTTTTCGCGGAGAAATTTGAGATCAATCACGTCCCCTAGAGTACCTGGTTTACGTCGGCAAGCAGGCACAAGGCTTGCTAGAGTGCCGCTTCCGCTCCTGAGGCGACCAGCAGCGCGCCGAGGACGAGGAAGATCACGCCGGCGACAGTGTCAATCCACGGCCCTGCCAGCACCATTCGCTTGACGACGGCATCCGTCGACACCACGATTGCGATAAATAGGAAGAAAGCGATTTGGGAGACGATTAGCACCAACGTACAAAGCACAAGCGTCCCCACGGATGCGCCTGCGGGAATGAACTGTGAAAGCACTGCCGTGAGGAAGAGAACAATCTTCGGGTTCGACATATTGGTGAAAAAGCCCTGACGGAATGTCGCCTTCGGCGACCGGAGCGCCTCGCTTCCCAGCGCTGGTGCGGCACCGGCGCGCAGTTCGCGGAGGGTATTGATGCCTGCCTTGGCCATGCTGATGCCCATGTAAATGAGATAACAGCCCCCGACGAGCTGGATTACGCCCATCAGCAAAGGATTGGCGGTGATGACAGCTGCGAACCCAAAAACTGTGAAGGTCATCCAGATAGTGGCACCAGTACTGATACCCGCAACCGCTGCGATGGCGTGCTTTCGGGATTTGGTGGCAAGGCGCAGGATTAAGAAGACGTCAGGCCCTGGTGAGGCCATACCAATAATGTGGACGCCCAGCAGGCTGAGTAGTGCAGTCCAGGTCAAGACTCGTGTCCTCGGGTAGCGAACAAATACCGGACTATTGTAGTGCCTGAAGTTATTGAGCAAACTCGGACCGCAAACTCGGACAGAGCGTTACCTTGTCCACAGGCTCATTGGCGGTGCACAATGGGGTCACTATGGCTGATGACAATATGAACCAGGATCGCGAGCACGCTGCCGCCACAGACACTGACTCCGGTGCAGGTACTGGCGCAGATGCCAGCGCTGGTGCGTCCTCCGCAGCCAGCAACGATGCCCACGCTTCCCGTAACTCTCGTGGAAGCTGGGGAATGCGCGCTTTGTCGACGGCAATGCTGGTCGGCGCCGCGGGAATGGCATTCGCGCTGCAAGCGGGAGTCATCGAGCCACCGAGTGGGCCACTTGGGGGCAAGGGCTCGTCGGCAAGCGCGTCATCGTCGACAACGACGACCATCGTTGACAAGGAGACGACGGCGTTCACCAGCGCAACCGCGGGCAACTGTCTGGACTGGAACCTGGCAGAAGATTTGAATGTTTCTGACTTCCGCGTCGTGCCCTGTGAGCAGCCACACGCTTATGAGGTCGCCAAGAAACTGAACCTCGCCGACTACGAGGAACATCCGGGGCAATACGCAAAAACTGCCAACTACCCGACAGCGGACAATTTGGTGGCTCTGCAAAATGGCGTGTGTCGCAACACCGTGACTGAATACCTGGGCGGCCAGTACGATCCGGACGGTCGATTTATCACGGCGCCGATTATTCCTTCGCCTAGCCAGTGGGAAAAGGGTGACCGAACCTTCCTGTGCGGTATCCAGGTCGTCGATGAAGACGGCAACACGGCGCACATGTCCGGTCCTGCGGCCGGGCAGGACCAGTCCCGCGTGTTCGAGGGTGGCCGCTGCGTGACGTTGGACGAAAGCGGTGCCATCCGCCAGGTACCGTGCGTGGAAGATCACCTGATGGAGTCGACGGGAATTGTCAATCTCCGCGACCATTTCGGTGACAACGTCCCCACTGACCAGGAGCAAAATGATGTGCTCGCGGAACAGTGTGTGACTCTCGCGCAGAATTACCTCGGCGGTGACGACCCGCTGTATAACTCAACGCTGCTGCCATTTTGGACGTCACTGTCGCAGGAGTCGCTCAATGCTGGCTCACGCAGTGTGAATTGCTGGTTGATTAAGGACAACGGCCAGGGCGGGTTCTCCACTCTCAATGGCCACGCTAACGAGTCCTTCACTATCGACGGCCAGCCGCCCGTGGCTCCGCCACCGCGCAATCCGCTGCGGGAGGAGCAGGGTGACGCTGGCGCTGGCGCTGGCACAGGTGACGTCGGTGCGGTCGGTGCCGACGGTACTGGTGCAGAAGCAGGCGCTGTGGATAACGCAATCGCTCCCGCAGGACAGTAGAACAACAGGACATTGCGAGGCAGCACCATAAATGGTTGACGTTAGCCCGGAGCGGTTCGATGCGCTTGTCGATGAGGCCATCGACCGCATCCCGACGCAGTTTCTCGATCAGCTCGATCAGGTCATCATCCAGGTCCACCCGTATAACCTCGACGAGCCCACACTGCTGGGACTCTACGAGGGCATTCCTCTGACCGAGCGTTCTAACAACCACTGGGGTCCGCCTGACCAAATCAGCTTGTATCGCGACATGCTCTGCCGCATCAGCCACACCGAAGAGGAGCTGGTGGAGCAGATTCGGGTCACTCTCCTGCATGAAATCGGGCATTATTTCGGCCTCGAGGAGGAGGATCTGGACCGACTCGGCTACGGATAAGTGTGTCCCGCCCTGCGAGGTCTCGTTCCTCTCGGCTTCTTCACGGCAGCTTTCTTCCTTGTAACCTTAATAATCATGAGCGACAACTCGAGCGAGAAGCCAGAAATCAGGGTCGGCGATAGGGAGCGCAACGCTGCCATGGAGCGTCTCGGCAATCATTTCGCTGACGGCTACTTGGATGTCGATGAATTCTCCAAGCGCGCCGAAGCTGCCGCAGTCGCTAAAACCCGCTCCCAACTACAAACACTCTTCGCAGACCTGCCCGCTGAGACATCCCCCGAGAGTTCACAGGGCACCCCGGCTAAACCGCAGCACCAAAGTGTCGATCAAGAGCTGCAGACTCTGATGAAAAAGGGCCGCCAGCTCAACATTGTTGACTCTGCTGCAGGCATCATCGTATGTGTCTCTATCGTTCTGATGTTTGCAACCAATATCGACAACGCATGGCTCGGCTTCATCGTCGCTGCGGCCGTTGCCCTCATCGGGCGCGCCGCACTGAACATCAATGATGACGAAGAAAAACTCCTCAACGAAATCAACGAAGCGGAATCCAAGCGTCGCACGGAACGCCTACGCCTGGCAGCTCAGAAGCGCCGCGAGATTCAGGAAGGCCAGCAATAACGGCCAGCAGTAACGGTCGCCGCCCAGCTGCCTGTCTAAGGCAACTCGCTGTCGCCCCAGCGGCGCACATCCCACGTGCCCGGTTCAATGCCAGCAGGCTTGCCGACGTCCACAGCGCTCGGAACCAGCTCGATTCGCTCAGTATTGGCAATGCGGTGCCGCAGTGCGTATTCCGGATTCACCCCGGTCAGATACTGCCCAATCAGACGAATAGCCGCGCCGTGGCTGACAATGACGACATCCTTGTTGCCGCCCTCCTTCGACTCCTTGGATTCACCACCTGTCGCTCCTGTCTGCTCCAGCAGCTGCTGTATCGTCGGCAGGTAGCGATTCAGCACGTCAGCACCGGATTCACCGCCGGGAAGGCGGTACTCCAGCTCCCCATTGAGCCACTGGTAGAAGGCGCGCATGTACTCCATGTGCGCATCGCGATCATTGCGCCCCTCCAGGTCACCGGCCTGAACCTCGTGGAGGCCACCCTCATGGCGGATGCGAACAGAAGTCTCTCCCAGGTGGTGCAGACTTGCGACCGCGCCTGCGCCAGTCTGGCGGGCACGCAGGGCATGGGATGTGACGATGTCACCGATTCTGTGCACGTCGGGAAGCAAAAGACGTCCCAGACTGCGCGCCTGCCTCACACCGAGGTCGGTGAGCGGTGCGCCCGGCAATGCGGTATCCAGACGGCGGTTGATGTTGCCGGTGGTCTGCCCGTGGCGGATGAAAATGATGCGCTGGGAATCAACCGGCATGACAGATTCAGGGCGGTCTGGGCGGTCATCGAGGAAAGGCAGCTGTCCAACTGGATTTTCGGGCGCGGCGGGTGTCATGTTTTACCTTCGTCCTTCCTTAAGCGCGTCGACCCACTCAATTGACTGGGAAATATCCGGTGGCGGGGTCATAATGCTGCGCCGACCGCCCTCAGCGACTGGCCAAGACCCCAGATAGCGCAAATCTTCGGCGTATTCGTGCAGTGCCGCGAGAGCCGCGGCAACCTGTGCATCATCAACGTGGCCGTTGCAGTCGATGTAGAAGCGGTAGAGGCCGAAAAGCTCGCGTGTCGGCCGTGACTCGATGCGGGTGAGGTTGACCTGTCGCACTGCGAACTCATTCATGGCACGCATTAGTGTGCCGGGCTGATTCGGCAGCGTGAAGGAGACCGAGGTGCGGTCGGCGCCGGTGCGCGGCGTCGGCACGCCGGGGCGCCCCACCAGCAGGAAACGGGTGCGGGCACCGCGCACGTCGGCGACCTCAGTAGCCAGCGCCTCCAACCCGAGCAGTTCACCCGCGCGGGCCGGGGCAGCGCAAGCGTCGCGGGTGCCCTCGGCGACCTGGTGGGCCGCCGCCGCATTGGAGCTGGCCTGGTGAACTTCCACGCCCGGAAGGTTGGCGTCCACCCACTGTTTGACCTGCGGATACGCTACGGGATGTGTCGTAAAAGTACGCACCTGTTCCACCGTCGTACCGGGACGGACCAGGATAGAGAACACCACCCCGACCTCGGTTTCGCGAAAAACCTGCAGCTCTGGCCCAGCGGCGAGGGCATCAAAAGTTGGTGTGACGGGACCGTCCACGCTGCTTTCGATAGCCACGCAGGCAAAGTCCGCTTCCCCTCGTCGCACGGCTCCAAGCGCAGCCGCGGGGCTATCCACCGGCACCGCATTGACCGCGGATTCCCCTGCCGGATCAATCTCGCCGGCACGCGCCATGTCCCACAGCGCCTGCTCGGTGAATGTGCCCGCAGGACCCAAATAAGTAACCGTCGTCATAAGCTCAGATTAGAGGGCTTCTACACTTATTGCATGACCTCTTCTTCCGAGATGCCCGCCCGCGCCCTCACTGAAGCCGTGCGCAGTGGCGCAATCTCGGTATCGGAAATCGTTTCGGAATTCGCCACGCTTGCCGACGACGCCGCGACCTATCCCGCCCGTTTCGGTATTGCCACGTCCTTGGCCGAGCACGCTGTCGACCGCGCGCGCAGCCTCACTGCCGGATCCGAACCCGCCCGGCGCGCTAGCCACGGTCTCCCGCGTGACCTCCTGGGTCTGCCAGTGGCAATCAAGGACCTATTCACCATCGCTGGTGTCGAATGCACGATGGGCTCGACCAACTTGGCTTTCACCGCCACCGAAACCTCGGAACCCGTGGCGAAACTGCTGGCTCGCGGCGCGGTCCTCACGGCGACGACGCATACCTCCGAGGTCGGGATGACGGCCTACACCGAGCCGATTGGCTACACGGCTCCGGAAAACCCCTACTTCGCCGCGCCCAATCAGCTGTCCAATCAGCCGGATACCACGCCACGCACTCCCGGTGGTTCCTCGGGCGGCAGCGCGGTGGCTGTCGCGACTGGTGTCGTTCCCGCAGCTTTGGGCTCTGACGGCGGCGGTTCCATCCGGGTGCCTGCCGCCTGCTGTGGCCTCGTTGGGTTGAAGCCAGCACATGATATTGCGGGTGGAAATCTCTCCACGCCCGCCTTCCTCACTCGCACAGTCGATGACGCAGCACTGCTGGCCGGGGTGCCACTTTCCTCAACCCCGCATGTTTTCCGACGTTCCCAGCGCCCCCTTCGCATCGGTGTCACTGTCAGCCCTTTTCATGCTGAGGTGGACGTCGATAAGCGCTGGGCAAACGGTGCGTGGGCGGCGGCTGACCGTCTTGCCGACGCCGGGTACGACGTGGTGGAAGTGCCCAGCCCCTATGATCCGGCAGGTCCGGACGTGTTCGAGATTTTTCGACGGACCATCACGCGAATGGCCACGAAATTGCCGCGCGCGGACTACTCCGAGATTGTGCAGTGGATTCGAGCCTGTGGCCAGGAGATTTCCGCAGCGGAGGCGACGGCGACACATCAGCAGCGGATGGCTCTGCCCGGCGCGATTCGGTCACGTTGGGAAGTCGATGCGGTGATTACGCCAACGCTGGCGTTTGATCCGCCGCGTATTGGGCATTTCTCTGCGTTGGCGCCGTGGGAGGACTTTGACGAGCAAACCCGGTGGACACCGTGGTTGTCGCTGTGGAATCTGACTGGGTGGGCAAGCGTGTCCGTGCCAATTGCTGTGCCGGGAACTAGCGGCAGCACGCCCAATGCGAAGCTCCCCGCCACCAGCGTCAATATCGGTGCGGTGCGCTGCGGCGAGGCAGAGCTACTGGAGATGGCTAGCGTGCTGGAGGCTGCTAACGCCAACTAGCGCACGTACTTCGCCGCCATTGCCGCTGCCTGTCCGGCGTATCCGCCACCAAATAGCACCGCGTGCATAAGCACGGCGTAGAGCTGATGGAGTTCGCAGCTCTCGGCGAAATCCGGCAGGGGATGTACGGATTCGTAGCCTCGCAAGATCTCGTCAAAGTGCGTTGCCCCGAATAGCGCCAGCAGTGCCAGGTCTTCCTCGCGGGCTCCGCCGTGCGCTGCGGGGTCAATCAAGATCGCGCCGTCTGCATCCCACATGAGGTTTCCCCACCACAGGTCACCGTGGACACGCGCAGCGTCTGGCTCGTTGTCGAAACCTCCAGCCAAGAGCCGGTCAATGAGCTGGTCAAAGATATCTAGCTGACGGTTATTGTAGGAGCTTTCCAACTTTCCCAGTGTGGGCAGCAGACGCCCTTTCGCCCAGTATTCACCGAAGCTCTCCCGTGGAGTCAGGTCCATCTGCAGGGGCTGATCCAGTGGACCGAAGTAGCCGTGCCCCTCCCACCCATCGGGGCCGGCACCCCAGCCAGCAGCGCCCAGATTGTGGGTAATGGCCAACGATTTTCCGAACTCGTACGCTGCCTGTGGATTCGGCGCCGTCGACTCAATTCGACGCAATTTCAGCGCATGCCCGCTCACGCCCAGCACCTCCACTACGCGCGCACCGCCGTCAGCTTCACCCTCGCGCAGCCAACCCAGCCCCGCCGCCTCACAGGCGAAGAAGTCCCGCGGGACACCATGTCGGCTCTTGACATAAACATCCGACTCGTTGACTGCACGTTCGTTGTTCTGGTTCATTGCGGACATATTTCCAGCATATTCTTCTTCGTTCCCAACCCCTTTCAGCACGTCGCATGCAGGGTAACGCCAGCGCTACCAAGACTTGTATTGCTGTCTCGGTTCTCTTAGTCCGCTGTCGTTGCCTATTCTTTATTGGTATGGAAGGCAACTTCGACGACTCGCGCATTGCCCGCGACCGATACGGTAGGCCGCTTAAAGATCGCTATGGCCGCCCCATCTACCGCCGTGTGGACGAGGCGTCGCCGAAGCATGCCCGCCCCCGTGAGGCCGATTCGCGTGGCGCTTCACGACGCCCCATCCCGCCCCGTTCCGACCGCCCATCTAGGGCAGGGGCAGCCCGCCCAGCGCCTATGCCTCCGCGCAGGTCTAGGCCGCAACCGGAACGTCGGCAGGCGCCACTGAACGAAACGCGCATTGAGTCCCGTCCACCGGTGAACCGGGCCGGTAGCGGACGCGCTGGCAGCGATCCGCGGTTTCCCCCGCCCGGATATAACCCGGATGCGGATTTCCAATCTTCCTCGCACGGCTCGTCACAGGACTACTACAGTGCCCCACAAGCAGCGAGTTCTGGCCGTGGTGGACGCCGTGGCAGTCGTGGCGGCGCCGGCGTCAGGTCTGGGTTCCGCATGCCACGCTTGCGACTGCCACGCTTGCGCTTTAAATCCATCATCCTGCTTCTCGTCATCTTCCTTGTCGTCACAATGGCACTTGTCGACATCCGCCTGACCAGGGTCGATGCGTTCTCCGGTCTGGCAGATCGCCCTGCCAATACGATGTCCTCCAACTGGTTGCTTGTCGGTTCGGACTCTCGTACGGGCTTGTCAGAGGAAGATGCCGCCAAGCTGTCGACGGGCAGTGGTGATTTCGGCCAGCGCACCGACACCATCATGATTGCCCACATTCCGGTGCTCGGTAAGCCGAAGTTGGTCAGTATCCCGCGTGACTCCTTCGTGGATATCCCGGGCAATGACAAGAACAAGATCAATGCGGCATTCGCATTTGGTGGCCCCCAGCTACTCATCGACACTGTAGAGAAAAACACTGGAATTCACATCGACCACTACGCCGAAATTGGCTTTGGCGGTTTCGCCGGTGTCGTCGACGCTGTCGGTGGTATCGAGATGTGCCCTGAAGAAGCCATCGACGATCCGCTGGCAGGCCTGAATATCCAGGCCGGTTGCCAGAAATTCGACGGCGCGGGCGCCCTGGGTTACGTGCGCACGCGTGCTACCGCCCAGGGAGACTTGGACCGCGTAGAGCGGCAGCGTGAATTCATGAGTGCGCTGATGGGACGGCTGAAATCACCTGCGGTATGGCTCAACCCCTACCGCTGGATTCGCCTGGCCAATGCTGGCACTAAGGCCGTGTTCGTCGGCGATGGTGACCATGTCTGGCATCTGACCTGGCTGATGTTGCGCATGCTCTTCGGTTCCGATTCCCTTACCGTGCCTACCTCAGGCGCCATGGATACCGGTTATGCGGGCAATGTGCTGCTCTGGGACGAAGTCGAAGCGCCAGCACTTTTTGCGGAGCTGAGATAGCCAAGAGGGCAGCTAAAACAGCTTCGGATAGCTTTCGAGACAACTAACGCGTGTGACTTAGCATTTTGCTGAGCCACACGCGTTAGTTCTTAAACCAGCTACGCCTAGTTCCGAATGGTCACCTGACGGGACACGATGGTCTCACGGGACTTGCGCTCTTCGGCGGTCAGCGGCTCTTCGCTGGCCAGCGCCTCAGCGATACGCTTGTCGGCCTCTTCCACGGCAGCAATCCAGTGGTCGTGCGGCTTGGTGTTATCCAGGTCCCAGACCGGCACCAGCAGGCCATCGGTGCGGAAGACACCAGCGAACTTAGTGCCCTCTCCCAGCGAAAGGTTGTCCGCAGCGTGCACGCGTGCCAAGGCGTCCAGCAGTGGCTTCTCATCTTCACGGCGCACCCAGCGGATGTGAGCGCGCTCGCCCGGATCAATCCACCACACAGCGCCAGCGACCTTCGCGTCCAGGCGGTATGACGGGAGAATCGCGTCGTTAGCCACGGCCAGGTTCTGCTCGATCATCGGGGTGCGTTCAATGCCCTTGGGAATCCACCACTCGAAGTCCTGGTGGACCTCCATGTTGTCGAGATCCACGGCGGTCAGGACGTCGGTAAGCGGTGCAGCCTCGCCGTCAGTAGCGGCGGAGAGCTGCTGACCCGACTCTGCGTCGCGAGCCCACGCCAGCGCACGGGAGAGATCCGCAGCGCCGTCATTGGTGCGAGCCTGCGTCTGCAGCGCGACGAAAGCCTCATTGCCCTGGTCAGCGGCACGCGTCAGTGCGGCTACGCCACCCGGCAGCACGGTGCAGACCTTGATGTCACGCTCAGCGTCAGCGACCGTGACCGGAATGACCACAGCCGGTGCGAACTCGCGGACAGCCACGATGTCAGCCTCTTCGTCGAAGTCCTTGAACGGACGCGGATTGCCCAGCAACGCTGCACGCTCAGCAGCGCGGGCTGCCAGCTTCGCCTGACGGCGGCTCATGCCCTCCGGGGCCTGATTATTCTTCTTACGAGATTTCTTTCCCACAAGGCCACAGAATACCTATTCGCAGTCCGTAATTCGCGACTGCCTGGGCTACTTATAAAAATCGTCGACGAATTCGCTCGCCGTTCCTTCGAAAAGCTGCTTGTCGACGGCCAACGCGCCCGCCTCCCCCTGTTCATCGGTAGCTTCGCTGGGGATGAAGCCCTTGGACCAAAAACCGGGCTGGGTGCGCTCGCGACCTGCCCCAACGGGAATGTTGCGATGCACTTCCTCGGGAGCCAACACGTAGCGGAGTAGCCGCGCCGTAAGGGCAGTTGTCACACAAGCTAAAACAGTGATGATTCCGGCCTGGAAGTACGTCCTGGACACGTCGGCAGCGATAAACCAACCCGTTGCAAGGGGCCACAAAACGCAGGCCAGATACCAGATAAAGCGACCTGGCCCCATTACGGCAGTGACTCCTGTTTCAGCCAACGCGACCACGGGCCCCGTGATGTTGCGCACTGGCCACATGTGCATCGTGCGCACATCCGTTGCCGTGCGCGACAGCAGTGGGCGGGCATACGTTGCGCGGTCACGCAGCACCTGGAGGGTCTTGTAGACCGAAAAACCCAGCCCAATGAGGGAAACCATTCCGCAGAGACCGAAAGCCCATGCTCCCAGTTCGCCGAGGAGGGAAACCACCAGATCCTGACCTGGACTCAGAATGCTCATCCAGATGAATACGGTAAATGCGGCGAATACGCCAGCGCCGCTCATTGCCCATCGAAAGACACTGTCCGCACGCTTGCGAACAATCTCATCGGCCTTCCAGCGCGGCGTCGCACCTGTGATGGCCGAATCCGAGACAGTCGGCTGCCAGCTCTGCTGCGGTGGCAGCACCACCTGAGGTGGGGACTGCTGTGGCTGCTGTTTTGGAGACTGCGGCGGCACAGCCCACCCCGCGTTTTCTGCCTGTTCATTAGACATTTTCCGCAGGGCTCCTCTCGTACGCGCGGCCGGCTTCTTCCGCAGTCTTTTCTCCCACGGTGTTTTTAAGTGCGCTCCCCCTAACCTACCTAAACTAGCCCGGCCCCTACCCCAGCCACTAGTCCGACCAGCTGCGAATCTTCCGCAGCATGATGCGGCTCTTACGCTGCGAACGTCCCATCTTCCGGGCCAGGTTGTTCAAAATCGCGATGGCCTCGGTAATGTGCGGCCCCTTGTTCAGCATCACGCACTCGGCACGCAGGGCGAAGGCCGCATCGGTAATCTCCGCGCGGGACGGCAGGCCGGCCTTGGCCATGTTCTCCAGCACCTGAGTACCCAGAATGGTCGGCACACCGGCTGCCTGCGCCAGCGTCAGAATCTGGCCTGGGACCTCACCCATACGGTCGAAGCCCAGCTCCACAGCCAGGTCACCACGAGCAATCATCAGACCGGACTTGGCGCGCTTCATGCTGGCGATGATGATTCCCGGCAGATTCTGGAATGCCGGAATAGTCTCAATCTTCAGCACAACACCCAGGTTCCGAGCCTTCGACGCCAGGTCCTCGCGGCCCGCAGCCTCATGTTCCGCCGCAATCTCATCGAGCACCTTGTAAACGTACTCAGCATCCCCCTGCGTGCGAATAAAGCTCACCGCAGCAATATCCGCATGCTCCACCACAAAGCGCAGGTGCTCAATGTCTTCGTCGGTAAGCGAATTGAGTGGCAGGTCGGTGTTCGGCAGATTGATGCCCTTATGCGCCGCCAGCGGCTGACCATTCGGCTTCGTACGCAGGACACGCAGCCGGGCATCGACGTGACTATCTTCGCTTGACGACGTCTCGGAGACCTCAACCACCTCAGCGCCAAGTGCACCGTCGTCGAAAAGTACCGGATCGCCCGGTTTCAGAGCTGCCACGGCAGACGGCAGCGAGCAGGAGACACGAGGAATCTCGTCATTTGTGCGTGGAATGGTGGTGATTTCCTCGCCGCTGGTGAGAATAAACTCATCACCGGTGTAGAAGCGCAGCTTTTGCACGGTCGGTGGCACACCACCAGCGCGCGTGACCTCGTAGTTGCTGCGCAGGTGTGTGCCCTCGGCAATCCAGGCGTTCTTTTCGCCCTCGGCGAGGACAGCCTCGACCTCGCCCTCGGAGTCGGTGTCGATGCGCACAACAGTGAAGTGACGCTTCGCCGAGCGGGAGTCATGCAGCGTAATGACATCGTCAAGCTGCAGCTGTTCCAACCACCCCTGATCTGCTTCCAACGGCAGTGCGGGACGCCCCGGCAAATCGCTCGGAGCTGGCTTGGGGTGCTCATCCAGTCGCGGAGTCAGCCAAATCTTGGACTTGGAGATGACCGTGCCAGCGTCGTCACGCACAACACGGGCGCGCCCCACACGCGGCCCCGGTTCGATATCGCCCGTGCGCAGCTTCGGACCAGCCAGATCCATGGACACGAAGATGCGGCGACCGGCCTTCTCAGCTGCAGCATTGACGTTGTCAATCATGCGGCTCCACTGCTCAGGTCCGTCGTGGGCGCAGTTGATGCGAGCGAGATCCATGCCAGCGGCAGCGAAGCTCTCCACCAACTCTGCATCGTCGGCGGCCTCGGCGGGCAGGGTCACCATAATGTGCGAAGTGACATCCGCGCGCTCCTGACCGAACAGCTCGGTGGCGTTGTTATCCAGGGCAATATCCGCGCGCTCATCGTCGGCAATAATGCGGGCGACATCGATGTCTGAGGTGCGCCCCGCCAGCGCCAACAGCGCGTTGAGAGCGAGCTCAAGGCGCCCCCGGGTGAAAGTCTCCACCGTGGTCAGACTGGTCACGCCGAGGTCGTGCAAGCTGTTTTGCAGCTCACGGATGTCAATTGTGCGCAGGTGTGCGTAGTGCAGCAGGTTTTCCGCGTGCCGACGGCGCTCTTCCGGCACCTCTGCGAGCAGTGCAGAAGCCTCCACCGAGACGTCGTCCAACTCTGTGATCAGATCAGTGACCTTGCTGATGAGGTCATCCAGACGCGGTACGGCCGCGCCGCTTTCAGTGTTGTCAGTTGCTGTGTCTTGAGGGCTCTGCGCTGCCATAGAGAAGGCACTCCTGTGTTGAAGACGAAGCGTTGGCCAGAGTCGGCCACGCGGGCCAATAGAAGGTGGGCATTCTCATTCTCAAATGAGACGGCCGAAAGCGCATGTCGAGAAGACATCTACTCTCGCTACCAGCAGTTACTTCCAGAATGGATCCTGCACATCTCGGAGCGTCTGAATGGACTTGTCCAGCTGCTTCTTTTCGTATTCGTCCAGCTCAAGCTCGATAACGCGGCGAATTCCTCGACGGTTCACAATGGCTGGTGTTCCGATGAACACGTCCTCATGACCGTATTCACCTTGCAAGTATGCGGAGACCGGCAGAGCTACCTCTTGGTTCTGGAAAATGGCGCGCGTAATGCGGGCCAGCCCCATACCGATTCCGTAGGAAGTGGAGCCCTTGGCATCGATAATCTCGTAGGCGGCATCACGGGTTCGGATGAAGATGTCCTCCAGCTCGTCGTGAAGCGCGGGGTCGGCGGCGAGGCGCTTGGACAGACTGACGCCTGCAACGTTGGCGCTGGACAACACCGGCAGCTCGGAGTCGCCGTGTTCACCAATGATGTATGCGTGCACGCTCATCGGGGAAACATCGTAGTATTCACCCAGCATGTAACGGAAACGTGCGGTGTCCAGGATGGTGCCGGAGCCGAAGACACGGTTGTGTGGCAGCCCGGAGTACTTCCACGCGGCGTATGTGAGTACGTCGACGGGGTTGGAGGCGATCAGTAGGAGCCCATCAAAACCGCTGGCCATGACGGAATCGACGATGGACTTCATAATTTTCATGTTCTTGTCCACCAGCTGTAGGCGAGTCTCGCCGGGCTTTTGTGCTGCGCCTGCACAGATGACTACCAGCGCGGCATCGTCACAGTCGGCGTACGTGCCCTGAGTGACTTTGGTGCGCGACGACGCCCACACGACGCCATGGTTTAAGTCCATGACGTTGCCCATCGTCTTCTTTTCGTCGATGTCAATGATTGCCAAATGGTCGACAGTGCCTTGGTTGACCAGTGAGTACGCATATGCCACGCCGACGTCGCCAGCGCCGATCAGCACGACCTTATTTCCTGTGGATAGCTTCATAGCCCTCGGATCCTTCTCAACCGATTCGGAAAACGTTGCGACACCCCACAGGCTACGCTTTGTGCGGAAAACTGGCGCGAGATGAATAAACCCCGTGGAAAAAATTTTGCCATGATGGGAGTTATGGGATTCCTGCGTCGCGCATTTACTTCGATTGCGCCCTCGATTGCGTCTACGGGCAACACACCTGTAGCTCAGCCAATCGAAACCACCAGGACAGTGCGAGCTGCACGAGCAGCGCGAACGGGAATTACAGGAGTCGCTGGCACAGCTGGCATGGCCAAAGCGCTGGGCGCAGTCGGCACCGGCAGTCTGATGGCGACCAAAGTCTTTCGCGAACGTCTCCTAGGTACCGGCCCTGGCACTATCCGCAGCGCACTGCGAGCGGGCATTCCCTCCAACCCCGGTCTAATTGGTGCAGAAATTGCGTCATGGGCTGCCTTTAGCCCCTCGCTGATGCCGCGTACTCGGATCGCCACCGTTACTGTGACCTTCCTGGCACAGCTGGCGGGCCATGTCACCGGGGTGGCTATCGGCTATGGCTACAACACGACGATGCGGCGTCTGGCCAGCACTCCGCTCAGCCGCTTTGCGCCGGCACCTCGACACGAGCGCGCACTGGCCGTGACCTGGCATGTTGCCACCACGGCCACCACCGCGGCGCTGTGGCTGCGCTCCATTTCCCAGCAGCGCGAAATTGGCCGCCTGGTGGGCAAGGATGAGCAGGAATCCGCACGCAGCCAGTTCGCCTCCACAATGATTGCCAGTGGTCTCTACCTGACCACTCGGGGGCTCTCCGCGCTGGCCAATCGCGGCTATGACTTACTGCGGGACAACCTCCGCCCCTGGCTGCCGCGCGGTCTCGCCCCGGTTCTCAGCGGTGCCATCGTCGGTGGTGCCGTGGCCGCCAGCATTGATCGACTGCTTATCCGTCGGACTTTGGAGTCCATCGCCAAGAAGTCCCGATACCTGAATACCCTGGTAGTTCCAGGCCGCATGCAGCCCTGGGAGCCGGAACGTTCCGGGAGTCCATGGTCTTTGGAGCCGTGGTACGCACTCGGCGCCGAGGGGCGCGTCTTCGTCGCCGAAGGCCCCCGTGCCCGAGATTTGGCGGTGGTCACTGGCAAGCCGCTCTCCGAACTGCAGGAACCCATCCGCATTTATGCGGGCAAGGTGCCAGGTCGTTCTCTGCGGGAACAGGCGGAGCTCATCATCCGCGAGATGCACCGCACCGGCGCGTTTCGGCGCGATCATCTGGTTGTCTTCACCACCACCGGCACCGGTTGGGTGCCACCGTGGTCGGCGCAGGCTGCAGAGTTCTTGACCCTTGGCAACTGCGCCACTGTCGCTCTGCAGTACTCTGACCTCCCCTCCCCAGTGGCATGGCTAACGGACCACGAAACCCCAATCGCGGCTGGCCACACCCTTATCCATCGGGTGTTGCAGGAAGTCGACAAGATGCCGGAGAACGACCGGCCAAAGGTCTACGTCGCCGGTGAATCCCTCGGCGGGTTTGGCGGTCTCGGCGCATTCGAGAATTCCGCTGACATGCTCGCACGCGTCGACGGTGCTGTCTGGACGGGCGCACCACAGTTCTCCGCGATGTGGAAAGAGCTGACGCACCGTCGGACAAAGGGGTCTCCGGAAATCGCTCCAGTCATCGACGAGGGGCGAAACATCCGCTTCGCTACGCGCCCCGACGAGCTGTACCACTCCTTCTATGGCACCAAGTTCGGGCCGTGGGAATTCCCGCGCGTCGCATTCCTGCAGCATGCCTCTGACCCCATCGTTTGGTGGGATTACCCACTGGCCTGGCGCCGCCCCGACTGGCTTGCAGAGCGCGTCGGCCGCGATGTTCTCCCCTCCATGCGCTGGCATCCGTTCGTCACCTTCTGGCAGGTGCTTATCGACGGCCTCGCCTCCGTCACCGTCCCCGGTGGTCACGGCCACCGGTACGAGGAAGAAATGTTGCCAACGTGGGCTTCCATCCTCGACATTCCGCTTGACGACGACCTGGGTGGCGCAGCCGGAATGCGCTTCAAGCGCGTGAGTAAGTGGATTCGCCGCACTCAGCCGCCGCGTTCATAAACTTGTGACAGATATCCCTGAACAGCATTTTTTATGAATTTCGCATTAATTGTATTGCTTAAATGGTTGCGCATCCACTCATCTTGAGTACCATCGACGGCACAACCTAAAAACGTGTTGAGGAGGAATTTTCCTAATGACTAAGTACGAACTTCCTGAGCTGGATTACGCTTACGACGCTCTGGAGCCGCACATCTCCGGCGAGATTATGGAGCTGCACCACAGCAAGCACCACGCTAATTACGTCAACGGCGCCAACGCTGCTCTGGAGAAGCTCGCTGCTGCTCGCGAGTCCGGCGACTTCGCAGCTGTTACCGGCCTGTCCAAGGACCTGGCCTTTAACCTGGGTGGCCACACCAACCACTCCCTGTTCTGGAAGCTGCTGTCCCCGAACGGTGGCGGCCAGCCGACCGGTGAGCTGGCTGAGGCTATCGAGCGCGACTTCGGCTCTTTCGAGAAGTTCCAGGCTCACTTCAACGCTGCTGCTCTGGGCCTGCAGGGCTCCGGCTGGGCTGTTCTGGGTTACGACACCATTGCAGAGCGCCTGGTTATTGAGCAGATGACGGATCAGCAGGGCAACCTGTCCATCAACCTGAAGCCGGTTCTGCTGCTGGATATGTGGGAGCACGCTTTCTACCTGCAGTACAAGAACGTCAAGGCTGACTACGTCAAGGCTGTCTGGAACGTCTTCAACTGGGATTACGCTGCAGAGCTGTTCGCAGCTGCCAAGTAATTTCAGCTAACAGCGCGCGGCTTTTTACGCGTCCCTGCCGCGCGCTAAAGATGGCTTACCGGCTCGCTGACGGGGCTTACCCTCAGCGGGTCGGTTTTTTGTGTCTTGTTTGAGACCACTTTTGGTATTTCCCGGGCGGCACACGTAGCCGTCGTTTAGCGTTAGTGCCCATGAACACCAGCAACAATGTCAACGTCGCCTATGAATACCTCGCCGTAGCTGATTCAGAGGCGGCGAAAATCGCTGTCGTCAGTTTGGACCGCGGAGACAAACTCAACGGTCTAACACTTGAGATGCTGACCGAGCTGTCCGCCGTCGCCCGGAAACTGGCAGCTGACCGTGATCTGCGTGGCGTAATCCTACGTGGCGAGGGCAAATCGTTTTGCGCTGGACTCGATTTCGCCTCGGCATTTAAGAAGCCCTCACGCATCCTGCGCTCATTCGTCCCCGATATCCACGGCACAAACCTGTTCCAGCGCGCCTGCTGGGACTGGCGAGGCCTGCCGGTGCCGGTCATTGCGGCGGTGCATGGGCACTGCTACGGCGGTGGTCTACAGATTGCACTAGGTGCTGATTTCCGCATTACTACGAGCGATGCCAAGTGGTCAATCCTCGAAGCGAAGTGGGGACTGATTCCGGATATGTCCGGTATGCGAACCATCCTCGATGAGGTCAGCGCCGATACTGCACGTTGGCTGACCATGTCTGGCGAAGAACTCAACGGCAAGGAAGCAACTGAGATCGGTCTGGCGACGTGGGCCGTGGACACGGAGGACGCTGCACTCAAGCTGTCCAAGGAGAAGTTGGCACAGCTGGCGACACGCTCGCCGGATCAGCTGGCGGCGACGAAGCGGCTTTTCCGCGATGTGCACCGCTCTCCTCGCGCAACATTCCGTGCCGAGCGCACACAGCAGCTGCTGCTGTTAGCCCGCAAGAACACGGCCATTATTCGCAATGCTGCGATGAAGAAGGTCTCACCTAAGTTCGCCCGGCGCGGCACGTGGGCGCGTGGTTAGCGCGCTAAGGAACCGGCAGGTCATCCCCATGCGGCAGGTCCGCGGCCGCGCGCTGTGAATCCAGCCAGTCGCGGACGTGGGCTACCGATCGGCAGTCATCGCCGTTGTAGCGCAGCAGCATGGCGCGAGCCTCGGCTTGCGTGAGCTTTTCAAAGGACTGTTCCGAGACAAAGTCAAGGTCAGTGGCCGTCGCAATGCGATACAGATCCAGCGATGCCTCGCCGTCAACATCGGCGTCGCGCCAGTGGAAGCCCGACCACGGGGCCACGACTTTAAGCCCCATGCCGACGGTGGAGAGGATCTGGCGACGGGCGACCTTCAGCATGTCCACCCAGTCCTCCGAGGCAATGAACTTGTCCACTTCTTCGCGGGTCGGCACCCGCACAATCTTTGTCGGGCCAGCTGCCTCGGAACTGGAACCAGCCGCATCGCCTGTAGCCAGCTCCGCCGAATCTGCGGGCACCACAAATTCCTGGCCGCCGAACCGGGTGGCGCTCTGACGCAGCCAATAGTTCTCACCCTCTGCCGCCCAGCAATAGGCGCGGAAGGTCTTGCCTTGTTCATGCGCCGCATTTCGACGACGCATCAGGTAATCCCAGAAAATCGCAAAGTTCCTGGCCTCTGCCGTGCCACCGAGCCCTTCTGGCCCCGGTGGCTCCCAGGTGATAAACCCGCGGTAGTCCTCCCCAGGCACCCACGTTCCCCACAGGTAGGCGCCATCGTTGGGGTACGCCTCCATATCGATATCCATCTCAATATCGCCACGCGTGGCCGATGTCTTAGCGGCTACCCGGAGCGCGTCGACGTCGGCAAGCCGCGCCCTCGCCATCCACACCTGCTCCTTGCTGACGTGCGGAGTGTTGGTACTGGCCTGCGCCAGTGCCGTGACTGTGTCGATGCCCACACTGCGCAACCGCATGGACTTATCGCCAGGTAGGAGGAGGGAAATGTCGTCACTTGCGGTCAGCTCATCGAAGCAACGGTCGTGGTGATGGCAGGTTCGGCACTCCCGGATGCGCCGTGGCGCCAGCGGCCAGGTCCCTGGCGTAAACCGTGACGGTCGCCCCTGAGTGGCAGCGACGGCATCACGCGCGTCGCGCAACGCCATCCGGTACGAGGCGACGCGCGAGCCCTCATCAGCAATGACGATATGCCGTGTATCCAGGTTCATTCCGGTGGCACTAATCGCCCCCACCAGACCACAGGACACGCCCAGCCGGTGCAGCATCGCCGCCGCCTGCCCCAGCTTCACAGCATCGGGTCCGTAATGCCGTAGCTTCCACTCATCCGTGACAACCATCGCCTGACGCAGGGTCCGACCCATCACGCCATCACGCCCGAGCCGGTCAACGCCCAGCAGTCGCACCTGCATCGCCGCCGCACGCGCCGCATTGCTTGACGACGGCTTACGCCGCCGGCCCTGTTTGCGCGCAGAGAGCAGGTGCCGTGTGACAACCAGGACCGGCATGTACGTCGGTGAGGTCGTCTGCGGTGAATCATCGACCTTGACCAACAGATCAGGGTGGCAAATCTCGTCGATTCCCGAGTACACCCCGCCGGGAATCGGGCGCTCATGCATGAGCACGCCACCGGCGATGACGCTTTCTCCACGGGCGATGGCCTCAAGGGTATCCAGGTGAGCGTCCGGCCCCGAGGCCACTGTGTACAGGCCGGGGATGGACGCGATGGACGTCGGCAAGCGGTGCTCGTGGTGAGAAGCAGGTTCGACTAGCCGCCCCTCGCGCAGGTCGAGGCTCAGCCGGTAGCGGCAGCCGATGAGGTCGCTCGCGTGGAGAAGCGGGCGCGAAACGGATGAATCAGTCACAATGAGAATTAGCGTATCGCCACTCGGTAGGAAGTTTCACGTTAAGCTTGGATAGCAAGAATCGTGATGCAGCCACTGCATCTGGCAAGCGCACTCCGGCGCGGTGGGGTTTAAGGGTTTTCCGCCCCGCTTTTCCGGAGGGACTATCTGCGAGCAACTAGGCGAAGGAAAAAATGAGCTTCTTGGGTGACATCCGTGAGCGTCGGCGCGAAACCGCCAAGCAGGTGAAGGCTGCCAAGGCGAAGGCCAAGGAAGAGGCTCGCCACGCAGCTCGACTTAATCGCAAGGCACACAAGGCTGAGGTCAAGGCCGCTAAGCGCGACCAGAAGCACCAGCACAAGCTGGAGCTGAAGGAGGCCGCTGGCCGCGTTCGTTCTGAGGAAAAGCTCGGTAAGAAGGAACTCAAGCTGGAAAACCGTGCTCTGAAGCGCGCGGAGAAGATCCGCAAGGCAAGTGCCAAGGACGAGAAGAAGGCGCTGGCCGCCAAGCAGCGTCACCAGACCAAGATGGCCGAGAAGATCCTGGCACAGCAGCGCAGCCAGGGCTTCAACAAGGACAAGGCAAAGTCGTGGATCGGCGGCGCACGCCTGCTGGTACCCGTGCTGGTTCCGCTGGCCTACCGCGCCATCACTGCCCTCCAGCGCCGTGAACACTCGTCGGCCGCGCAGAAGTTCGGTGTTTCCGCTAATGATGCCGCTCGTTACCAGGGGCACGGTGCACCGCTGCTGGCCCGCATTGAGGCCACTCGCGGTTCGCTGACGGAACTGCGTAAGTCGGGCGCCAAGGGCACCGATGGTTTTATCAAGGACGCCAACTCGCGTCTGGATGTCATGACTGATGCTATTAATACTGCCGAGAAGATGACCCCGGAGCAGCGCCGTCGCGCGCACCACTCCATTACCGCAGAGCTGGATTCGCTGGACCTCCAGATCATTTCGGAGCTGGGCGCGTAAACCCGGTCGCTTCGGGTTGAGGCCACTCGCCGAGATTCATCGAATTGAGCGCGACTGTTGTTGAACAGCAACAGTCGCGCTTTTGCTCTTATTACCCCCGTATCGGGCTATTTTTTCCCACCGATGGCGCTACGGACTGAGAACTACTGTAATGAAGGCTATGCCATCTTCAGATAAATCTCAGACTGCAGCCTCGAATCTGAACGGTGCGGTCTCGAACAGCGACGCAACAGCCCAAAAGCCATTCACCCCTTCTCGTCGTGCCGTACTGCGTGCCGGCGCTACCGGTGCTGCTGCCGGAGCCATCGGCCTGGCACCCGCTACCAGTGCGGGGGCAAATCCTGAGTCACAGTCCCCAGCTAATGCTGGCGGTTCCGGTGGTTTTCAGGTATTCCAACACGGCGTGGCCTCTGGCGACCCACTGCCGGACTCGGTTCTTATCTGGACTCGTGTGACCTCACACCCAGGCGATACCGCAGGTGCAAACCAGGGCCGTCCTGTTGCACTGAAGTGGGAAGTCGCTTCTGATGAGGGCTTCGGCAACATCGTTGCCTCTGGCGCCCTGAACACCGACCCGGATGCTGACAACACTGTCAAGATCGATGTCAAGGGTCTCTCCGCTGATTCCTACTACTTCTACCGCTTTACCGTCACCGCTGGTGATCACGCGGGCCAGGTTTCCCCGATTGGCCAGACTCGCACTGCGCCGCCGGTGAACTCCTCGCCAGATCACCTGGGCATCGCGCTGACTTCCTGCGCTAACTGGGAAAGTGGCTTCTTCTCCGCTTACCGCGATATGGCGGAAAATGACCGCATCGACATCATCATGTGTGTCGGTGACTACATCTACGAGTACGAGGCCGGTGGCTACTCCGGCAAGGGCCCGGTTCGTGACCACAAGCCGGCTCACGAGATCATTTCTCTCGCTGACTACCGCCTGCGCTACGCCACCTACCGTACCGATGCGGACCTGCAGGAAGCTCACCGCGCAAAGCCGTGGATTGTGACCTGGGACGACCACGAGGTCGCCAACGATGATTGGCACAGTGGCGCTGAGAACCACGACCCGGAGACCGAAGGCGACTACATTGCCCGCCGCGACGCCGCTATCCAGGCGTACCTGGAGTGGCTGCCGGTTCGCGCGGTCCCGTTCTCCCAGGGCGGAAAGCTCTACCGCAGCTTCCGTTTCGGCGATCTCGCCGACCTGACCATGCTGGACCTGCGCACCTACCGTGACCAGCAGCTGAAGTTCATCCGCGCTGGCGAGACCGATGATGAGAACCGCTCCATGCTCGGCTCTGAGCAGTTCAATTACCTGCTCGGCCAGTGGCGTTCCTCGAGCGCAAAGTGGCGTGTCGTGGGCAACTCCGTCATGTTCACTCCGGTGCTGGTTCCGCCGCTGGATCCGGAGGCCACCCGCGCTGTCACCGAGCTGCTGAGCTTGCCTCAGGACGGCCTGCCGTACAACTTGGATCAGTGGGATGGCTACGCTGCTGAGCGTCGTAAGCTGATCAACATCATGGATAAGGAAGGCTACGACAACGTTGTCTTCCTCACCGGCGATATTCACTCCTCCTGGAACTGCAACGTACCGAAGGTCCCGGGCGAGTACCCGAGTGCCGGCATTGCCGCTATTGAGATTGTCTGTACTTCCGTCAGCGCCCCGAATATCGATGACATTGTGAAGCTGCCTCAGGACAACCCGATTTCCTTGGCTGCTACCGCTGGACTCAAGGCTGCGAACCCGTACGTCAACTACCTCGAGTTCGACCGCCACGGCTACACTGCCGTCTACTTCGGCCGCGAGGACGTTACCTCTGAGTACCGCCTTGTCGAGGTCAAGGAAGAACCGAACCAGCCGCTTTTCGTCGCCGCTACCTACCGCGGCAAGCCGGGTCAGGGCATGACCCAGGCTTAAGCGCCTTCTCGTCCTTTCGCTTTACGACGACTACCGAGAGCGCACCCCGCATTGCGCCCTCAGTGGCGTAGTTGCTGTTCACGACGGCCCTGCACAACATGCAGGGCCGTCTTTTTATTACCCCAAGTTCTTGTGCACAATTAATCGAATTATTAACAAACCATGTATTCAATATAAGTTGCACAATCGAGCTCAATTATCGTCAATAGACATTAAATTTCTTTGCACTTATACTGTGGGGGAAAGAAAAAAGGGCTCGATATTAATTTGAAGTTTCACCGTATTGAAGTTTCACTGTAAGCCTTCTTCATTATTACAAGTTCAGCACCAAGCTTAGGCAGGGATTCTATGGCACGCCGCGAACTAATTCAGTACATCGACGACCTCGATGGGACTCCGCTTGATTCCGCAGATCACCAAGTCGTTCGTTTCTCTTTCCGCGGTAAGAACTACATTCTCGACCTCTCTCAGGAAAATGCAGAGAAGTTCGAGCAGGTATTAGAACCGTATATTGCGAAAGCTTCCATTGATCACAGCACGGTTGTAGCTCCGCGTAAGCGCTCTTCCGCTAATCCCAATGCCGCTGAGGCCCGTGATCGCAATCGCAAGATTCGCCAGTGGGCACGAGAGAATGGCATGGATGTTGCAGACCGTGGTGCGCTGCCAAAGCACATTATTGAAAAGTACGAGAGCGCTAACTAGTTCTCACCCAGGTCCGTTTGCCTTCCACTGGGTTTCACCCAGCTTTACTATCTTTAAAACAGGGTCCCGCCACAGCGGGGCCCTGTTTTAAAGTTGGGGCAGGTAATTCGAGTCGCTAGGATAGCGGCTGGAATTGGCACACCGGCCTCATCCGGTTGTCTTACTTTTCTTATCCTTGACATGGAGGAGTCGGCCCGTGGTCATTTTGGAACCATTCGTTTGGCTGGTCTCGTTTGTCCTTAAGGCGTGGCACCTTTTACTGGCCTCAGTGTTTCACCTGCCGTCTTCTCTGTCCTGGACGCTTTCTCTCTTCCTGCTGGTGTTTACGGTGCGTGGCGCTTTAGCGTTTCTCGCGTTCCAGCAATTTATCTCGGCGCGCAAGACAGCCAACCTACGGCCGCAGCTTTTTATGCTCAAGGAGCGCTACCGCAGGAGCATCGAGCCGAACTCGCCACAATACGTAAACTTTGCCAGCAAGGAAATGCGCAAAGCAGAGGGGATTAAGACCTCCGTAATGCTGGCGCCCCTCTTCGTCCAGATTCCCGTGATTATGGGCCTTGTTCGCATGCTGAGGCACATGCTGCGGGCGTCTGAGGGGCCTGGGCTGCCTGCGTCTCATAATGTCGGATTCATCTCTAAGGATGAGATCTCCGACTTTCTGAGCGCGACATTCTTGGGACAGCCTCTACCCGCATATCTGCGCATGGACCCGGAGCAACTGCAAATCCTCGGGGGCAATCATGATTCGCTGTTAACTTTCTGCATTATCGGCATCGTGGCAGCGGCCTTTTTCACCGGTTTTAACTTGGTCGTTTCCTACCGCCGGTTGCAGCGCACTCTCGACTATTCCAATAGCGTCAGTGTATTCCTCAGCAAATTCATGCGCGTAATGCTTATCTACGCACCGCTGATGATCCTCTTCGCGGGTTTCTTTGGCCCAACACCTGTGGCTCTAATTGTCTACTGGGTCACCAATAACTTCTGGACACTGACCCAAAATATCATTCTCACCCGCTATGTGGAAAAGACCTACCCGCTCACGGACGATTTCCGAACTCTTCAAAACCACCAAAAGGGTGAATACGAATCGGAGCGGGAAGAAAAGAAGAAGTTAAAGCAGGCCAAGCGTCACTTTTATATCAAATCCGCATTCGCTCCGTGGAAGATAAAGCAGCATAAGAGCGAATATGCCGCTATTGAGAAGGAATCGCGGGACCGCCGTAAAGCAAAGCAGGAAGAAGAATATGCCCAGGCTTTGAAAATTGCGAAGGTTCGCTACATGGTGACCCAGATGCGGCCTGGTGCTCAGGACAATTTGCCATCCCTGACGCAGGATATGAAGATTTCCTCGGGTATAGTTCCGCCGCTTCCCGGCCTGGCTAAAGTGCGGGACGACATGAAACGACAAGCCGAGAAAGCGCAAAAAGCACAGAAACGGCCGAAGCCAATTCTGATTGCAAAGAACCTGGGAATGCTACTCGGCCAGAATACGAAGAATATGGTTAAGAAAGCCACCGGCTCAAAGGAGTCGGACTGGAAACGCTTCCGAGATTAGCCCGTGAGTAAAAAGGCAAGAACTACGACGCGTTAAAAAAGGGAATTAAGTATTTACGTGACCAGGTCACGGGCCAGGTCGCGCGCCATCTGCAGCGGGTTCAGGTCTTTGGACATCTTGGCACCCGCGAGGCCGCCGTCGAGGTAGAGCAACAGCATATTTGCGTGAGCAGACGGCATACTAGATTCATTTTCAGTCAGCAGCGTGTGTAGCTGTTGCCAAACCCAGGAACGGTGATCGGCTGCGGCCTGACGGATGTCCTGCTCCGACTCCGTTTCCGGCCGCGGATATTCACTAGCCGCATTCTGGAAGTGTGAACCACGGAAGTCGATTGCCGGCTGCTCCGCAATACACTGATCAAAGAACGCGAGAATCTTCTCCGCCGGGGTATCCAACGAGGCCACTCGCTGCTCCCAAGCCTCCCGCCATTTGGCGTCGAGGTCTTGCAGATATGCAATGACTAGCTTGTCCTTGGATCCAAACAACGAATACAGGCTGGCTTTGGCCACATCAGCTTCCCGCAGGATGCGGTCAATGCCGACAACGCGGATACCCTCTGTTGTAAACAGAGTTGTCGCTGATGCCAGGAGGCGCTCCCGCGGACTGGGGCGGTTACGACGGCGAGAGGAAGCGCGGCCGCCTTTTGCGCCCTTGCCCGTTGTCGCTTCTGCCACGGCAGTACCTCTCGTCCTTCCAAAGTCACACCCCGTTCTAACAGCTGCTTACTCGCAAACACCGGCATTAGCGCCATTGCTTTCAGAGCACTGAACAGGGCGTTCATAGTCTGTGATATTCCATTGTAGGCGTATCTGCGACTGTGATTTTGTAAAAGAACAAACTAGTCAGTCTTTCAGCCTCTAGTCCTACTTTAGCGTGCGATGATTGCCGCCCCCAACAGATGTCGCGACAATCGCAGAACGCCAACGTCACGACAACCGCACAACAAAAAAAGGGCATCTCAATGTTGATGAGATGCCCCGCGCTCTAGCTCACTATCCAGTAGATAGCAGCGTTACGACGCTTCGTGCATAGTCGCGCTGTTTTGCTTGGCTTACTTGCGCTTTTGAACCAGGCCGACAATCCACAACAGGATCACGGCGCCGAGCAGACAGGTGAGGAAGCTGAAGAACTTTCCGCCACCGGCGACATCAACGCCGAACAGGGTGAGCAGCCAACCGCCCAAGAAACCACCGACGATACCAACGACGATATTCAGGACGACGCCCATCTGTTCATCGGTGTTCATGATCTTAGAGCCGATCCAGCCGGCAAGACCACCGATGATAATCCAGCTGATGAAGCCCATCGTGGGACTAAAGGAGGCAGCAAGAAGAATCTCGTTCATGATAGATATTCCTTTCCCGAAATCGTTCTGACTCAACTATAAGTCTTTCCGAAAACTCTTGCATACACTGCAAGCACTATCAGGCCATTTCGGCCACTGAGAAACTAGCGAGATAACAGTCGGATAGCCACAGGAAAACTCTTATAAAATCTGCACTTTCTGCATGAAAACAGGGTTTATGCAGACGAGAGGCCTCATTTGGATAAACCGAAGCCGGCCCCGACACCTGTCGGAAACCGGCTAGGTTCTACTTATAAATATTCGGTAACGGTTTCTACTCTCGGCGCTAACCGCGCCTCGACGACCGCCGCCGGCGTCTTTTCTCAGCCCCCTCGAAGGGCGCTTTAGGCGTCAGTCTCCGGGCGGACGACCATCATCGGGCAAGCAGCCGCCTGCAGGAGTGCACGCGAAGTGGAGCCGAGCAGCATGCCCTTGAAACCTCCGCGGCCGTGGCTGCCGACGACCAGCAGCTGCGAGCCTTCCGAGGCATCAGCCAGAGCACGAACCGGGCGGTCGCGGGTAACAACCTTCTTGATGGCCACTTCCGGGTACTTCTTAGCGTACTTCTCCAGACGGTGGCCGAGCAGAGCCTTCTGCTCCTCTTCCACAACCTGCCACTGGCTCTGAGCTGCAGAAAGGCCAGCCAGGGAAGCCTGTACCTGCATATCCATCCAGGTATGAACTGCAATCAGCTCGGCACCACGGGCATCGGCCTCACGGAATGCGTACTCCGTTGCCTTTTCGGAAATATCGGAGCCATCGACACCGACAACGACAGGACCGTACTTGGTCTCATCGGTGACCAGGTTGTCCTCGCGGACAACAACAACCGGGCACGATGCGTGGGAAACAACAGCGGCGGAAACCGAACCCATGACCATGCCAGAGAGCCCACCCAGACCGCGAGAGCCCATAACCACCATGGTTGCCTGCTCAGACAGGTCGAGCAGCATGTCAATCGGGCTGCCCTCTTCAATCTGGTGGCTGACATCTACTGACGGTGCGAAGTCGAGGGCAATCTTCTTGGCCTCGTTAATCTTCTCCAGGGTCTCGGCCTCAAGATCGTCGTAAAGCTCCTGCGGCGGAACCATGCCCTCTGCGTAGAGGAACTGCGGCATGGAGTAGCTGCTGACCAGACGGAGTGGCTCACCGCGCTTCACTGCGGTGTTAGCGGCCCACTTGACGGCGGTCTTGGATGCCTCCGAGCCATCGACCGCGCACACAATGATGTTCTGCCTTGGCATTGATTGCCTCCTTATTATGCGATCCATAAAAATTGGCTCTCCGCGGCCCGACCGCAACGCAGCTACACCTATCGCACCTGCTTGGACGCCATTTTAATGGACAAGCTTTGCTATTTAGTCAACTCTTCCGAGCCAACCTTTTTATTACTTTCACCTCCACCCTACCCCCATTATGTTGCGACCGACAGGGCAGAATGTTGTCCACCTACGCCATTAGGGGCGATACCAACACCGCTCTGCCACAGCAGCTCCGCTTGCCCGCCAGATGAATCCGGGGCACCTGTTAAAGTCAGCCGTATGCGTCGCATGCCACTGCCCATTCGCAATGGGCTCAACCCATCCCGCATCGCCGCTCCCGGGCGTCGTGGCGATGCCCCCACCCGTGCGTGGGATCTGCTCACAGGCGCTATCGCAGGTCAAACCCACCGCCACCCGGACGATGATGAAGCGGCCGTGACTAAACGCTTTGCAGATGGGCTCGTCGTTCGCGCCAACTCAGTGCCGTACAGTCCGGATGACATGGTGAAGCCCGGCGCGGAAATGTGGTTTTACCGCACCCCGGCACCGGAGCGCACAATCGCGGGGCCGATGCCGATTGTCTTTCAAGATGACAACCTTGTGGTCGTCGACAAGCCGTCGTTTTTGGCAACGATGCCACGCGGCCGACACATCACGGAAACCGCTGTCGTACGCCTGCGGCGGGAGCTGGGAAATCCGGAGTTGGTTCCCGCGCATCGCCTCGACAGACTGACGTCGGGGTTGCTCATCTTTACCGCCCGGCGCGAAGTTCGTGGCGCCTACCAGGGGCTTTTCGCATCTGGGGAAGTCACTAAGCGCTATCACGCGCTGACATCGCCCACACCCATCGCTGGCGCGACCAGCGAAGCCCTGCCCGAGCCCCCGCTAGAGTTGCGCACGCGACAGCACAAGATTGCTGGCCAAATGCAGGCTTATACTCTCGAGGGCGAGCCAAACGCCCACACCATCATCGAGCACATTTCGCTTGTCGACGTGCCTTCGGACGCCGACGGCCTCGCTGCCGACAGTGGTCGCGTTGCGCTGTGGCAATTGAAACCCATCACCGGACGCACTCATCAGCTGCGGCTGCACTTGAGTGAGCTGGGCTTTCCCATCCTGGGCGACCAGTACTACCCGGAGATTCTGCCGCTGGAGGCCGAGAATACCTCGGAGCCCCTGCACCTGGTCTGTGTAGAAATGAGTTTCGCTGACCCCGTGACTGGTGAACAACGAACGTTCCATTCCCGCCGCAGCGTTTTCAATCCGCTTTCGCTGCCGGATATTAATTCGCCGTTGATCAAATCTAATTAGAAGAGAACCCCCTCCCCCATGTCTGCCAAGCATGCACAACAATCCGCTAAATCATCCGCTGAATCTTCTTTGGAACATTCCGCCCCACCAGCGGCGGCCTACGCTGAGAGGCTCACCAAGAAGTACGGTGTCGGCAATGCCGCTGTTACTGCACTGGACCATGTCGATATCTCTTTTGCCGCTGGTGAGTTCACCGCGATTATGGGCCCGTCCGGGTCCGGTAAGTCGACATTGATGCACTGCATGGCCGGTTTGGACTCCGCGACGTCGGGAAGCGCGTACATCGGCACGACGGATCTGTCGAAGCTGTCGGACAAGGAAATCACGGCGCTGCGGCGTGATCGCCTGGGCTTTGTGTTCCAGTCCTTCAACCTGGTGCCGACGTTGACGGCGGCAGAGAACATCACCCTGCCTATCAATATCGCTGGTCGGAAGGTGGACAAGCAGTGGTTCGAGGAAATCACCACGCGCCTCGGGCTTAAAGAACGGCTTACGCACCGCCCCTCGGAACTGTCTGGTGGCCAGCAGCAGCGTGTCGCCTGTGCGCGTGCCATTGTCAGCCGGCCGGAGATCATCTTTGGCGATGAGCCGACGGGCAACTTGGACTCGAACTCATCTCGTGAGGTATTGACGATTCTCCGCGATGCGGTTGATGACATCGGCCAAACCGTCGTCATTGTGACGCATGATGCCACCGCCGCGTCCTACGCAGACCGTGTTGTGTTCCTCGCGGATGGCCGCGTGGTTGACGAGCTTCGCAATCCCACGCCCGCCGATATCTTGGCGCGCATGGCAGATATTGAGAATCTTTAGGAAGGCAGGTCATCTCCCCCCCATGGCATCATCGTCTTCCACGCTGAGCCGCGTCGCCTGGCGCAACATCACCTCGCACAAGTTGCGCCTCGTGCTCACAATTATTTCGGTCGTGCTGGGCACGGCCTTCATCACCGGCGCATTTGTGTTCACATCATCGCTGGACAAGGCCTTTAAGGGCGCAATGAGTACCGCTTATGACGGTGTCGACGTGGTGGTGACGGCCCCTGCTGACAATCCCGGTGCGCTCACCGAAGAAACCGCGCAGGAAATCGAAAGCTTCCCCGGGGTCCGAGCCCTCAACATTGGCGATCCCAACAACAGCATTACGGCCACAGGAGCCGACGGCAAGCCGATTCAAACCAATGGTTCGCCATCGATGGGTCTTCCCTACTATCCAGCGGCCGAAGCGGTGGGCAACAAGGTCACGGTTACCGAGGGGCACGCGCCGGAAACACCAGGTGAGGTGGTCGTCAACTCCACCACCGCCGAACTCGGCAACCTCCACGTCGGCACTGAAATCAAAGTGGCCACCCGCCTCGATCGGGCGACGGTGAAGGTTGTCGGCATCGCTGATACCTCCATCGACGAAACCGGCTACCTCGCGGTCTTTTTCACCCAGAATCAGTGGCGCAAGCTCTACGGCGCGGACAGCCATATGGACATGTTCACCCTCGCCGCCGATTCCACCACTGACGCTGCCACGCTTACCCGTGATGTCGCAGAAGCATTCCCCGAGCTCAAGGTAGAGGCAGGCTCTAAGCTCGCCGAGGAGGCCTCCGAACGTGTCTCCTCTGCCTTAAGCTTTGTCAACTACTTCCTCATCGCTTTCGGGCTCATCGGGCTGCTTGTGGGCATCTTCATCATCTCCAATACTTTCACCATGCTGGTCACTCAGCGCATGAAGGAGTTCGCTCTCCTCCGCGCCCTCGGTGCTTCACGACGACAGCTCACTGCGTCCGTCCTCTTGGAGGCATTCATTGTTGGCCTCATCGGTTCCGCACTAGGTGTCATCACGGGATTTGGGCTGAGCCAGGGGCTATTCATGCTTCTCGATGCCATGAGTATCTCCATGCCCGGCGATGGCCTGACATTCGAACCGGTGGCAGTCATCGTTCCTCTCCTTGTCGGCGTGGCCATCACCATGATCGCCGCCTGGACGCCGGCCGCCCGCGCTGGCGCGGTCCCTCCTGTAGAAGCCATGCGCTCTGGGGATCAAACAACCAGCAATAGCCTCAGTGCTAGGACGTGGACCGGTACTGTGCTGGCGTCCGCCGCGATCGCAATCATTGCCTGGGCATTGCAGTGGAACGACGCAGAAACCAAGATTCGTGCCATCTTCGTTGGTGTCGGTGCAGTGATGGCCGTAGCCTCCGTCTGGCTTGTCGGCCCCGCGCTGTCCATGCCTCTGATCGGAGGACTGGGGCGCGTCGTAGGTGCGCCTTTTGGAACCGTCGGCAAGCTTGCGGCGACGAACTCCCACCGCAATCCGCGCAGAACGGGAACCACATCGTTTGCACTGACGCTCGGGCTTGCGCTGGTGACTGTGATTGGCATGTTCGGTGTGTCCATGAAGGAGGCGGTCAATGAGTGGTCAGAGACCAATCTGACGGCTGACTTCGTGCTCTCGCCACCTCTGACCGCGCATTCGGCCCTGCCACTTGGGGTCGAGGATGCGGTGAAGGATATCGATGGTGTCGACGACACCGCAACCTTGTCGATTGGCGCGCTACTGGTAATCCCACCTGAGGAAGCCGCCACGATGATAGCTTCCGACGGCGAACAAACTGAAGTCGGACCGGAATCTAGTAATGCGTCGGTTTTCAACTCCAACGTCGGCAAATGGTACGGCACTCGCGCCATCCAGGGCTCCCTGGATCTGGCCAAGCCGGATGCGGGAATTGTCATCAGCGAATCAACAGCGAAAAAGAATAGTTGGAACGTTGGCACTGAACTCGCAGTTGTTTCCAAAGGCGGCATAACACGGCTCCCCGTCACCGGCATTTTTGCTGACACAAGTGATCCCGGCCAGTCGATTATGGTCTCCGACGAAGCCGCCCATAAATATGTCAAAAGCAGCCACCTGTTGCCTTTCCAGACCTACGTCGATATTTCTGATTCCATCGCGGCAGACAGCGGCTCCATGGATGAAATGAAGCAAAAGCTTAGCGACGCAGTTGCGGACTACCTCGTAGTACAGGTGATGACTGCTAAGGAGTTTGCGGGTCTGGCTAATGCCTCTATCGATGTCATGCTGGGAATCGTCTACGCTCTGCTGGCCCTGGCGGTCATCATTTCGATTCTGGGAATTATCAATACTGTCGCACTCTCAGTTGTCGAGCGCCGCCAGGAGATTGGCATGCTTCGGGCCGTCGGCCTGCAACGCTCGGGGATTCGCCGGATGATTCGCCTGGAATCTGTGGAAATCTCCATTTTCGGCGCGGTTGTAGGTATTGTCCTCGGCTTGTTCCTCGGCTGGTCACTTCTGACCGTGCTGAAGGATGAGGGCCTGAATACTATCGCGGTACCGTGGCTGCAGATCGTTCTCATGCTGCTTGGGTCTGCGCTTGTGGGCATTATTGCTGCTCTCGGCCCTGGTCAGAAAGCCGCGAAGACACCGCCCCTGGCCGCTATCGCAGACGAATAGTCGCCGTTATATGAAAGCGCCCCGTGCAGATATTGTTTCTGCACGGGGTTTCTATTTCGCCTTATCGCCTACGCCGAATCAGCAATCCAGCTCACGCATTTCCACTGGAAATTCACACGGCCGCGTTGGCCTTGCGAACCTCGCGTTCACGATTCTTCAGCGCCTTATTGAGAAGCATAAAGAACCACACAAAGCCGACCGTCAGGATAATGTGGCCGAGTCCTGCAATTCCCGAGTACATCGCACCCCAGGCCTCCGGGCCTGAAACAACGTGCACGATACCGTTAGCCACCATCATGCCAATCGTCCAAACAATGCCGACATTCTGAACGATGAACCAGCGATCAAAGCCCTTGACAGCTGAAATATTGAATTGACCATCCAATGCCAGCGCAACCAAGAAAAAGATTGTGCCAAGAACAAGGAAATGCGTGTGCAGCGTATTGAGCTGCGTTTTATCCCCGAAATCCATCGCACGGGTAAATTCACGATAGAAAACGCCAGAAAACAGACCAAGACCGAGATACACCGAAGCAGCTGTGAATAACTTACGCATACTTCGTAGCCTACTCAGATAACGCTGGCTTCTAAACGGACCAAACCCAGGGGGTTAAACGAAAGTTTGATTCCGCGAATCTAGACGGCCTCAAACTAACCGCGCGAATCGAGCCACCACACGTTTCGGCACAGTTTTGGATAGGGCCATCACCAGGCCATATAGGCCGGGCGCTACCTCCGCCCGACCCCTCTCCGCTCCACGTAACGTGCGCTCCACTAGATAACTGAGATTCTGCTCCGGCATGAGACGCAACTTCACCGACTTCGCCTGCTTCACGACGTCCCGTAGCGCCTTGGTCTTAACCTTTCCCGGGTAGCAAATAGTTACAGTTACACCATTAGGTTTCAATTCCTCTCCAAGGCAGATACCCCAGTGCCGAATAAACGCTTTCGATGCTGTGTACACCGCCAGCCCTGGAGTTGGTGCTACAGCTGAGATCGATGAAATGAGAATGATGTGGCCGTTCTTTTCGAATAAATCGTTTAGCGAGTAAACCGCTGCGACCGTACCGCGAATATTCGTCTGTATCATTTGATCAGCCTGCGAAAAATCCTGGGTTTTAACATCGCCATAATTCGCATACGCGGCATTGAGGATTAAGTAAACTATCGTCGCGTGATGGCGGTCAACATGATTCCGGAGTTTATCGCCAAAATCATCATCGGACTGATCTAGACAAAGATATCGAAGACGAGGACCTTGCCTCTGCGAGAACTCAGCGTCTTCACCGGAAGAATCATCGTTGTAGCTACGAGAAACACACCAAATTTCATCTAGGTCTGGACGTAGCTGCCCAAGTCTATCGGCAAAGACGGCGCCTATGCCCCGAGATGCTCCAGTCACGATTCCCACTCGCATGAATTCCAAGATACAGCCGACTGAGTCGAGCAATTAAAACGGCGCCGACGTAGCGCGCCGCATAGGAATAAGCATACGAACAGCAAAATGCAGCACTAAAACGCTAGTTAATTCTGTTTACCCGTAGGTACAAAAGTGGGCCGCAGCACCCAACCCCACACGGGAACTGGCTACCACGACCCACAACAATAAACTTTTTATGCCGGCGGCGACCTACTCTCCCACACCCTCCCGAGTGCAGTACCATCGGCGCTGGTGGACTTAGCTTCCGGGTTCGGAATGGGACCGGGCGTGACCCCACCGCTAACACCACCGACAAAAACCAGGCAACAACCCATCCCCACCACAACTTTGGGTGGGTGGTGTCATGCCAGACACTGAATAACGGACGCGAGCAAAAACCCTGTAATTCACACTTTGTGTGTTGAAT
>NZ_JASPJP010000020.1:0-24577 GCF_030232615.1 Corynebacterium sp. MSK035
GAGCTATTCTTTGGTGATTTGTGGTGTGTGGTCTGGGGTTATGGTGGCATGCGGACACACTTTTCTTTACTTAACCCACTTATGCGCGCGGTATTGGCTTTGCCTGCGCTCATATCGATGAGCTATTCACTTGTGGCCAGGCTATAGCTCATCGATATGTGAATAGCTCATCGACAAGTGAATACCGCCCACGAGCCACCCATGAGCCACCCACGAGCCACCCGCACCCGAATCCCCAAACCCCAAAACCCAGCGCCTCAGTATTCGAAGCATCTCAAACTCGCAATATCCGACTAACGGTCTAGACTGTGGAACCATGATTCGTACTGAGTCCATTCTTGACCTCGCTACCGTAGCCTCGGGGCAGTCCCACGCCGACGCCCTACAGGGCTCCATCGATTTGGCACAGACAGCGGAAAAGGCTGGTTATCAGCGTATTTGGTACGCTGAGCACCACAATATGAACGCCATTGCCTCCTCGTCGCCGGCTGTTCTGATCGCAGCCGTGGCTGCAAAAACCGAGAGCATCACCCTCGGCTCCGGCGGCGTCATGCTGCCGAATCATGCACCGCTGACGGTCGCGGAACAGTTCGGCACGCTCGCGAATCTGTACCCGGATCGCATCGAGCTGGGGCTTGGTCGTGCCCCGGGCACGGACCAGGCCACTATGCGCGCCCTGCGTCGTGACCCGCGTTCGTCCGATTCCTTCCCGCAGGATGTGCAGGAGCTGCGTGGTTACCTCTCCGACGAGTCGCTGATCAAGGGCATCAACGCAATTCCGGGTCGCGGCACCCATGTGCCGCTGTACATCCTGGGCTCCTCGCTCTTTGGTGCCCAGCTCGCAGCGGCGCTCGGCTTGCCGTACGCATTTGCTTCGCACTTCGCTCCGGACGCGCTTCGCGATGCCATCGCGGTCTACCGCGAGCAGTTCCAGCCTTCTGAGCAGCTGGATAAGCCGTACGCTTTTGCGGCCATGAATGTCATTGCGTCGGAAAGCGAAGAAGACGCACAGCAGCAGTACTTCGCTACCCGCAGGAACATGGTCAGGCGGTTCCTGAGTCGCGGTGGGCATCACCTCACTGACGATGAGGCGGAGATTCTGATGGATACCCCGCAGGGGCGTCAGGTGCAAAATATGTTCCGTCACACGGCGGTCGGCACGGTGGCGCAGGTGCGTGAGCAGATTGCGCAGTTCGGTGAGTACTCGACGGCGGATGAGCTGATTGTGGCTCATCAATCGCTGAAGGTTCCTGACCGGCTGCGTTCGGTGGAGCTCACCGCAGAGGCCGCGGGGCTGACGGCGTAAGGCTCGGCCCCCGGCGTCCCGAGGCGCGCGGCCTTAAACTGACCCGCTTACTCCACTGCAGCCAGCGGCAGTGCCTTTTCGCTGGCAAGCTGCATGATTTCGGCGTTGGTGCGCTCGTGGAGGAAATCCGCAAGCTCCTCGCGGCTACTCGCACCTGTGGCCTCGGTCAGGGCGGCGGCGAAGTGTGGCTCCAGCGCTGCCACGGCCACGTAGCCGTCGGCGCTGGGGTAGAGGCCGTACGTCCACAGGCCGCCACCGAGTAGTCCGCCGGGCGCCGTCATGCCGTACTTCAGCGGCGCGGCGCCAGCCTCGCCGGCCTGCTTCAGGCCAATGCGGCAGTGCAGTCCAGGCTGCTTTACGACGTCCGCACCCGCACCCGCCCGCTTAATCAACCCGGCAAGGGCAGCGGTGACCGCAAAGTGTGCACCCAGAATGTCGCCCAACAGCACTGGCGGCATGGCCGGGGGCGTGAGGGTTCCGGCCTCCGCCTGATAGGTCAGGTCATGGCCAGGTGTTTCCGGAGCGTCGGTGTCACCGACAATGTCGATATGCACCGGCCCATTCGGGCGCTCGTGGAGCCCCGCCAGCCCCATGCGTTCCAGCGCGGAGGGGCGAACCGAGGTGATGACCACATCGGCCTCATCAATCAGCGAGCTCAGCTGTGCGCGGCCCTCATCGCTCTTCAGATCCGCCTGGATAATCTCGTGACCTGCGGACATAGCTTCATACCAGGGGCGGCCGAAGGAACCGAGCGGGTCGCCTGTGGGTGGTTCGACCTTAATTACCCGGGCACCTAGCTGGCCCAAATGCTGGGCGGCCAGTGGTCCCGGAACGTTAATGGCGAAGTTGACGACAGTGATGCCTGCGAGGCTGGTGTGCAGCTCGGGGGAAAACATAGTTCCACACTAGAACACATCTACCTGCCCGCCGACGCTTTCGGCCAACTTCAACTGGTTGATCCAGTCGCCCTCGCCGACGCGCAGTCGGAAAATCGGGCGGTGAGCGGGGCGGGCCTCGTAGCGGACACGGGCAATCTGACCGGTTTTGGCCAGGTCCATAGCTGTTCCCTCGGTGGCCAACTGGGTGCGCGCGGCGGTGAGGCGCTCGATGACGTCGTCAAGCGCGGCGAGCACTGGTTCGGTGTTGTTCTCGCACCAGGACATGACCATGTCGGGAGCAGCGGCGGCGACGCGGGTGCAGTCGCGGAAAGAGCCGGCCGCCAGCGAAATGGCCAGAGGACCGCCGGCTTCACCGGCGGCGGCAATTGCGTAGGCTGCCAGGTGTGGCATGTGGGAGATGCGGGCGACGCTAGCATCGTGGTGGTCGCTCAGCGCTGGAATGAGCTGACTGCCAAGAGCTGCTCCCAAATTGGCGACCTGCGAAAAGACCTCAATCCAGCGCTCCGGGACGGGCTCGCCCGCAGCGTCGGCAGCGGCTGCCAGGTCGTAGGTGATGACCCAGGGGGCGCCGTCGAAAAGCCCTTCGAACGTGGCGGACCAGCCCGCCTGCGCGGACCCCGCCATTGGGTGCGCGCCGACGAAGCGTTCCTCCATCCCGCGAGCGGAGACCTCGGCGGCGACGGCCGCCTTCACGGAGACCACATCCGTAATGCCACAGCTGGGGGCGTGCTCGTTGATGGCGTCGAGCATCGTGCCGACGACTGTCATGGGGGTGCCGATCACGATGAGCGCGCGGCTGGCCTCAGCACGTTCGAGCGTGGCCTGAAGATCTGTACTGGCGTCGAATCCCCCCTTCGTGGCTTCCTCGACCGTTGCGGACGAGCGATTCCAACCGAAGCATTCGACATTATGAGCCCGCAGATCGCGCATCATGGAGCCACCGATGAGGCCCAAACCGAGGATGCATACCGCGGGTAGCTGTGCAGCTGACAGGAAGGACGAAGCAGGGGAGGGGGACTCGAAATTGCTCACCTGACAAGCATGACATACAGCGACTAGCGTTGTGGGTTATGAGCACGACCTTTTCCGGAGGGTACACCTCCGATGACGACCGCTCCTTCGCGGTTGCCGTAACTATGGGGGAGCGCGGTTGGCGCGTCGTCGACCTCGGGGACGACGCCACCGATTCGCTCGCTGACGCCGCACAGGCGCTGCGCAATCTGCGTTCGGAACGCGCCGCTGTCGGAATGCTCAATATCGACGACGATTACTTCATTCTCGTGCGCCAGGGCGTTGGGTCGCTGCGCGTTGTGCTTTCCGACGCCACCGCCGCCGTCACCGACGACATTGCGGCAGATGTGTTCGACGAGCTGGATCTGGATATCCCCGACCTCGACGAGGACGAGCTCGACGATGTCGACGCCTGGGCCGAAGGAGATATGGATATCCTCGCTGACCTGGGCTGTTCGGAGGAAGCCCTGGAGTCCATCTGTGACGATCAGTCGCTGTGGGCGTCCGAGCAGCTTCTGGCCATCGCCGAGGAGCTGGGGTGCGCCGAGGAGCTCGCCGATGTCGCCGACCTGGATTACGACGGTGACGATGACGACTACGACCCCTATGACGACTAACCCTGACAAAGGTCATCTGACCGGGCGGCCAAGCGCCCTTGCGGCCAGCCAGCCAGCTGGTCGGCCAAGCGCCCTGCCCCGTCGAAAACAGGACATTCTCGACGAAGAGTGGATGCGCCTGGCTATCGCCGAAGCTGCTCACACGGCCCCCGGGGATGTGCCGGTGGGAGCTGTGGTCGTGGATGCCGAGGGCAGGGTTGTGGGTCGGGGCTCGAACCGTCGGGAAGCGGATGGTGACCCACTTGCCCACGCCGAAGTCATTGCGTTGCGCGAGGCCACCCGCGCTGTTGGTGACGGCTGGCGGCTGGAGCAGTGCACGTTGGTCGTGACACTTGAGCCGTGCGTGATGTGTGCCGGCGCGTGCGTCATGGGGCGCGTGGGGCGCGTGGTCTTCGGCGCGTGGTCGCCCAAGACCGGCGCGTGCGGCTCCATCGCCGATGTCATCCGCGATCCCGCCCATGCATTCACGCCGCAGGTGCGCGGGGGTGTGCTTGCCGACGAATGCTCCGTTTACCTGCGCGAATTCTTCGAACGGCAACGGCAGTCGGGAGCGTGAGCGGGGTCACAGTTAGGTCACAATTCCCGCTGTGGCCGTGACGAGCCTCCATTTTCACGTACCGTCGGAACTAGTGGGGCTGCTAGACGGTGGCTCTATAGAAATAGATTAAGTCGTTTACATGGGAGGCTTACATAATGAGCGAGCTGCAGAACAAGGCCGACGAGTTGGGCGGCAAGGTTAAGGAAGCTGCCGGCGACGCCGTTGGCAATGACGACCTGTCAAACCAGGGCAAGGGCGAGCAGGCTGCTTCGAAGGTCAAGCAGGGTGCTGAGGACCTGAAGGACAAGGCTACTGAGGCCTTGGGCAAGCTGACTGACAAGTAAAGCGCTTAGCTTTCGGGTAGAGATAACCCCAACCTTCTCCGCTTCTGATGTGCGGAGACGGTTGGGGTTCTTTGTGTTTCGATGGCCGGCTGTCAGCGTTGGGGCTGGCTACAGCTTCTGAGCCACTAGGTCATCCAGTGGTTCGGCGGACAGTAGGTACGGGGCGATCTCGAAGACGGTACGGGCACCAGTCTCGCCAGCCTGCTTCAGGCGGTAGGCAGCGCGACCGTAGGCAACCTGGACGGCTGCGGTGAAGTCGGGGTTGCGCTCCAGTTCGAGACCGAACTCGATGACGTGGCCGGAGGTACCGGCCTGGCCACGGGTAATGACCTGGCCGCCGTGCGGCATGCCCTGGTGGTCGCGGTCGAACTCCTCTTCAGAGATGAAGTCCACGATGGTCTCGTATGGGGCAAAGTAATCCGGCATGGTCACGATGGTTTCGCGGATCTGCTCCTTGAGCTTGGCGTCCTCCTCGGCGTTGCCGGTCTCTTCAGCGACGACGAAGCAGTGGCGCAGGTGGCACTCGTTACCCTTCAGGTCTGCGCCCTCGCCCTTCTTCACGGCCTCGATAGCTTCCGGGTTCGGCTTGGTGTACTGGACACCCTTCTTCACTCCCGGCACACGACGCACGGCATCGGAGTGGCCCTGCGACAGGCCCGGCCCCCAGAAGGTCATCTGGTCTGCGCCCGGCAGGATGGCAGCGCCCAGGACGCGGTTCAGGGAGAACAGGCCCGGGTCCCAACCGGTCGAGATCATGGCGATGTTGTCACCCTCACGAGCGGAGGCGTCCATGGCCGCGCGGTGCTTCGGAATCTCGTGGTGGTTGTCGTAGGTGTCGACCGTCGTAAAGTTCTTTGCCAGCTCAGGGGCCTGCTCCGGGACATCGGTGGCCGAGCCGAGGCACACGAACAGCACGTCTACCTCGTCCTTGTACTTTTCGACATCCGCAGCCGGGAGCACGCGGGCCTCAGTGTCCAGCGAATCGCGACGGGAGAAAACGCCGACGAGTTCCATGTCCGGCTGGTCAGCGATGACCTTTTCGACGCTGCGGCCCAAATTGCCATAGCCGATGATGGCGGAACGAATCATGAGGGAGAACCCTTTCTGTGTGGCTGTACTTCTGTGTTTAAGTTTCTAGATTTCAAGCTACAGACTATTCCTTCATATCTCAGCGGGTGTTGGC
Organism: Corynebacterium sp. MSK035; assembly: GCF_030232615.1. Classification (NCBI taxonomy): domain Bacteria; kingdom Bacillati; phylum Actinomycetota; class Actinomycetes; order Mycobacteriales; family Corynebacteriaceae; genus Corynebacterium; species Corynebacterium sp. MSK035. The sequence continues at coordinate 5,899 of NZ_JASPJP010000020.1, forward strand.
CGCCCCGAATAGTGCGGTGGAGGGTTGACGGGCTTGGGGTGGCGCAGGTTGTAGTGCGCCGAGAGCGGCTTAGCGAAGGCCTGGGCGCCCTGACCTGGGGATTTGGTAGATAAAGGGGCTACCTGTAACGTTTTCTAGCGGTGACGTGTCCGAGCGGCCGAAGGTGAAGCACTCGAAATGCTTTGTGCGGTAACCCCGTACCGAGGGTTCAAATCCCTCCGTCACCGCCAATAAAACCCCCGGTGGTTCCTTTAATTAGGAGCCCCGGGGGTTCTGCATTTAATCGGCCCTGATTGTCTGGGTGTGGTGGAGGTGTGGGAGGTGTCCGTCGTAAAGCGGCAAATGGTGAGGCGTCCGACCTGGAGCACCTAAATCACAAAATTAACATCAGTAGCACACACCCCATTGTTCACGTTTATCCGGGAAGTCCGCTACTCTTAGCAAAAGTATTTCCGGTTTTTATGTCGTGCCCGCCCCCAATGACCGTGTCAGCGCCAGAGTTGATGTTGGCCAATCCGGGGTGGTCGCTAGCATCGGAGTAGCGAAGAGGCTTCAAACTGCAGGTGAAGTCCGAGAGAGTGCTTTGTTAGCGCGAACTTGGGGAAGCTGCAGTTGGGGGCGGTCCAGGCGAATATTAGACGTAAGGGAAACTTGACATGGCAAAGGCCTTGTTCAAACTCGGCAGGTTCTCCTACCTGCATAAATGGACTGTGATCATCGCGTGGTTCCTGATTTTGGCGGGGCTGGGCGGTGCAGTTGCCGCATTCCAGAAGGGGTTCATCGACCAGTTCTCGATCCCCGGCATGCCGTCGGCAACGGCTTCGCACGTGATTGAGGAAAAGTTCCCCGATGTTCCGAACCCAATTCGAGAGCAGCGTATTTATGTCGCCTTCGAGGCCCCGGAGGGGCAGAGGCTCGATGACCCACAGAATAAAGAAGCTGTTGACCAGGTCATTAACGGCATCCGCGACAATGTCGGCCAAATCTCCGATGATTTGCAACTTCACAACCCGGTAGACCTCAATCCGAAGATGCAGGCGATGGTCAAGGAACAGGGCATGGCCGCCGGCCTGCCCAAGGATGTTGCCGAGGCCGATGCCAATGCGCTGCGTACCGTGTCCGATGACGGTCGCTACGGTATTTCCACCTTCGTTTTCGACGCCAAGATGCCGCAGGACATCGAGCCGGAGAATATGCAGGCGCTTCTCGACGCAATGCAGGCCGGTCGTGACGCCGGTATCAAGGTCGAGGCCTCTGGCCCGGGCATGCAGCCCGCGATTGAGGTAGCTCCGACCTCGGAGATTATCGGTGTGACCGTGGCATTTATCGTGCTGGTTGTCACCTTCGGATCTCTGGTCGCTTCGTTCCTGCCTATTGTGACGGCGGTAGTGGGCATTATCATCGGTGTCTTCGGCGTGACATTGATGACCGCATTCACCGACGTCAACTCGATTACCCCGGTACTTGCCGTCATGTTCGGCCTGGCTGTCGGTATTGACTACGCACTGTTCATCCTCTCTCGCTACAGGGCAGAAAGAGCCCGAGGGATGACCAACGAAGACGCCATCGGCATGGCTACCGGTACGGCTGGCTCCGCTGTGGTTTTCGCCGGCCTCACCGTGATTGTCGCTTTGGCAGCGCTGACGGTCGCCAAGGTGCCGTTCATGTCTCTGATGGGTATTTCGGCGGCAATTACGGTGGCCTTCACAGTGCTGGTCTCTCTGACCCTGCTGCCGGCAGTTATGTCTCTGCTGGGCGACAAGGTCTTCGCTGGTCGCGTGCCCGGTGTTGCTGGCAACCCCTCGCGTAACCCGCGCAAGGAACGTCGCTCTTCCTTCTTCGGTGAGATGACGATGGGGCGACGTTGGGTCACTTTCGTGCACAAGGCCCCAGGGTTGTTCCTGGTCGGCTGTATCGTCTTGCTGTTGGCATTGGCCTACCCGGCCATGCACTTGAAGCTGGCGCTGCCGTCCGACTCTACTGCGGCTAAGGACAGCACGAACCGCAAGGCCATCACCATGATTGAAGAGGGCTTCGGTGCGGGACGTAACTCTCAGCTCATCATTATTGCCAAGTCGGACGATGTGAAGCCCGATGCACCGGTGCTCAAACCACTTATCGAGTCCCTGAGACAGACCAACCCGGAACTCTCTGACATCGAGGCCGCCCGCAAGGCTTCCTATAGTTACGCTGTCGACCAGTTCAAATCCAACGTCGGTGTCGAGCACATCCAGATGATTGGCATGAATCATGACGGCACTGCGGTCAAGATGATTATGACCCCGAAGTCGGGTCCACTCGATCCTGCGACCAAGCAGCTGATGAACGCGGTGCGCGATCAGCAGAAGCAGATTGAGCAGACCACCGGCCTATTCACCGGTGTCACTGGTCTGGTTCCTATTGAAATTGACATCACCGACCGCCTCCAGGGCGCAATGCCGCTCTACTTGGGCGTTGTCGTGGGTCTGGCAGTGATCCTGCTGCTGATGATTTTCCGTTCCCTGATGGTGCCGTTGACTGCGGGTGTGGGCTTCTTGCTCTCTGTCGCAGCCGCATTCGGTGTCACAGTGGCATTTTTCCAGGACGGCCTCTGGGGCGTGATTAGCACTCCGGGTCCGCTGGTCAGCTTTGTGCCAATCTTCCTCATCGGCGTGACGTTCGGTTTGGCCATGGACTATCAGGTCTTCCTGGTTTCCCGCATGCGCGAGCATTACACCCACAACAAGGGTGAATCCTCACCAGAGTCGAAGTACAACGCGGTCGAAGAATCGGTCGTTGAGGGCTTTACTCTCGGCGCTCGTGTGGTCACTGCCGCTGCGATTATTATGATCTCCGTCTTCGCGGCTTTCGCCGGGCAGCCCCTGGCGATTATTAAGGTATTCGGCTTCGCGCTGGGTGCCGCAGTGCTTTTCGACGCCTTCGTTATTCGCATGACCTTCATCCCGGCATCCATGTTCCTGCTTGGCCGCGCTACGTGGTACATGCCGAAGTGGCTGGACAAGGTGTTGCCTTCTGTGGATGTCGAAGGCTCTGCCCTGGAAGAGGTTTCCGAGGAGCTGGTGGAGAAGGGCCGCCGCGAGCGTATGGCTCGCGGTGAGTCCCTGTTGCCTGAAAGCGAAGGTGCTGGGCGTGGCTTTGGCGACACGGACGCTGACGAGGACGAAGCAGACAGTGCCGATGGTGAAGTCGGTGCTGGTGCAGCCGCTGCGGCGGGCGCGGCGGGCGCAGCGGGCGCAGCAGGTGGTACCGCTGTGGCGGTTGCGACCAAGAAGCGTAACCGCTGGATTCCGAGGTGGAAGAAGGCAAAGCTGGAAGAGCTCGAGCCCGTTGACCAGGCCAAGCAGGCCGAACCGTCCGCCCCGACGGCACCAGCTGAGCCGGAGCAGGCCGAACAGCCGGAGCCGACAGAGCAGCCGGAGCAGGCAGAGCAGCCGGAGCAGGCAGAGCCGACCGAACAGCTCATGCAGTCCGCGCCAGCTGAACCAACCGACGCCCAGCCGAACCCGGAAAACGCCAAGGATATCGAGGTCCGCCCGTACTTCAGCCCGGCTCGCAAGCGGAAGAAGATTACGGTTGCGGAACTGATGAAGCGCGAAGGACTCGAAGAGGAAGCGCCACGTCGTAGCCGCGCCGTGTGGGACCCGGAAAACGCTGCCCACCCCGAGAAAAACGACAGCGCTGAGTAACTTGCGAATAGCGCCCAGGTAACCTCAAGGCATTAGCACCGGACCACAACCAAGGAGCTTCATGTCGCAGTCGAGGACGACGGGATTTGACGTCGTAAAGCAAATCGAAGGCGCGCGCGGACGTGCTGGCACCATCCACACCCCGCATGGCGATATTGCTACGCCGGCGTTCATTCCGGTCGGCACGAAGGCGACGGTGAAGACGCTCACGCCGGAGCAGGTGCGGTCCACCGGTGCGCAGGCGATGCTGTCGAACGCGTACCACCTGTACCTGCAGCCCGGCGAGGAAATCGTCGACCAGGCCGGCGGATTGGCAAAGTTCTCCAACTGGAATGGCCCGACGTACACTGACTCCGGCGGATTCCAGGTGCTCAGCCTCGGCGCGGGCTTTAAAAAGACCCTCGCGATGGACGTCACCGGCATGCAGAAAGACGACATCGTCGCCGAGGGCAAAGAGCGCAACGCGTTCGTCGATGAGGACGGCGTGACCTTCCGCTCGCACATCGATGGTTCCGAGCATCGCTTCACGCCAGAGGTGTCCATGCGTATTCAGCACGCGCTGGGCGCCGACATCATGATGGCGTTCGACGAGCTCACCACGCTGATGAACACCCGCGGCTACCAGGAGGCATCCGTCGAGCGCACGCACCGCTGGGCGCGCCGTTGCCTGGAGGCGCACAACGAGCTGACAGTTTCGCGCGGGCAGGTCGACGCGCACGTCCATTCGCTTGACGACGGCCAGTTGCCCATCCAGCAGTTATTCGGTGTCGTCCAGGGTGCGCAGTACGAAGACCTGCGCCGCAAGGCCGCCCGCGGGCTGGTGGAGCTCTCCCTCGAGTTCGAGGACGCCGGCCAGCTCGGCTTCCACGGCTATGGCATTGGTGGGGCGATTGAGAAGCAGAACCTGGGCCTGATCTGCGGTTGGGTCAACGACGAGCTTCCCGACGACCGCGCCCGCCACCTGCTGGGGATTTCCGAGCCGGACGATATTTTTGCCGCTGTCGAGGCCGGTGCCGACACCTTTGACTGCGTCGCTCCGACGAGGCTTGCCCGACGTGGTGGTGTGTACACGCTCGATGGTCGGATGACCTTGACGAATGCCCGCTTCAAGAACGACTTCCGCCCCGTGGATGCGGAGGTGCCCTCCTACACTTCGCTGAATTATTCCCGGGCCTACCTGCATCATCTGTTGAAGGCCAAGGAGTACCTGGCTGGCACGCTGTGCACGATTCACAACCTGTTTTTCATGGTGCAGCTGGTGGAGAACATTCGCGCTGCGATCCTGGAGGACCGGTTCTTCGAGTATCGCGATGAGTTCATGGGCCGCTACTACGCCAACGGTGGCCGTGCGGTGGGGAATTAGGAGTCGGCTGGGGGCTGGGGTGTGCTGGGGAGTGCTTGGGTCGGTTGGGCTGTGGCTGGGCTGGGGCTAGGCTTCTACCTTTTCGCACTTCACGACAGCCATGTCACCTCGTGCCATCTGTGGAGGTGGCATGAGGTGACACCCGTGGCGTGAAGTGGCAGGGAACACCCGAATCAGTCCAGTGGCGTGAAGTGACGGCTGGGCGGGCCCGGGAGGAAGCTCAAAACTAGACCTAGCTCTACTGCGCGAGGCAGTCTCAACCGGCATCATGGAGGACATGATCACGGTTGAACGACTCAGCAAGAAGTACGGTTCGAAATTAGCCGTCGATGACCTGTCCTTCACCGTTCCCGACGGTGTAGTGACAGGTTTTCTCGGCCCAAATGGCTCCGGCAAGTCCACCACCATGCGCTGCATGCTGGGCCTCGATACCCCGACCACGGGCCAGGCCTTGTTCACCGGGACGGATTCCCAGGGCAACACCTACAGCAACCAGCCCTTTTCCACGCTGAAGAATAAGCCCAGCATCGCCGGTGCAATTCTGGATGCCGGTTGGCACAACAAGGCTCGTTCGGGCCGCGCTCATCTGCGGGCCCTCGCCCGCGGCGCCGGCATCCCCGACACCCGCGTGGAAGAGTGCCTTGAGCAGGTCGGCATGACCGAGGCGGCGAAGGACAAGGTCGGCGGCTACTCGCTGGGCATGAAGCAGCGTCTGGGAGTGGCAGCGGCTCTGCTCGGCAAGCCGCAGCATCTGATTTTGGATGAGCCGGTCAACGGCCTGGACCCCGAAGGCGTCTCGTGGATGCGCCACACCATCAAGGCGCTGGCCGCACAGGGCTGCGCTGTCCTCGTGTCGTCGCACCTCCTTTCCGAGATGCAGCTCACCGCCGACCGCATCGTCGTCATCGGCCGCGGTCGCATGATCGGCGAGTACAGCATGGATGAATTCCTTTCCGACGGCACGGTCATCGAAGTTGAAGTCGATGACCCCGCTCGGCTGCTGCAGGCGTTAGGGCCGGTCGCGCGTGGGGTTGACGTCGATAAGCAATTGCGCATTCCGCTTTACGACGGCATCAGCGAGCAGCAACTCCGCCGCGACATTGCGGCTGCTGCTCTGCGTGAGGGGCTGTTGGTGACACGGTTGCACACGAAGCGCGACAACCTGGAGGAAAAGTTCCTGGCTGCGACCCAGGAATCGCAGGAATACCGCGCGCAGGCGATTGGGCAGTAGGGGAGTGACTGAGATGAGTTTTGGAAACGCTTTGCGGTCGGAATGGACGAAGCTAGCCAGCCTGCGTGGCACGTGGGTGTATGTGGTGTTGTTGGTGGGCTCGATAGCTGGGCCGATGGCGGCTTTCAGCATGGCGGCGGACGCTGGTGCAACCGCTGATTGGGAATTGCTGCTGTTGGGGACCGTGATCTTCAACATGATCGTGATTGCCTTTGGTGGCTCCACCCTGGCGGGTGAGTACAACGATCAGATGAATGCGCATGCGTTCTTGACGCAGGACCGAAGGAGCCTGTGGCTTTCGGCACGGATGACGCTGACCCTTGTGCTGATTGCTGTCTGTTGGGTCATTGGTGTGGCGCTTGCTTGGCTATCGGTGACGGTTTCCCCGCGCGTGGAGTTCAAGGGCGGCGACGCTGCCACGGACATGCTCGCCGGAGTGCTTGGCTTTGTAGTGTTTGGACTAATCGCGATGTCGCTGGGAGTGCTGACGCGCTCGCGCGTGGCCGCTGTCGCTATTCCGCTGGTGTGGATTCTGGTGGTGGAAAGCATGCTGGAGTTCGCGGCGCTGGCGTATGCGATTTTCCGGCCACTGTGGCTGGTCACGCCGGGTGCACGCATTCAGCAGTTGTCGACGCAATTGGGCGGTCTGATGGCAAATCCGGAGAATCCACGCATCGGGTTTGAGGCCGGCATGACGCAGCCGATGTGGTTCAACATCGTGGTGCTGGTGGCCTGGATTGTTGTGGCGGTTGGCGTTGCGCAGTGGGTCAATGCCAAACGGGATGTGAAGTAAAACAGAAAAGTGCCGCGACTACTCGCTTCTCAGGCGAGGTCGCGGCACTTTTTTCGTCGTTAAGCGGGAACGTGCGTGTCGTAGTAGCCTTCGCGGCGCTTGACCCACGCGATGACGGCGTAGGTGATTGGCATGACTACAATTTCGACGGCGGTCTTCCAGATGAAACCGACGATGACGTAGTTGACGAAGGTGCCCCAGGTGTCGATGCCGATCGCGGTGGCGGCGATGGAGCAGAAGATGAGCGTATCGACGAACTCACCAACCACAGTCGAGCCCATCAGGCGCGCCCAGAGAGCCTTTTCGCCAGTGCGCTTCTTAATGGCGTTGAGCGACCAGGCGTTGAGCAGCTGACCGACGACATAACCGGCCAGACCTGCGAGAACAAGCTGCGGGACGGTGCCCAGGACGGTGGCGAATGCTTCCTGATTTTCATACCACGGTGCCGCTGGGAGCTTGATGGCGGCAAAGAAGCAGAGCATTGCGCCGGCGAGGATGGCGAAACCGGTCCACACGGTGCGGCGGGTGGCTTTGTAGCCGTAGCACTCGGAAAGCACGTCGCCGATGACGTAGCTCAAGGGGAAGAGGAAGAAGGCACCGTCGGTGGCCAGGCCGAAGATTTCCACGCCCTTGGTGGCGGTGATGTTGGAGACGATCAGCACGCCGATGAAAATGGCCGTGAACATCGGGTACAGCGATTTTGGTACCGGGATGTGGCGTGGCGTGTGTGCTGTGGATTCGGACTTAGTTGCGTTCTCGGGCGCGTGCGAGGTGCTCACAGCGGCAGGCTCGGCGTTGCCCGGCCCAGACTTGGGCAGGTTTTCGTTATTTGTCACGGGAGGGAATGTTACCTGCCGCTTAGGGCTCCAAGCGAGCGCCGATGAAGTCTTCGAGGCCGACTTTGCCTCTCATCCTCTAACTCCTGTGGGTTTGAGTCCGCAGGAGTTAGAGGATGAGCGGGTTTAATTATTTGTTTTCTTAGCTCCACGCTTACTGCGCATTCCGTTAACAATAAATGTAAAACAGCTTACAATCAGGCTGGCAAGAGCGATTAAGCAGTAGAGCAGCGCGCGATCTGTCTTTGCCGTAATAGCTGCTGTACTCATAACGGCAGTCTGGTTAGCTAGTTTGCTCAATGTGTACATCCCATTTGCGATGCCCAGGAGACAGAGGAGGCTCACGACTAGTCCGATAATGGAAATCGATGCTAGCCAATTTACGCGCAAACGTGATGACATTGTTCTCCTCTAAAAGATCCGCTTACAAAAAGTCACGCATACATTAACCCTTGATTTTATTGAGAGGTCATGAATGCCTTTCGAGTAATAGATGAATTTCCTCCAAGATGATTTGAATTATTCAACCGGAGATCTTTCCCCAAGATTTCAACTATCATCTTGGGGTCTCGCTAACATATTCCTGTGACCAGTTCCCAACGGTTGACTAATTCCACTTTACCCACCGGCCGCTACGCCCCTTCGCCGACCGGTCGGCTGCACCTGGGAAACCTGCGCACCGCGGTTCTCGCCTGGGCGCACGCCCGCGCGCAGGGCGGTCGCTTCATCGTGCGTATCGAAGATATCGACCGCCAGCGCTCCCGCCCCGAGTATGAGGCGCAGCAGCTCGCCGATCTCGAGGCCATCGGCATAGACTGGGATGGCGCCCCGGTCCGCCAGTCAGAACGCTCTGACCTGTATGAATCCGCGCTCGCCGACCTCACGCAACGCGGCCTGACTTATCCCTGCTTCTGCACGCGCCGTGAAATCCTCGCCGCCTCCTCCGCGCCGCATGGCGTGCCAGGGCAGTATCCCGGCACGTGCCGTTCGCTTGACGACGAGCACCTCTCCGCGAAAAAGGCCGAATTTGCGGCGGCGGGGAGAAGGCCGTCGATACGCCTGAAATCGCAGGTGAGTGAGGGGGCCGCGACCGATGAGCTGTATGGCGAGATTGCCGCTCCGATCGATGACTTTGTCCTCCAGCGTGCCGATGGCATGTGGGCCTACAACCTGGCGGTCGTCGTCGATGATGCCGAGCAGGGTGTCACCGAGGTTGTGCGTGGCGATGACCTGATGTCCTCGGCCCCGCGGCAGGCGTACTTAGCCGGATTGCTCGGTCACACCGCACCTTCGTTCGTGCACGTTCCGCTGGTGGTGAACTCTGAAGGGCGGCGACTGTCCAAGCGCGATGGCGACGTGACTCTCGGCGAGGTGTCGGTGGATGCAGCGCAGCGGTGGATTCTGGATTCGCTGAGCGGTGGCGGTGATGCTAGCGATGGCGGCGGGAGCGTAGAGCTCGACTCCATCGCTGACCTCCCGGAAGCCCTGCGTGCGGGTCTGGAAATTCCTCGCGAACAGGTGATTTTCTAGGGGCTGCCGAGAACTACGGCTAGTACATACGTTAGGGGCAAGAGTGCGAATGCAACTAGTGCCGCCACGATTGTCAAACCGTTTGCCCGGGCCTTCAGTGCTGCAAGAAAGCTAACCAGGCCGAATCCGAAGACGCCGACAGCGAGGGGTATTGTCCAGGCATCGGAGAGTGCAGTGCTGACGAAAAACAGTCCAATGTAGCAAGTCAGGGCTAAGAGGAGTGCGGCAGCTGCGAAATTGCGGAAGCGATTCATGGTACGAGGCCTAGGACTCCGCTAGAGGATCTTTGCCACCTAATTTCATTTCGAAGCGCTTGTAATCCTCGAGGGAAGCGAAGTGGCGAGAATAGATGTCGATGTCTGTATCGACGCGACCGTAAAGAGCGGGGGCGACATCTACGATGTGGCGCAACGTGACAGATCCTCCCGAGTGGGAAGGCTCTTCTGGGGCTGATTCATTTTCGTGGGCTAATGCTTCGACCTGCGCGTATGCGGCACTATCAGAATCGGCAAAGACAATGTATAAGTCCTCACGGAAGAAGCTCTCATTCACTGAGGTTGAATCTCTTTGCTTTGTTAACTCAAAAACTGCAATTCCGATGTATGGTTCCATCTATTTTTCCGTTCTTAGATTGCCACCTAGTTCAGTACGAATTTGAGGCTTTCTTACTGGACGCCACGTTTACTCGAATTGATAAACATTGGATTGTTGCTGAAACCTGCGCTTACCCTATCACTGCCGTTACCCTCGGGGCATGCCTACTCTTCTTGTCGTCCACCATTCCCCGACCCCGCTTCTGCAGGAAGTCCTAAGCCACGCGCTCGAGGGTGCCAACGATCCCGCGCTAGAGGGCGTGAATGTCAAGGTCGTCGAGGCTCTCGATGCCACCATCGATGACCTGACCAGCGCCGACGCCATCCTGCTCGGCACCTCCGCCAACTTCGGCTACATCTCCGGCGCGCTCAAGCACTTCTTCGACACCACCTTCCGGGAGGCGCAGGAAGTCACTAAGGGGCTGCCATTTTCATACTGGATTCGCGGCGGTTTCGACACCACCGGCGCGGAAAACGCCATGAAAACCATCACGACCGGCTACAAGTGGGAGCTTGCGGCCGAACCCGTCGTGTTCGTCGGCCCGCTTGACGACGACATCTCCGACCGCCTAGTAAATCTCGGTGGCACCATGGCTGCCCAAATTTTGGGCTGATTGAAGATTTAGTGTCGGGGCCGTGAAATAATGGCCAGGTGAAAGATTCAGGGGTGCAAGGGGCGCAAGTGACGTCGTCAAGCGAGAAAAACCGCAAGCCCATGATGAGTCTGCTGGGGCCTGCGTTTGTGGCGGCGATTGCCTACGTGGACCCCGGAAATGTGGCTGCGAACCTGTCTGCGGGCGCGAGCTATGGGTATCTGCTGCTGTGGGTGCTGGTGGTGTCCAACCTCATGGCGATGGTTGTGCAGTACCTGTCGGCGAAGTACGGCCTGGTGACGGGGCGGTCGCTGACCGCAGGTGTTGCCGACCGCTTTGGTTCGAACCGGCCGGGGCGGCTGGCGTACTGGGTGCAGGCCGAGATTGTGGCGGCAGCGACGGATGTGGCGGAAATTATTGGTGGCGCCACTGCGCTGTACCTGCTCTTCGGAACGCCGATGCTACTCGGTGGCGTCATCGTCGGTGCGGTCTCGCTGGGGCTGTTGCTGCTGCAGGGTGGGCGTTCGCAACGCACTTTTGAAGGCGTGATTGTGGCGTTCCTGCTGGTCATTACGGTGGGGTTCCTGGCCGGGCTGTTTGTCACGGGCTTGAGTCTCGGGGAGATGGCCAGCGGAATTCTGCCACGCTTCCAGGGTGCGCACACCGTGGTACTGGCGGCGTCCATGTTGGGTGCGACCGTGATGCCGCATGCGGTCTACCTGCACTCCGGGCTGGTGCGCGACCGCGAGTACAAGGTGGAAGATGATGCCTCGCTGCGCCAACACCTGCGTGCCACGCGTATCGATGTATTCGGTGCGCTCGTGCTGGCTGGGTCGGTGAATATTGGCATGCTGTGTCTCGCAGCCGAAGCACTTCCGGGAGTGGAGGGGACCGACTCCATCGAAGGCGCGCACGCCGCCGTGACCAGCGCGCTCGGCCCTGTAGTGGGCGTGCTTTTTGCGGTTGGGTTGTTGGCCTCCGGGCTGGCGTCGTCCTCCGTCGGCTGCTACGCCGGCGACCTGATTATGCGCGACCTACTGAAGGTGCACGTGCCGATGCTGGTGCGCCGCATAGTCACCATCATTCCGGCGCTGCTCATTATCGCCAGCGGCGTGGAGCCGACGTGGGCGCTGGTGCTCAGCCAGGTGGTGCTGTCGATTGGTATCCCGTTTGCGCTGGTTCCGCTGGTGCGCATGACCTCCTCGCATGCCGAGATGGGTATCTGGGCCAACACCCCGCTACTGCGCCGGGTCGCGTGGGTTATCTGCGGACTCATCATCGCGCTCAACGTGGCGCTGGTGGTTCTGGTGCTGATGGGGAAGGGGTAGTCAGCGGGCGAGGTGGAAGGCGGTAGCTTTCGGGAGTGGAAGGTGGGGGCTTCGTCGTAAAGCGTGCGGGAGATGGTAGACAAAGCTGTCTAGTTGGTGTTAGGGTGGGCGACACGATCACAAGATATCGACGAGAAATGGCCTTTGACAGCGTCGATAGGCAACCGCCCGATTCGCGGACCCGGTGCCCCAAAGGAAGATCAGCCCCACAGACCGCCTGCGGGGAAGAGCGAATAGGAGCGCAAAATGCACACCACAATAAGCGACGTCCACATCATCTGCCTCAGCCGTCACACTGCTGACCTCCTCGTCGACGGCCGACCCGTCGCCATCCGGCTGCAAGAAGCCGACATCGCCCCCCACTCCCGGAATCTCGTCCAACTACCCGTCGACCCCGCCTTCTACGCCACCCTCCGCGGCCAACAACGCGCCGACTACCTCAGCGCCCACGTCCGCGACGGCGTGCGCTACGGCCGCATCTTCTGGCACGAGCTTGACGACGGTCGCCACTTCCTCACCATCCCCATCATCGGCGGCTACCACGTGCACCAGGTCTTTGAAGTCCGCCGCAGCCGTGAGGGAGTGTGGAGTCGGCACTGAGCTGGTTGCGTGAGCGTGCCTGGCGTGATGAGCGCGGCGCGGATGCGAGCGGGAACCTCTCCGCCTAGCCTTGGGCTATGCAGGTACGAGACTCCGCAACACCCCCGTTCTGGCCCACCGAAGGCGAAGGCGACTTCTACACCGACGCCGCCGCAGCCGTCGACCGGCTCACCGAAATCCACCGGGCAGGGATGGCCTACCTAGTCGAGCAGTACACCGCCGCCACCGAAGGAAATTCCGGGAGTGGGCCGGTGCGCGCCTACTACCCCGAACTACGCTTCACCGTCCCGGCCGGCAGCGCCGTCGAGGATGTCGACCCCTCCCTGTCACACGGCTTCGTCGACCGTCCGGGAGTGTATGCCACCACCATCACCCGCCCGGTGATGTTCCGCACCTACCTCATCGAGCAAATTACCGACCTGCTCGCCAACCACGGCGGCGAAGTCGAGGTGCGCGTCTCCGACCAGCCCATCCCACTCCGGATGTGCCGCGGATTCGACGCGGCCGCCGAGGAAGCGGCGGGGAGGGAAGGGGCGTCGGCAAGCATGCTGGCGGCAGTGGAGAAGACGTTTACCCCCATCGACTCCGCCAGCATCGACGACACCATCGCCGACGGCGAAGCCGACTACCTGGGCCTGCTCATCAAACCCTTGAGCCTCTTTACCGCCCAGCGCATCGACCTCGCCCTCCAGCGCCTCGAGCACTACACCGGGTCGCACGCCGCAAACATCCAGCGCTTCGTGCTATTTACCAACTACCAGCTGCACACGGACGTGTTCCTCGAATACGCCGCCACCCTCACTCCCGGAAATCCGCACGGGTACACGGCGCTGGCGTGCCCGGGTGGGCAGCGCTACGACATCGGCGCCATCCCCACTCCCGGAGTTTGCCGTCAGCACGCGCACGCCTCGCAGATGCCGGCGTACCACTTGCTCCGCGACGACCAATGCGGCATCACCATCATCGACATCGGCGTCGGCCCCTCGAACGCCAAAACCATCACCGACTGCCTCGCCGTCACGCGACCGCACTGCTGGATGATGGTCGGACACTGCGCCGGTCTCGACGGTCGCATGCGCATCGGCGACATGATTCTCGCCAACGGTTACGACCGCGCCGACGGAGTCCTCGACAACTACGTGCCCCTGGAAAAACCCATCCCGCCAATTGCGGAAATTCAGCTCGCCGTCACTAACGCGCTCGCCCGCGTCTCCGGACTCACCGGCGATGAGCTGAAAAAGCGTCTGCGCACCGGCACCGTGCTGTCGACCTCCGACCGCAACTGGGAGTGGCGCTCCCAGACCGACCTCTACCGAGAGCTGCAGAAATCCACCGCCATCGGCGTCGAAATGGAATCCGCCACCATCGCCGCCAACGGCTACCGCTTCCGCGTGCCCTACGGCGCGTTGCTCAGCGTCTCCGACATGCCGCTGCACGACAAACCCAAACTCCCGAAATCCGCCCGCGAGTTCTACCAGTCCTCCAAGGAAGAGCACCTCATGGCCGCTGTGCGCGCGTGCGAGGACATGGCCGCCGCTCCCGACACCCTCCACTCCCGGAAGTTGCGACGGCCGGTGGGAGAGGTCGCGTTCCGGTAGGGCACTTTCGGGAGTGCGTCGTCAAGCCCGTTTGTGCAGATTGTGCATGCTTTACGACGGCTGTGGACAACGCCAAAAAGCGATTGAAGCCGCCCACTCCCGGAAACTAGCCTTAGCCCCATGACGACATTGGGACTGCTCAGCGCGCTGGCGACACGGGGTATTGACGTGCTCGCCGACCTGCGCGCCGCACTCCCGGAAAAATCCACCGGGCACCGGGAGTTGGCAGCCAGCATCGGCTTCGACCCCTTCCGCCTCAAGCGCCTGCTGCGCTGTGCCGAGCGGCTGTTCGGCACGGTCGAGGGCGATATGGATGTCGAATCCCGCGACAAAGCCGTCGCGATCGCCCGGGAGCTGAAGCTGTCGCTGGACACGGTCATGCAGATCGACAAGCGCTCCGGGCAACTCAACAACGTCGAAATCCGGGAGTACTACCGCCTGGACTTCACCCGCGCCGCCGCAGCATACGACTTCGAGGGCCTCGACACCTACATGCGCACCAAGGTCAAGGAGCTCAACCGCACCGACGAGCCGCCGCAGCACCTGCGCGCCCACGTCTCCCGGAATCCGGACATCCGCGGGATGAAGCATCTGCAGGTCACCGGTCCGGCGAACATGATTGACGACCTGGTCGCGCCGCTGACCGTGCGCGCAGCTGAAATCGCCAAAGCGCACGAGGATTACACCCGGGATCGGTGTGTCGGTCAGGCGCTGGCAGAACGCTTGGCACACGGGGCGGAGGGGCCGCTTGACGACGTCGACAAGCTCCGTTACCAGCCCGCGCTCATCGTAACCGCGCAAGACATCGTGGAGTACAGCCCGCGGTTTGCGGCGACCTCCAACGGCTCCGTCCTCACTCCCGGACAATTCGTCGAGGCATTGCTCGCGGACACCGGCTGGGTGCTGGTCTACGACGAGCACAACACGCCGACCGACCTACTCCCGATACACAACCCGCGCCTGGCGACGGAGGAACAGCGCATCGCGATGATCCTCGACAACCCCATCTGCGCGTGGCCCGGGTGCCCGCGCCCCGCCCACGCTGGGCAGGCCCATCACCTGGTCGCCAGGAAAAACGGCGGCGCCACGACTATGGAAAACATGGTCATGACCTGCAAAGAACACAACGCCGCCAACGATGACGACAGGCAAGGCCTCAACGGGCACCTCGAGCGTGACGACGGCTCCGGCGCGGTCTACCGCCACCCGCCGTCTCCGCACGCGCCGCCCGAATTCAACCTTGCCTTCCCGACAGCTCTCGCGGGGCGGGCCTACTCGGGCTACCGTCAGCGCGAATAGCTTTACAGATATACCCATAGGGGGTATATATTGGGGTATGGCTAATCAAACTTTTACTGTTACTGGCATGACATGCGGACACTGCGAGGCATCGGTGCGGGAGGAAGTCTCTGAACTCCCGGGAATCACTGATGTCCAGGTTGACCGCTCCCGGAATTTCCTTTCCGTGACCTCGGATGCAGACATTGACACCGCTGCCGTAATCGCAGCAGTGGATGAAGCTGGCTACAAGGCGGTCGCAAACTAAACCCCCAAAGAGGAAAGCGGATGTCTGAGCAGCAACTTCTCACCCTTGATATCCCCGTCGGCGGGATGACGTGTGCGTCGTGCGCAAACCGTATCCAACGCAAGCTGAACAAACTTGATGGCGTTAACGCGAGCGTGAACTATGCGACCGAGAAGGCGCATGTGGAGGCGCCGGCGGACATCAACCCGCAGCAACTGATCGACACAATCGTGGCAGCGGGGTACACCGCTGAGCTTCCGCAGGAGGAGCCCGAACAGGAACCGGGTGCTGCTCCCGAAGGGAAAGACCGGGAGCTGGAAGACCTGCGCAACCGAGTCATCGGCGCTGTCATCCTCACTGCTCCCGTCATCGCAATGTCGATGATTCCTGCCCTCCAGTTCACTAATTGGCAGTGGCTGTGTCTCACGCTCTCGGCGCCGGTCTTTGTGTGGGCCGGCTGGCCGTTCCACCGCGCGACACTGAAGAATCTGCGTCATGGCGAGGTCACCATGGACACGCTAATCACTATGGGGACGACCGCTTCGTTCCTCTGGAGTGTGTGGGCGTTGTTCTTCGGGCGTGCCGGGCTGCCGGGGCTCAAGCACGAGTTCCACTTCACGGTCACTCCTGGTGATGCCGATATGAACATCTACCTCGAGGCGATGGCCGGCATCATCATGTTTGTGCTGATTGGTCGTTACTTCGAGAAGCGCTCCAAGCGCAACGCCGGTCAGGCACTCCGGGAGTTGATGAAGCTTGGCGCCAAGGATGTCTCCGTTCTCGAAAGTTCGGGAGTGGAGAAGCGGCTGCCCGTGGAACAGCTCCGTCCGGGAGTGGTGTTCGTCGTTAGGCCTGGTGAGAAGATCGCGACGGACGGCGTTGTCGTGGAGGGCGCGTCGGCGGTGGATGCGTCGATGCTGACCGGCGAACCGATGCCTGTCGAGGTCGGCCCTGGCGATGAGGTGACAGGGGCGACGATCAATACGTCTGGGCGGTTGCTCGTGCGGGCGACGCGCGTGGGCTCGGAGACGCAGTTGGCGCAGATGGCGGCGATGGTCGAGGCGGCGCAGACGGGTAAGGCGCCGGTGCAGCGGCTGGCGGATCGGGTTTCGGGAGTGTTCGTGCCCGCCGTCATCGCGATCGCCGCGGTCACGCTGGGCGCGTGGTTGCTTACGGGGCACGGCGCGAGTGAGGCGGTCACGGCTGCGGTCGCCGTGCTCATCATCGCGTGCCCGTGTGCGCTTGGCTTAGCGACGCCCACAGCGCTCCTGGTCGGCACGAGTGAAGGTGCCAAGGCTGGTGTGCTGCTGCGTGGCCCGGAGGTGCTGGAGTCGGCGCGGAAGGTCGACACGGTTGTGCTGGATAAGACCGGCACGGTGACTACGGGTGTGATGGAGTTGACGGAGGTCCCTCCCACTCCCGAAAATCTGCTGTCGCTTGCCGCTTCGGTGGAGGCGGCGTCGCATCACCCGATTGCGCAGGCTATTGTGCGTGCGGCGGATCCGGATTCTCTACTCCCGGTTTCGGATTTCCGGGATATTCCGGGAGTGGGGGTTGAAGGCACCGTGGATGGCCACCGCATCGAGGTCGGTCGCTCCGGGGAAAATTCCGGGAGTGGGGGGACGGTGGTTGCGGTGCGCCGCGACGGCGAGCTCCTGGGCACGTTGGAGGTGTCGGATTCGGTGAAGCCGACGTCGGCGGCTGCGGTCGCGAAATTCCGGGAGTGGGGGGTGCGGCCGATTCTGCTGACCGGCGACGCCGCCGACCCGGCGTTTCGGGTCGCAGATGAGGTCGGTATTGCTCGCGAGGATGTGATTTCGGGAGTGATGCCGGAGGATAAGGTCGCGACGATTGAGAAGTTGCAGGCTGGCGGCGCGTGTGTGGCGATGGTCGGCGATGGCATCAATGATGCTGCGGCTCTTGCGCAGGCGGATTTGGGCATGGCGATGGGCACGGGCACCGATGTGGCGATGGAGGCTGCGGATATCACGCTGGTGCGTGGTGATCTGTTGGCGGCTGCGGATGCGCTGCGGTTGTCACGCCGGACGCTCCGCACGATTCGTTCGAATCTTTTTTGGGCGTTTTTCTACAACGTTTTGGCAATTCCTGTCGCCGCGCTGGGGTTGTTGAATCCGATGTTGGCTGGCGCTGCGATGGCGTTTTCGTCGGTTTTTGTGGTCGGCAACAGTCTGCGTCTGCGCGGTTTTTCTCCGAGTCAACCAGCTATTCAAAAAGGAGTAACTCATGAGTGAGTCTTGTTGTTCGTCGCAATCGCATTCGCTTGACGACGATTCTTGCTGCCATGACACCACTGATCCCGGTTACCTCGCGGAGAAGCGGCGTTATGAGTCCCGTATCCGTCGCATTGAAGGGCAGGTTCGTGGCATTGGTCGGATGATTGAGAACGAAGAGTACTGTATCGATGTTTTGACCCAGATTTCGGCGGTGAATTCGGCGTTGAAGTCGTTGGCGTTAACTCTTCTGGATGCTCACCTTCATCACTGTGTGGTGCATGCGGCTGAGGGCGGCCCGGAGGAGTTGGACGCCAAGCTGGAGGAGGCCTCGGCGGCGATTGCTCGGCTGGCTAAGTAACTCCCGGAAAAATTCCGGGAGTGGGGGCGAAACAGCATTCGGCAACTGGCGTCGGCAGTCGGCAACCGGAGTTGGTTGCTGTTGGTGGCACCGATTGCGAAGAAGTACCGCTTAAATGCCTCGTTTTCCCTGGTAGGGGGCGCGTTTTGGGAAAATGGGGTTTGTTGGGTAGTCTTTAACGACGTTGGAGGATTCGACTAGCGGCCTATGTCACACGCCTGGAACGCGTGCGGGAGTCACATCCCTCGTGGGTTCAAATCCCACATCCTCCGCAGGGTGAAAACCCCCGGTTTACGCCGGGGGTTTTCTTGTATTTATGCAGGTGAGTGATTTGCGGGTTAAACGACAAAATGTGTGTCTGGCTCGGCGTGTCGCGCGGGGGTTAGATTTGGCCTTTCTGGATGCCGATTG